>CAZYRG010000157.1:0-7824 GCA_964650425.1 uncultured Flavobacteriaceae bacterium
AATCCACAAGGAGAAACCAAGTATTTTAATTCTATACAAGGATGGCGTATCGAGAGTCTGCAGCCAGCAGCTCCTGCAGCTAATGTACCACCACCAGTTGCTCCAACACAAGCTTTTGAGCCTGCAACAAATTTGAATACAGAAGAGCATGATGATCTTCCTTTCTAGGGACTTTAAATGCGATATATCATAAAAGAATCCGGCCTTTCGTCGGATTCTTGTTTTTTAGTATGATGACAGTTCATGTATTTACTCAATCAACATCTCGAATTTCCGCCGCCACATCTTGCTGATGAAAGTGGGTTGTTAGCCATTGGAGGTGATCTGAGTCCTGAACGTTTGTTATTGGCCTATCAAAATGGAATTTTCCCATGGTATAATGCGGGCCAACCAATTTTATGGCACAGTCCAGATCCTAGAATGGTACTCTTTCCTTCAGCGCTAAAAGTAAGTAAAAGCATGCGGCAGCTGCTACGAAAAGAACTGTTCGAAGTGACGATCAACAAAGCTTTTGAAAAAGTGATTAGGGCGTGTTCGGGGATTCCTAGAGCTGGCCAAGAAGCTACCTGGATTACGGATGACATGATTGCTGCGTATATCAAACTCCATGAATTAGGACATGCCGTTTCTGTAGAAGTTTGGCAAGAAGAACAACTCGTCGGCGGGTTGTATGGGATTGACTTACCTGAGCAAAAAGTATTTTGTGGTGAAAGTATGTTTAGTACCGTGAGTAATGCTTCCAAGGTTGGGTTTATCACTTGGGTACAACAGTTGCAAGAACAAAATTACAAATTGATCGATTGTCAAGTGTATACGGAGCATTTAGCAAGTTTGGGGGCTGACGAAATTTATAGAACAGCATTTTTGGAGTATTTGAAGGTATAAAACGGATTTATGACTCAAAAAAATTCTAGCTTCCAACTTTCAATTTTCACACTTTATCATACCGGAAACAATCCACCACATGATCATTAACCATTCCTACTGCTTGCATAAAAGCATAAACAACGGTTGAACCGACAAATTTAAAACCTCGTTTTTTGAGGTCTTTACTAATCGTATCTGACAAGGGCGTATTAGCGGGGCATTCCTTATGATGTTTCCAAGCATTTTTGATCGGCTTGTTGTCAACAAACCCCCAGATATAGTCACTAAAACTTCCAAATTCCTCTTGGATTTTGAGAAAAGCTTGTGCATTGGAGATAGTCGCATTTACTTTTAGGCGATTACGAATGATTCCAGCGTCTTGTAATAAGCTTTCTTTTTTAGCATCTGTATACTTGGCAATCCTTTTATAATCAAAACGGTCGAAAGCAACACGGAAATTTTCACGTTTACGCAGAACGGTGATCCAACTCAAGCCAGCCTGAAAAGTTTCTAAAATCAAAAACTCGAATAATAAATCATCATCATACAGTGGGGTGCCCCATTCGTTATCATGATAACTTTCATACAAAGTGTCTCCTATGCACCAACCGCAGCGATGTTTTGTCATTTTAGTTCCTTTTTTGGTTGTTATGTAAACCACTTTTTTTATAAAAAATAGAAGCTTTATGCTAAAAGTAGTAAGTTTTAGACATAAAATACGTCTTAACTATCCAATACTAATAAAAAAGATCTATGAATACCCTTACTACAGATATCACCAAGCTTATTGAAAAAGGAATCCAAAATGGACAAAGTTATCAAGAATTCCGAGAATTGGTTAGCACATTGGTTGCAGAAGGGAAAACAACGGGCGCTGAACAAGGAGAAGATTTAGTCAATTATACCCTTCTTAATGATCGCAGGATGAAGCGTTGGGACAAAACAGTAAAAATAACCGAAGAAGCTGGGGCTATTTTTAAAAAAACGACCCAAAATCTTACATGGATCGTCCTTACGGAGAGTTGGTGTGGTGATGCAGCACACAATATACCTGTACTGCAAAAAATCGCTGAGTTGGCACCTAATATTGAGATGAAGGTGGTATTGCGTGACGAAAATGAAGCGTTAATGGATCATTTTTTGACTAACGGCGGACGTGCTATTCCAAAGTTGGTCGCTTATGATACAGCTTCTAAAGAAGTTAAATATACTTGGGGCCCCAGACCAAACGAAGCCGCACAAATGGTCAATGACTATAAAGCAGCGCATGGAAAACTAGACCCAGAGTTCAAAGAAGATTTACAAAAATGGTATAATAAGAATAAGGGGCAGGCGGTGATAGCAGATTTTTTAATACTACTTGCTCAATAATTAAATAAATAGGTAATCGTACCCAGTTGTTGCAAACGATCAGAAGCGCTGAATTGTGCACGTCTAGCATATTTTAAGGCACTATCATGTAAGCACCCATTGTTGGAGTTCGAAGCTGCAGTATTGATTTCTGACTCGACGACATGACCATGTTGATTTACCACAACGTTGACAACAATTTTACCACGATTACCACAAGTATATACAGGATTAGGTAACCTAGTAGCTTTTCGTTTAACCAAGCTATAGCTGATGGAACTGTCATGATTAGCAGTTTCTTTAATGTTTGTTTCTGCTTCTTCGTTACCTTTTCCAGTATCATTTGGTTTTTTCTCCTCCGTAGTTTTTTCGGCTATTGCCTCAGTACCACTCTCACTATCGGCAGATTCACTTACGGATTCCGAACCAGCACTTAATTTTTGGTTGAGTTCTGCCAAACGCTGTTCGAAAGCCTCTTGATCCATTTTGGTTTCTCGGTTAAAGGCGCGATGTGTTTTATTAATTCTAGAAACTTGCTTCGGCTCTGGCATGGGTTCAGGAACCTCTTCGGGCAGTTGCTCTGCCAATTGATCTAATGCAATTAGTTCCATTAAAAGTTCTTTTTGCGCTTCGGATTTGTTGGATAGCGCTATGACATTCAATGATAATACCAATACCCCCATAAAGAGAAAGGTAATGATCAACGCCTTATGTTTATCAAAAAAGTTATTCATGGTTGGCTACAGTTGGCAATTCTATAGTGAGATCTCTATAGTAACTAAGTTAGTCAGAAATATCTTCACTATGTAATTTTGTCTCAAATATTTTGGGTGTTACAGCCTCTATAACGGAGTAATCACCGATTTTAGTACGTCGTAGTGTAGATAGATGCGCCCCACTTTGCAATGCTTTTCCGAAATCATGCGCCAATGATCGAATATAAGTACCTTTACTACACACAATTCTAAAGTGTACATTCGGCATAGCAATCCCTGTAATTTCAAACTCATGAACCGTCACAGTTCTAGCATTAATTTTTACTTCTTCTCCAGCTCTAGCATACTCATAGAGTCGTTTACCATCTTTTTTGAGTGCCGAAAAAATCGGAGGATATTGCTGTATTTCTCCAGTAAATTGTGTGGTCGTCGTGCGAATGATTGTATCCGTAATATGATCCGTAGGAAAACTTTGGTCTATTTCAGTTTCGAGATCATATGAAGGTGTAGTGTCTCCTAGGGTAATTGTACCCGTATATTCTTTGATCTGTCCTTGTAATTCAGGAATACGTTTGGTAAACTTTCCAGTGCAAATCACTAACAAGCCAGTGGCCAAAGGGTCTAATGTCCCGGCATGACCGACTTTTATTTTTTTGATGTTAAATTGTTTTCGGATCAGCCAGCGTAGTTTGTTGACTACCTGAAATGAGGTCCACTCTAGGGGTTTGTCTACCAATAGAATTTGTCCATTTTTATAGTCTTCAGCTTCTAACATGAGGTTAATTATAATACCCTAATATAATAGCTAGAACCCCTACTACTAGGCAGTAAATAGCAAAATACGAGAGTTTACTTTTTTTGACAATTGCAATCATCCAGGTACAAGCCGCTAATCCCGCAACAAAGGCTGCAATAAAGCCAGCAAGCATTGGGAGTGTGTTTCCAGAATTTATAGTAAGTTCACCTCCCAGGAGGTCTTTAGCGATTTTCCCAAAAATTAGTGGAATTACCATCAAAAAAGAGAATCGAGCAGCTTTCGTTTTATCATTACCCAATAATACGGATGTCGAAATGGTAGCGCCACTACGTGATATTCCAGGGAGCATGGCAATGGCTTGTGCTATTCCAATCACAAAAGCATTTTTATAGCTCACAGGTTTTTGGGTGTCTTTTGCTTTAGAAGCGAACCATAGTAGTACCGCTGTAATTAGCAGCATAAAGCCTACAAAAGCTATATTCCCGCCAAAGAGCTGTTCTAATTGCTCTTCCAAAAATAATCCCACCAAAACTGCTGGGATCATAGATAAAATGATTTTTACCGAAAACTGGGTTTCTTCATTCCATTTGAACTGAAAGAGCCCTTTGAAAATTTCTAGAATATCTTTTCTAAAGACGATAATCGTACTCAATGCTGTTGCAAAATGCAAAACGACTGTAAAAAGCAGCGATTCTTCAGGAATACTATCATCACCTAATAAAGCTTTTCCAAGTTCGAGGTGACCACTGGAGGATACTGGCAGGAATTCTGTAAGTCCCTGGATGATTCCCAAAATAATTGCGTCGATAAGATCCATTTGATATAGGGGCTAGGTTAGTTTTTGGACTTGTTCGATTTATTGGGGTTGAGTAAAATCGCATAGACTTCGATCCCAAAACCCAATAAGACGAGTGTAGGCGCCAAACGAATTCGGCGGAAACTATAAATCTCTGGATTAAAAACATTGGGATCATCACTGCCACCGCCAGCCATCAAGATAAAACCCAAAGCAATAACTGCTAGTCCAATTCCCATCATGATGTAATTTTTCTTTCCAAACACAAAATCCCCTTTGAATTTAAAGTTGTTTGTTATTTTTTTCTTGTTTTCCATGTCTTTTTATAGCTTCTAGCTATTGGCTATTAGCCGTTAGCTTGTTTTATTCATGCCCTCATCCCAACCTTCTCCCAGAGGGAGAAGGAGTTGAAAATCGTGTTCCCTCTCCCTCTGGGAGAGGGCTAGGGTGAGGGATATTACATAGTATTAGTTTTTTCTATTTTTTCATCTGACTCTAAACCCATAACTCCGAACCCAAAACTCTTTAATAATACAACTCATCCGTTCGTAAATTCAGGAAACGTTGCGTAGCAAAATAGGTACTGACCCAAGTAATGAGAACTCCCATTAACAGGATTCCTATAAACAATATGGTGAGCAACGCCTTGTCGCTTACGAGCCCCAGTTCGGGGAATGATTTGTCAAGGTAGTATAATACCATACCCATGCCAGCCATTGCCACAAGTGCCCCTATGACGCCTAGCTGCACACTCTTGCCAACAAAAGGTCTCCTGATAAATTTTTTGGTAGCACCAACCATTTGCATGGTTTTGATAATAAAACGTTTAGCGTATACCGATAGTCGGATCGAACTATTAATAAGTAATACTGCAATAAAGGTAAAAAGTCCTGTAATTACTAATATCCAAAAACTGATACGTTTGATATTGTCATTCAATAAGGCGATCAGAGGTTTGTCATAGGTCACCTCGTCTACAAAATCTTTTTTGGTTAAATCCGCAGAGATTTCCTCCACTTTTTCCGGAGCAACAAAATCGGCTTTTAGATAGATATCAATCGAATTCTGAAGGGGATTATACCCCAAAAATTCCAGAAAATTCTCGCCTATGGCCGCACTGTGTTCTTCTGCAGCCTGATCTTTGGAAACATAGGTCGCAGATCGGGTGGATTCTGCCATGCTAAGCGATTTTTGTAGTTGCTTTACTTCTACATCTTTAGCACTATCCTTTAAATAAACCGTGAGTGCTATTTTTTCTTTGAAGTGATCTGCAACTTTTTTGGTATTCAAAACTAATAAACCTAATACCCCTAATAAAAATAACACCAAAGAGATACTAATCACTACTGAAAAATAGGAAGAGATCAATCTGCGTTTTTGGTATTTTTCAAAAGAAGCACTCATAGGTATGATTTGTTTAAAAACAATGTTTCGGTAAAAATAGTAAAGAATTGGTAATTGAAACCGACATGATTAAAATAATCATCAAAGATTCTATTTAGCCAATTAAAAAAAATACCAGATAAAACTTTACATTTGAACGATCTCACCTAGAAAACGAGATAGTAGGTGATTTGTTACGTTGTAACGTATTTTAAAAATAAAACACACACATATCTAATTAAAAATAAAAACATGAAAAAAATAACTCTAAGTATTTTCAGTATAATCTTGTTGGTTTCCTGTATTTCAGATCAAGAAGAATCTCTACCAGAAATAGGTCCTGTACAAGATTTTACAGAAATTGATAAAAACATCATAGAAACCTACTTACAAGAAAACGAGCTGACCGCAGAAACTACAACTAGTGGATTATACTATACGATCGAGTCACAAGGAGAAGGGAATAAAGTTACCGCAAGTTCTGTAGTAAAGACGTATTATAAAGGTTCGCTAACCGATGACACGGTTTTTGATGAATCTGGACCAGAGGGCGTCTTTTTTGAAAATATTAATCAATTAATACCTGGTTTTAGAGAAGGGTTATTGTTGCTAAATAATGGTGGAGAAGCTACATTTTATATCCCCTCTCGATTGGGGTATCAAAACATTCCTGTAGGTGCTATTCCAGCAAATTCTGTGCTTATTTTTGATGTGAAATTATTTGAAGTGAATTAATTAGTAGCTTTTATTTGACAATGACAATAAATAATAAAAGATAATTAACAATAAGATGCATATAGTAATTATAGGAGTTGGTGGTGTTGGCGGCTATTATGGAGGAAGATTGGCACAATCAGGACTGAAGGTATCCATGCTTTGTCGGGGAGATCATTTAAAAGCGATTAAAGAAAATGGTTTGCAGATCAAAAGCCTTAATGGAGATTTTGTCACACACCCACATGTAGTAACAGATACTATTTCGGCCATAGAAAAAGCCGATGTGATTCTGATTTGCACCAAATCTTGGCAAGTGGCAACAGCTGGTGAATTGATCAAACCTTTGCTAAAAGAAACTACCGTTGTAATTCCGCTACAAAATGGAGCAGACAATGCGGATAAATTGTTAACCGTTTTGGAAGCAAAGCATGTTTTAGGGGGCTTGTGTAAAATTTATAGTAAAATTGAAGCTCCCGGGGTGATTTCCCATTTTGGACATGATCCAGAATTGCTTTTTGGAGAATTAAATGGTGAGAAAACCCAACGTGCAATGGCTATTAAAGCGGTTTTTGACCAGGCAGATTTTCGAACGACGATTCCTGAGGATATTCATGTGGCTATATGGACCAAATTTATGTTTATCGCTACCGTAAGTGGGTTAGGAGGATTGACTAGAGCGACATTGGGCAAAATGTATGAAAACGTTGGAACTAAAACCATTTTGGAACAAACGGCTACAGAAGTCTATAAAATTGCAAAAGCAAAGCAGGTGAAGCTATCGGAAAATGCTGTGGCGCAATGCATGCATTTTATCAGTAAACAACCCTATGATTCTACAGCGTCTACGCAGCGCGATATTATGGCAGAGCGTCCGTCAGAATTAGAGAATTTTAATGGGTATTTGGTACGAGAAGGGAAAAAACTAGAAATTCCAACCCCAACAAATAGTTTTATTTATCATTGTTTGTTACCTATGGAAGAAAAGGCTAGGACTACTCATTAAAAAAATAGCTCCTGAAAAGTGTTCAGGAGCTACTAAATGTACTATTGTAATAATTGCTTTTAAGCGTATGCTTAGAAAAAAATTACAGAATTTCTAGTAGTTTTTCTGCAACTAATCCTGATGAAGCTGGGTTTTGACCTGTAATAAGGTTTTTATCCTGTATGGCATAAGGCTGCCAGTCATCTCCTCTAGAAAAAACACCGCCATTAGATTGCAACATTTCTTCCACCAAGAA
>CAZYRG010000158.1:0-7776 GCA_964650425.1 uncultured Flavobacteriaceae bacterium
TACTTATAGTTTGTTAATAAGCTATAAAATATTCGCTTGATTTGTTCATTATAAATATTACGATGTGTAAACAAAGATTCATATGTTCTTGGGCGTAATTTATTTTTTAGGTCATTATTTATCTCCTCTATCAAATCCTTATATTTTGTAAGATCTCTCTTTAAAATAAATTCTCCATTTTGAAAATTCCTAAAACTACCCTCAGAAATAAATGCATTTAAAATAGCACTAAGCATCTTTTTTTCATAGTTATTTATAATTTCATGGCAGGTAGATTTTTCTTCTTCAACAACTTCTTTTTCTAAAAAATCAATAGGATAATTCGCATATTCTCTTAAAAGATCTCGGGCAGTATATTTTTGAAGTGTAAAATCACCAACATTACCTATATCAATGGTTATTCCATTTTCAATTTTCCCTTCGATTATCGTAACAATCATTTTTAAGGATGGATAGTAACATACTTTATTTTCCTCTAGATAATATTGAAAATATGGTTTTCCATAATTATTTTGAATGCTTTCGTAAACCATACTCGAAGAAGCATCAAAAAATGGAACTTCCAAAAACATTCTTCCTAATTCATTTATTTTTATTTCTGATCTATAGTACATTACATTTTCAAACGATTTGACCGCCTGAATGTTTTTGTAATCATCATTTTGGTTTTTTATAAGTTCAAAACGATCACCAAATTTATACCCATTAATTTCTATTTCAATTGGAGGTATCTTGTTCTCAATTTGTGCTATAAATTTTTCTAGATTGTTGATCGTACTCATAATTTCAAATCAATTAGTAGAATTTCCTTTCATCCTATTTTATTTCTTTTTCAAAGTAATAGTATAATAACTACAGTAATCGTATCGCAAGTATTAATCTCAAAACTAATTGATTTTTTAACGAATTAGCAATTACACCCATTAAATGTAAACAAAAAAAGCTGCTCTAAATCAATAGAACAGCTTTACAATATCAAAAAAAACAGTTTTGTATTACTTAGCAATATTCACCGCTCTTGTTTCTCTAATAACCGTGACTTTTACCTGACCTGGATACGTCATGTCGGTTTGTATTTTTTGTGAAATTTCAAAGGAAAGCGCTGCTGCTTTTTCGTCATTTACTTTTTCACTCTCTACAATCACACGTAATTCTCTACCTGCTTGTATCGCATAGGCTTTTTTGACACCTCCAAAACCAAAAGCAATGGATTCTAGATCTTTTAGACGTTGGATATACGAATCTAAAACTTGTCTACGGGCACCTGGTCTAGCTCCACTAATGGCATCACAAACTTGTACAATTGGTGATAACAAAGAAGTCATCTCTACCTCGTCGTGGTGAGCACCTATAGCGTTACATACTTCACCTTTTTCGCCATATTTCTCTGCCCACTGCATTCCTAAAATTGCATGTGGTGTTTCTGTTTCTGTTTCGGGTACTTTTCCGATATCATGGAGTAAACCTGCACGTTTGGCCAATTTTGGGTTCAGTCCCATTTCTGAGGCCATTACCCCACATAACTTTGCCACTTCTCTAGAGTGCTGCAATAAATTTTGTCCGTAAGAAGAACGATATTTCATACGTCCTACTGTCTTGATCAGTTCTGGATGTAATCCATGAATCCCTAAGTCAATCACGGTACGCTTCCCTACTTCAATAATCTCTTCTTCGATTTGCTTGCGCGTTTTCTTAACGATTTCCTCGATACGAGCTGGGTGAATACGTCCATCTGTTACTAATTTGTGCAATGACAAACGTGCTACTTCACGTCGCACCGAGTCAAAACACGATAGAATAATCGCCTCTGGCGTATCATCGACAATAATCTCTACTCCTGTTGCCGATTCTATCGCACGGATATTACGCCCTTCTCGTCCAATAATACGTCCTTTGACATCATCACTCTCAATATTAAACACAGATACACAATTCTCAATTGCTTCTTCGGTTCCAATACGTTGAATGGTATTGATGATAATCTTTTTTGCCTCTTGTTGTGCAGTAAGTTTTGCCTCTTCAATACTGTTTTGGATCAATCCCATCGCATCCGTTTTGGCTTGCTCTTTTAGGGATTTCATCAATTCTTCTTTGGCATCTTCTGCCGATAACCCAGAGATCACTTCTAATTGCTGTACTTGATTCTGGTGTAGTTTTTTGACTTCTTTTTCCTTTTTGGCTACATAGTCCAAGCGCTGGTCATAATCTTTGACTTTACTTTCCAAAGATTGATTCAGCTTCTTGTTTTTGGATAGTTCATTAGAAATTTGAGACTCTTTGTCTCGCGTTCTTTTCTCAGCATCGGCCATTTTTTTGTCTCTAGACAAAATCACTTTTTCATGCTCTGCTTTGAGTTCAATAAACTTCTCTTTGGCTTGTAAAATTTTATCTTTTTTAATGTTCTCTGCTTCGCTTTTAGCGTCTTTGATAATTTTATTCGCCGTATTTTTAGAGGTATTAATTGCTTTAGAAGATTTGGAGCGTTCAAGGAATTTTGCAATAGCAAAGCCAACCCCAATGCCTACTAATGCTGCAATAATTAAAAATATAGTTGTATCCATAATTGTGTTAGATAGTAAAAAAATTAAATGTACCTGATCCTTTATCAGGGTTTAAAAAAAAAGCCCGCACAAGTTATGTGTTTGTATAAACTCTGTAAAACAGGTTTAGGGCTAACAAATTGCTCAAGGATCCGCAAGTCCCGAAGGAGCGGCATGCTTTTACAACTTAAACTCACCCTTTTTAAAAAAAATCTTGTTGAGTTTATCAAAATGTAATAACTAGTACAGGCAGTAACTTCTGTTTTATTTAAATGAACGTATGTTATGCTAATTTTTGCTGTAATAGCTCGTCCAAAGAACGTAGCTTATCCAGTGCTTCATCAGTATTATTATCTTTATCAATAACCTTTTGCTCTACCTGAGCAGCAAACTGTAATGCACACATGGCTAATACATCTTGCTTATCTCGTACGGCATAATTTTGCTCAAATTGTTTGATCATACTTTCAATTTTCTTGGTAGCGGTACGCAAACCTTCTTCCTGTGAGGGATGTATGGTCAGCGGATATACTCTATCGGCTATCGAAAGTTTAATTTTTAGTTGATCACTCATTATAACGTCATTTGGATAATTGTGCTACACACAAATCAATCTCTTTGACTAAAGCATTTATTTTAAGCTTGGTTTCTTTTTTATGTTCGTCACTGCCCAGTATGGCATTGGCATTTTTGAGTGAATTGTAACGTTGTTCTAATTGTTGAATTTGTTTTAATTGAAATTCCGAAACTGTCGTCATTTCATTCAAGGTCTTGTTAAGATCCGCATTTTGTTGCTTCAATAATTCATATTTATGAAGCAATTTACTTATCCTATTTTCAAGAGAATCAACAATTTCGTTTATATCACTCTTCATTTGCTAGTCCAAAACTAAGTTACACAAAGTTAACATACCTCCCGAAAAAACCCAATTCTTTTAAAAGTAATTTCGATAATGGCAATTAAACTTTAAATAAACATTTGATAACAAATAATTTAGCCATCAAAATATCCTTCAAACCACCATTTCGTGCTCCCTATAGCTCCACTGGTCCTATACGCTAAATACTTTTGCACGGTGTTTGCTATTATAAATTTTGTTTAAAAAAATTGTTCAATTTTCCCGTCAAATATTTACATTTACTCTCTATGCGAACCTACTTTCTTATTTTTTGCTGTTGCATTCATTTTATTCATGCTCAGGAGGAACTTCCAAAGGATTACTTTGATAGCCCTTTGGAGATACCTATAATACTCTCTGGTACTTTTGGTGAATTACGTTCTAATCACTTTCATTCTGGTGTAGATATCAAAACGGAAGGAAAAACTGGTGCCAGTGTTTTTGCAGTGGCCGATGGTTATATAAAACGGATCAAAATATCGCACTTTGGATACGGAAAAGCATTGTATATACAACATACCAATGGTTATATTAGTGTTTATGCTCACTTAGAAAACCTTTCTCCAGCACTAGATAGTTATATCAGAAAACGTCAATATGCAAAGGAAAACTATCAAATAGAAGTATACCCGGAAGCCAATGAATTAAAAGTCAAAAAAGGACAAATTATCGGTTATAGTGGTAATACCGGTAGTAGTGGTGGTCCGCATCTCCATTTTGAGATCCGCGACAAACATTCTAGACCTATGAACCCATTATTATTTGGGATGGAAGTCAAGGATACCAAAAAGCCTATTATTAATAGCCTATGGGTATACCCGAAACTTGATGATAAAGATGCACATGCTAATAAACAAAAAGACAAACAAAAACTACGTTTGATCCTACAGAAAGACGGAAGTTACAAAACCCCTACCCTTGAAGCTTTTGGCACTGTTGGATTTGGCGTATCTACTGTAGATCGTCAAAATATGGCAGCTAATAAAAATGGCGTCTATACCATTAAAACGGAAATTAATGGACAGAAAAATTTTGGACTAGAAATGAAACGTTTTTCTTTTGGAGAAACACGTCACCTCAATCAACATATTGATTATGGATATTATAAAAATTATAAAAGTAAAATTCGTAAGCTATTTGTAGAAAAAAATGATCCATTAAGTATTTATCAAGAGGTAGTTGATAAAGGGTATTTGAAAATTAAAGATGGACTCTCTTACAACTACACCATTACAATCAAAGATGTAGCCGGAAATACCTCATTGATCAGAATACCTATTGTGGGTGTTAAGAGTGACACTATTAAACCTGCAGAAAAACTACCAAGTACAGATTTAGCAAAACGTAATGAAAGCTTTGTATGGAGCAAAGACCGTTTTGATGTACATATTCCCAAAAATGCTTTATATAATGACACACCGCTTGATATAAAAGTACTTGGGGATACGATTAAATTGCATAATAAAGCTACTGCATTACACAAAAACATGACGCTGTCTATGGATGTCAGTCATTATAATGCAGAAGATCAAAAACGACTATATCTAGCAGGGCTTAATGACAAAAACATGCCTCATTATATCAAGACGACCAAAAAGAAAAACCGTTTTACAACCAGGACTCGAAGTTTTGGAAGTTATACTTTAGCACAAGATACCATTGCACCTACGATAACACCACTCAATTTTAAAGATCAAAAATGGGTTTCGGAGCTTCGTTTTTTAGAATTAAAAATTAAGGATGAAGGGGTTGGAATCGATTCTTTTCGTGCAACGATCAACGGAAAATTCATTTTATTGGAATATGATTATAAAACAGGAAAGGTTTTTTATGATTTTAATGATAATATAGTCAACGACGTAGAAAATAAATTTAAATTTATTGTGTTAGATAAAGTCGGGAATAGTACTACTTTTAATGCAACATTCTTTAGGAAAAATAAAACATAGCTTTTGAATAATCGATCTCTTCTCTTTTTTATTGGTATATGCGTACTGTTTTGTTCGCAATTGCTTGCACAAACAGCAACATTACAAGGTATTGTTTTGAACGATTCTAAAATCCCTGTTGTTGGAGCTAATGTCACCTATGGTAATGAAGGAACATTAACCGATGAAAATGGTGTGTATCGACTAGAAATACCCGCAAACAAAGAAGTTGCCGTTACTATTTCTTATGTTGGACTCAAAAAAGTTTCTTTCAACATACAACTGGAAGAAAATCAAGAATATGAGCTAAATCCTGTATTAAAAGTGGATATTGAACAAATAACAGAAGTTGTTATATCGGGTAATGAACGTAAAGAAATACAAGGAATTACCATTCTGGATCCGGAAACTATTCGTAACACTCCCTCTGCCAACGCTGGTGTAGAAGGTTTATTAAAAACACTACCAGGCGTAAGTTCAAATAATGAATTAAGTACCCAGTATTCGGTTCGAGGGGGAAATTACGACGAGAATTTGATTTATGTAAATGAAATTGAAGTTTACCGCCCATTTTTAATTCGATCAGGACAACAAGAAGGATTAAGTTTTGTGAATACTGATCTGGTGCGTAATGTTGATTTTTCTGCGGGAGGTTTTCAAGCGAAATATGGAGACAAACTTTCTTCTGTTCTGGATGTAACATATAGAAGACCGACACGTTTTGGTGCAAGCGCTGAAGCTAGTTTTCTTGGTGGAGGTGTCTCTGTAGAAGGAGTTAGTAAAAATAAAAAACTTGCAGTGATCGCTGGCGCGCGTTATAGAGACAATAGTCTTTTTGTGAATGGGAGACAAACCCAAACAGATTACACACAAAAATTTATCGATGCGCAAACCTACATCAGTTATAATGTTACCAAGAAATTTGAGATAGGGTTTTTAGGGAATCTTGCTGTGAATAACTACAATAACCGCCCATTAACAAGACAGACTAATTTTGGTACATTACAGGATTCTAAGGCATTAATAGTTGCTTATCAAGGTCAGGAAGATGATCAATATGACACCTATTTTGGTGCATTAAAAGGCACCTATCAGGTTAATGAAAATTTGACACTGAAGTTGATTGGTTCTGCATATCACACACAAGAACAAGAACATTTTGATATTCTAGCAAATTATAGTATTGGACAACCAAACACCAGTATTGGAGATGAAAGTTTAGGAGAAGTAGAGTTTGCCACGGCTGTGGGTTCGCAATTGACCCATGCGCGTAATGATTTGGATGCGTTAATTTTTAATATCGAACAAAAAGGCACTTATATCAAAGATGACCATCAATTGGATTGGGGAATCAAATATACCCAAGAAGATATTAGAGACCGTATTCAGGAATATGAGATCATAGATCTATTTGGATTTTCAGACCGCCCGAACCTGTCTGAATTTGAAAACAATGAACCGTACGAGCCTTTTGCAAGCCCTATTGTTCCTTTTACCAATGTCAGCGCAATTAATCGTGTAAATATAGAACGTTTTTCTGGCTATATCCAATATAGTAAACGCAGTGATTGGGGTAATAATGAGGTTTGGTATAACTTTGGTGTTCGTAATCACAATTGGACGCTCACCGGAGACGGAATAAATAGTATCTCTCAACATTTCCTGACACCAAGAGCCCAATTTTCTATCAAACCAAGTTGGAAAAAAGATATGCTTTTTAGATTGGCAGCTGGTTATTACTATCAACCGCCATTCTATCGAGAATTAAGAGATTTGGCTGGTACGGTACAACCAAAGGTTCGTTCACAAAAATCTATTCACTTGGTAGCAGCGAATGATTGGAGTTTACAGCTTTGGGATCGACCTTTTAAATTAATAACCGAAGTCTATTACAAGGATCTCAATGATTTAAACCCTTATACTATAGAAAATGTTCGTATACGCTATCGTGCTCGTAATAATGGCATTGGACGGACCTATGGTCTAGATATGAGACTCAATGGAGAATTTGTACCTGGTACAGAAAGTTGGGTTAGTTTTGGATATCTCAAAGCAGAACAAAATATAAATGGCCGTGGATGGATTCCATTACCTACAGATCAACGACTCAAGTTTGGAGTACTTTTTCAGGACTATGTGCCTCGATTACCTAAGCTAAAGGGGTATTTAAATCTGGTTTATAATACAGGTCTCCCTGGTGGATCACCGAGTAATGCTGATATTTATGATTTTGCCGAAGTACGATTACCCGACTATAAACGTGCCGATCTAGGTGTAAGCTATGTACTTGTTGATCCAGAAAAACGCTTTCCAAAGGGACATGCACTACATGTTTTTAAAGAATTGTCGTTTGGATTCGAAATCTATAACATGTTTGATGCGCAAAACTCTATTACCAACATTTTTGTA
>CAZYRG010000159.1:0-7737 GCA_964650425.1 uncultured Flavobacteriaceae bacterium
AATTTCAAGCAGGAAAATAAAAATTATTTTTTATAATTTGTTGTTTATTAAGAATTGATGTTTTCCTGCCATAACTTCTAGTTCAGTATACCCATCGATCTTTTTAATACTCTTGATCGTTTTTGAGTCTGTTAAAGCTTTTCCGTTACACCTAATTTCAGATTCGTTGTTAGTAGGTAATCTTACTACTGCAGTTGTGTTTGGCGGAATGATTGTTTCCAAATAAAAAGTCCCTTCGTTGATTTTCCATGAGGAACTCACTTCTCCATAAATTGTTTTATAGGAAGCTGAAGCTGATGTGAGTGGTCCTCCTGGTATTGGGGCGATCCGTATTTTTTTATAACCTGGGGCTAGTGGAGCAATTCCTGCAATCCGTTCATACATCCATTGTCCAATCGCACCATAGGCATAATGATTAAAAGAATTCATACCTGCATCACCAAAACCATCTTCATGGCTATAACTATTCCAACGTTCCCACATGGTAGTCGCGCCTTGGTTGATGGAATAGAACCAAGAAGGGTAGGTTTCTTTAAATAAAATGGTGTACATTAAATCCACTTTCCCTATTTCATCTAATACTTTAGAAAGTAATGGAGTGCCGAGAAAACCAGTTCGCAGATGGTTGTCCGCTTCTTCGATTTTTCTAAGAAGATGTGGTATTGCTTTTTGTTTTATATCGTCGGAGAGTAAATCAAAAGCCAAAGCTAAAAGATAACCAGTTTGCGTTTCTTCTTCTTTTATCTGACCATTTTGATCAAAAAACTGCTGTTGAAACACTTTTTGAATAGTGTTAAATAATGATTGATACTTGGCTTCTTCCTGAGGTTTATTTAAGATTTTTGCTGCTTGCATGGTCAATTTTGTCACATAGGCATTATAAGCCGTACCAATAAAATCTTTAGGAGTATCTCCTCTTAGGTTTTTTGCTTTTTGAAAAGGTTGTAACCAATCAGCAAAAGAGTACATATTGGAAATATGGTTTTCTGATTTCAATTGATGAAAAGCGACCCAGCGTTGCATCATTTCAAAATTTTCTTCTAGCACAGATATGTCACCTGTCCTCTGATAGAGTTCCCAAGGAATGATTACTGCTGCATCCCCCCAACCCGAACTTACTGCATTTGGATTTAGGATATTTGGGACTATAAATGGGACTTGTCCTTCCTTGCCTTGTTCCTCTCGAACACTTTGCAACCAACTAGCCCAAAAAGCATGAACATCTGCATTGAATAGTGATGTAGGGGCAAAGACTTGCGCATCTCCTGTCCAACCCAATCGTTCATCGCGTTGAGGACAATCGGTAGGGATATCATAAAAGTTACCACGTAACCCCCAGTTGATATTGCTTTGTAATTGATTTAGTTTTTTATGAGAAGAAGTAAAGGTTCCTTGTTCTTTAAAATCGGAATATTGTACCAAGCCTGTTACCCAATTTTTTTCTGGACTTTTTGTCGTGTCATATCCACTTAATGCTACATATCTAAATCCGTGAAAAGTAAATTTCGGACTCCAACTAATCGTTTCATTTGCTTTTGGAATGTAGTAGTCTGTTGATAACGCAGTGCGATAATTCTCGGTGTAGATAGTTCCGTCTTTTTGCAGCATTTCTGCAAAACGTATCGTCAAGGTATCCCCTTTTTTTACAGGAACATTTAGCAAAGGTACGCCCACCATATTTTGTCCCATATCAAAAATAGTGGAAGTACTATCGGGTTTTGTAATGGCAATTGTAGACAGCGTGTCTTTGATTTTGACAGTACTATGTCTTTTCGGACTCAATAGTACTTTTGAATTAATGGCTTCGGTAAGAACTTTTTTCCATGAAGAATTTTCATGATCAGGTAAGTTCCACTCAGGGATTTCATAATTGGCATTGTAAATTTCACCATCATAGATGTCAGAAAAGGTTATAGGGCCATTAATAGTAGCTTTCCATGAGTTATCTGAATTAATTTTTTGGACGCTACCATCTTTAAATGTTACTTCTAATTGGGACAAAATTCGGGGGGGATTTTCGAATTTAAAATGCTCTTTTTCCCAACCAAGTCTTCCAGAATGCCATCCTGGAGCTAGTATATATGCCAATGTGTTTTTGCCTGTTTTTAATAGATTAGTGACATCATACGTCAAGGTTTCTATTCGCTTATGATAAGGAGTCCAACCAGGAGGCATGACATCATTACTAATAGATTTTCCATTCAACATCGCATCAAAAACACCTTTTGCAGTGGTGTAAAGCCGAGCAGAAACAATATCGGAAGGTAGCTCAAAGTCTTTTCTTAAGTATTGAATTTTATGATATGGGAACCCTGTCGCAGTAGTATCTGCATTTTTTTGAGTGTCAAGGCCAATCCATTGCGCTTCCCAATCACTATTTTGTAACAAGCCTAACTCAAAGGAATTGATCTCACTCCATGCGGATTCCTTATCATTTTGATCCCAAAATTTAACGGCCCAATACACTTTTTGTCTTGATACTAATGGTTTTCCGTCATATTTAATATAAGTTGATTGATCTGTAAATTGTTTTTTGGAATCCCATAGATCTTGATTGTCATCGAGTATACCTGGAGTAGTACCAACTACGATATGATAAGCCGATTGTGATTTGATTTCTGAATTTATCGGTAACTTCCATGAGAAAGAAGGAGCAGCATTAAAGAAACTGATAGGGTTTTTAAAACCTTCATTAATTGTTAATTCAATTGCCTTCGGGCTATTTTCTTTTTTACAAGAGATTACTAGTAGAAAGGTAACAGATAGAAAGATTGTAAAAAAAATACTTTTTGAATATGACATGCGCGTTGGATCAGTTTTTGAAATCTTATTTGGTAATATAGTTTTTCTTTGAGTTCTATGTTAGATAAATAGTGCCTAATTCTATCATAGGATATGTTACAAGGTTAAGAATTCTCAAAGAGTTGACCATCCTGTACTTTCAGGTTCGTTTTTGGTAAAGTGAAAAAGGCCATCGTAATTAATAATGACCCTAGGATTATATAGTATATGGTTTTAATAGATCATTCCTATTCAATACTACCTTTTCCATTAATTATTTGCTTGTCTTTACTTAGAGTCTGCCGAAAAACTGTAATAATTATTTTAAGTTTTTAGTAAACATTTTTGTAAATCTCTGGACAGAAATTGTTTACTGAGACTGCCTGCTTTAATGTTACTTATGAATTTAATTTTCCATTGCACTGATATAAAAAACGGCACTAACTGGTGCTAGTGATAAGCTAATTTTGGTATAATCAAGATCACCTTTTTTGAGATATTCATGTGTAACCTTTTTGTAGATATCTCCAGTATGAGGATTCCATTTTTGTAGGTCTAATTTTCCTTTTAATAGGACCTCTGTTGTTATAGTTTCATCACTAGAATTAGAAAAATAGAAGATATTTTGCCCATTCTGCCATCAGTTTTGGAAACTCTTCTGCTAATAGTTCTACGTGGGTTTTAAAAAAGGTATGACGGAGTGCTTCGGTATTTGGTCCAATATCATACCATAAATAAGGGTAATACGGTTTTGTATCAAACCCATTGAGTTCTTCAAACTTCTCATTGAATTTACCTGTCCAGGTTTTAGGGTGTTTCCAAAAACCGATATCATCAAAAAAGGTCATTTATAAGGTATTGCCAAAATAAGAGCTAAATCTTTCGGCATAGGCTTATATTTTCCAGGAGGTGTTACAAATTGTTGTGCTTGTTTTGTAGGAGATTCACAACCTGTGATTCCTAAAAATAACAGGTATACTAACTATTCGTTCACGGTTAATACCACTTTTTGTAAATCTTTTTCTAAAGAAGAAGACCCTAAGGAAAGTGTGAATGTTCCAGGTTCTACCACTTTTTTCATGTCTTTGTCATAGAGAAAAAGGTTGTCAAAGTTCAGATCAAAGGTGACAGTTTTGGTTTCGCCTGGAGCTAGCGAGATACGTTTAAATCCTTTTAACATTTTGAGATAACGCCCTACCGAAGCAAAATCATCTCTTATATATAGTTGTACCACTTCGTCTCCGGCTACTTTTCCCTTATTTGTGACCGCAACAGAAACCGTAGTACTGCCATCAGTTTTTATCGTTGGATTGGCAATTTTTGGTGCATCATATGCAAAACTTGTATAACTTAACCCATACCCGAAAGGGAAAAGCGGAGATTTATCAGTGAATTTATATTTTCCTTTTCCTGCACCTATAAAATCAGGTCTCTCCAGATAGGTAACAGGGATGTGACCGACAGAACGCGGGAAAGAAACGGTTAGTTTTCCACCAGGATTATTATCTCCAAAAAGAGTTTCTGCAATAGCATCACCCGAATTCATCCCTAAATACCATGTTTCTAAAATAGCCGGAATATTTTCTGCAATATAATTGATAGAAAGGGGTCTTCCGTTGATGAGCACCACAACTATAGGTTTTCCGGTTTTGTGAATCGCTTCGACTAATTTATTTTGAGCTCCGTATAAATTGATATCTGAGCGATCCGTACCTTCGCCACAGGTTTGCGTAGAACCTCCGACGGCCAGTACTACTACGTCAGATTTTTTAGCTGCTGCTATGGCTTCAGCAAAGCCTTCTTCAGAAAAACTTACCAAGTCACATCCTTTTGCATAATTGATGGTAATATCGTCACCAACTTTTTCTGTAATTCCTTCCAGAACAGAAGTATAATATGGAGGGATACCAGAGTATCCTCCTAGTAGTGGATAGCTCTTGTTTGTCAATTGTGGATATCCATTTTTGATGCGTTTCTCTGCGGCATTAGGACCGATGACCGCAATGCTTTTAATTTTAGATTTGTCCAATGGTAAAAGCTGATTATCATTTTTTAATAAGGTAATGGCTTTTTTAGCAATTTTTAATGCCACCGCTTGGCTTTCTGGTTTACTAATAATAGTATCTGGATATTTTTTGTACATCGTATCAAACAAGCCTAATTTGTATTTGGCGGTTAAAATTCTAGCAGCACTTTGGTCAATATATTTTTCTAAAGCGGAGTTTTTTTGGATCGTATCAAGAAGTACAGAATTAATATAAGTAGAATTAGATGGGCTTTTGCCTATAACCAAATCCATGTCTACTCCGGCTTTTAGTCCCAGTATGGCTGCTTCTGTACGGTTTTTAGCAATAGAATGCATTAAATTAAGACGAGATACATCATTATTATCCGAAACGATAAAGCCATCAAATCCCCATTCATCACGCAAAAGACCTGTCAATAATTCTTCGTCCATATGTAATGGAATACCATTCATATCTTGATGTCCAGGCATGAGGCAACCTACTTTTGCTTCTTTTACGGCAGCTTCAAAAGGAGGCATATATATTTCATATAATCTACGTTCGGAGATATCAACAAATCCTGCGTTGATTCCTGTTCGATTTTCTGGATACCCCACAAAATGTTTTGCCGTTGCAAGAATATGGTTTTCGTCCAAATATTCGTCACCAGTTCCCTGTAGTCCTTGGATAAAAGCGACCCCCATTCTAGAGACCAAAAAAGGATCTTCTCCATAAGATTCTTCCACACGTCCATAGCGAGGATCACCATTGGTGACGTCAAGATTCGGAGAGTAACAATGCGTTAGGTTTGCTGCCCGTGCTTCTTTGGCAATATGGGTTGTCATCTCGCGTAATAATTCTGGTTCCCATGTGGATCCCAGTGCTATTGCCTGCGGGTATACGGTAGCACCTTCTAGCCATAGTCCATGTAGACATTCGCTATATTGCATGATCGGAATACCTAAACGTTCGTTAGGAGGCGCGTCTTGCGTTAATTCGGCTATTTTTTCTTCTAAGGTCATTTCGCTAAGTAATGATGCCACTTTTTGAGCAATGGGATTTTCTTGAGTAGCGGGGGCTTCATTACTTTTTTTAGTTTTTTCACAACTAATTAGAAGGATTAGTATAGAAAGTAAGAGTGCGTTTTTCATGATTTGAATGTTTGTTGATATAGTGCTGTTTGCAGTTAATTTTTTGTGTTTGATTAAAAGGAATTATGATTCATGTGTATTACCGATATTTCAATGTTATTTTGTAAGTTTTGCTAAGCTAAAATTTTCAAAAACGGCCTTATTGTTAGATTTTTTACCTCTAGAAGAAGCATAGAGCCCGACAAAAGATCCTGTAAAACGTCCTGCTTTTGGGAAGCCTAAAAGTTCTTTGGTTTGTGCTTCTGCAACCGTTTGCCAAGAAGTATCACTTTCTTTTACAGAAAAGGTCATTTTAAAATTTATTAATTCAATTTTTAAAGAAATGGTGTTGTTAGTTTGTAAGAGAACTTGTCCTAATAACTCTTTACCATCCTGATAGACACTTACGACCAATTTGTTGTCAAGTTGTTCTTTGATCAAAGTCCACTCGGCATCATGTCCTCTCTCAAAGGCAAGACCTGCGCACTCATTAGGTTGTTTAGGATCAAAATTAAGCGTGGTTGTCGCTTTCATTTTCATATCAGGAGCGCGTATCCCTAAAAAAGAAGGTTGTGCAAATTGCTCGATCTGATCTGGTCGTAGCTTTATGGATACATTTCCAGGATCAGTTTCCAAATCCCACCAAGTAGTTTCGGGAGTACGAATCATCGTCCAGGCGAGATTTAATTTCTTTTGATCAAAAGTGTCTTCAAAATCAGTGTTATTTTTTTGATTGGTCATCATGGATGGCGCATCATGGGTAAAAGTTATTCTACCGACTGTTCCTTTTGGGTTAAATATGGGCCACGTGCCAGACCAATCGACAGGAGCCAGAAAGGTTTCTCGGCCCATTACATTGTTCTTTTTGTCATCAGAACGTACCGCCAGCAATACCGACCACCAACTACCATCCTCAATTTGAAAAACATCGGCATGGCCTGTACAATTAATACCCGATTCACTATAGCCTCTATGTGTTAGAATTGGGTTATCTGGATTGTCTTCCCATGGGCCAAATGGACTTTTTGATTTCCAAATAGACACCGCATGTCCCATTCCCGTGCCACCATGTGCAATAAGCAAGTAATATATACCCTCTTTTTTGTAAATATGTGGTGCTTCAAAAGCCATTGGAGAGCCAATAATGTCCTGCTCATGATACTTTTTGGATTCTAGATAGGATTTTTTTCCAATTAATTTAAAACTAGGAAGTGCTATTTCTTGGATCCATATAACTTGTCGTTCAGGTTTGTCATTTGGAATTTCTGGAGGGCTATTGCCGCAATAATACACTTTGCCATCGTCATCAAAGAATAGGGAAGGGTCTATACCTGGTGCACTTTCAATCCATATGGGATTGGACCATGGGCCAGCAGGATTTTTTGCTGTTACCACAAAATTTCCAGCAGGCTTATTGGGTCGTTCTTGACCTTCTGTAATCAGTGTGGTGATCATATAGTAGGTCCCATCGTGATAACGGAGTGTTGGCGCATAGATCCCAGCAGTAGAAGGGATGCTCTCAAGATCTAATTGCTCCGGACGGCGAAGGGCATGACCAACCATTTGCCAGTTAACTAAATCTGTACTATGATAAATGGGAACACCAGGAAAATATTCAAAACTACTAGTAGCTAGGTAATAATCATCACCAACTTTGCAAATCGAAGGATCTGGATTAAATCCTGGGATAATAGGATTATTGTATTGTTTTTTTTGGCCAAATGTGCTATTTATTGATAGCAAGAGTAGTAATAAAAAAAAAACTGATATAAGCTTGTTCATTATTCCGTTTGTAAAAGCGTTCTAAGTACTTATTTAAA
>CAZYRG010000160.1:0-6026 GCA_964650425.1 uncultured Flavobacteriaceae bacterium
CCGAATAATGGACTTGTTCTACTTTATGAAAAAATTTGAACTTCACCCCTCTGTTTTTCAATACCAAATAGATCGGCGTTATCATCGTATCCGCAGTCCCTGCTTTGAATTTCCAAACAAAAGACCCTTTGTAGCCTGCTGAATTGGTCAAAAAATGCAGCCCCACTCCTGCTGCTAAACTCCCTTGTTGTTTAGGACCTGTAATATTATGAAAGGTTCCTGTATACAAAAATCGAACCATTGCAGAACTCAGTAAACGCTCACTGGCTCCATGTTTTTCGAGCCATGCGCGATAATCCAAGTCATTAATCGCCTCATAGTCTAACGCATGAGTTACGGGGTTGTAGACATCTTCTAGCGTTCCTTTCATATTAACTATCCCAAACTCTACAAATACAGCCAACCAATAGAAATATTCATTATGATCAGTAATGGAGTCAATAAGTTTAGTCGCCCATTTAGCAAGTACATCGAGTAATTCCTTAATGATGAAGTGATGCTTTTTTCGATCTGTCTGATGTTCATCTTCCATTTCACTCATGTTTTGGATCAATTCCGCCACATAGTTCAATAGTTTCTCTCCTTCGTGTTTGAAGACACCTTTGCCAAATGCTTCAAAATGTTCTTTAAAATCGGACCAAAGCGAGTGATGTTCTGGTGGCCGAACATCTTTGGCAGCTTCCGTAGCCATTTGCATCAAGCTATCTTTATTAGGATCTATGCCGAATATAATTTCCAGCACCAAACCGATTACTTTTTTAACAATCGCAGAGAATGGTAATGGACCGCCTTGTCCAGGAACATAGTCATTGGAAGGAAAAATGATATTCTTCTTGATCCATTGATTTGTTTTGGGGTCAAAATGTGTGAGTAATGTGGTATCCTCTCGATCAAAACCATCTTCCCAGGATTGAAAAGGGCTATCGGGCATTAGATTGTGTTCTTTACATTCTTTATAAGAATCTTGGATGAGTCGAAAAGCATTTTCGTACCATCCCTGAGCAATATGAATTCCGTGCTCCTGGATTCTTTCATTGGGACCTCGGCCTGTAGCCGTTTTGCCTCCTAATCGCCACCCCATTTGATAAATAGTAATGTCGTAATGTTCTTGCCAGTTTTCGTAAGAAGTTAATTCATAGACCGAAGCGAGTGCTGACATACCGCTCCCAAGAACGGCTATCTTCTTTTTTTCAGTGTTGTTGTGTTCCATTCATTTTTGGTTTTAAGATGATTTTTTTTAGATATTAATATTTGTTATAGCTAGTTTTTTATGGAAATGTTTCGAATTGGAAGTACTTTGCGAAATCGGGTAAATAGGTGTATTCTCTTGAACAAATTCCATGACCACAGGAGAAGTATTCCAGGTAGCAGCTTCGGTATAGAGCTCATTCAAATGTGGAAGTATAAAAACCTTGTCAAAGGCGTCCTCTAATAGCCCCATAAGATTATGTGCTTTGTGCGTTACGTACTTGATATCTTCTGCGGTTAGTGGATAATGACTTGGATAAAAAGCTTCAATATGTGTAATAAGTGCAACAGCACATCCTCGCGGATTTCCAAATAGTTCACCCAATATCCCAAAACTCACTCCCTCGACCATGGACTGCGCATAGAGCAAGCGATAGAGTACTATATTCATAAAATATTGTTCATACACGTTTTCATCAAACGCTAAGGAATCTGCTACCTCATATCCAGCTATGATACTGGAATTATGAGCGTGATACCAGGTTCGTTCATTTGGATCATTGATATAATCCAACCAAAAACGAACTGGAACTGGTAAACCTTCAAAGGTCTGACCAGACTCCTCAATTAATTGGGCAAGTGTTGCTACGTACAAAAAATAGCTATTCACCGCTCGCCACCATGGACTTCCTGGATGTGCTGCATTCATAGGGTTCAAAACCCCTCGTTGAATCTCCCAATCCATAAAAGCCAGTTCAGAATTTCCTAAACCTTCTTCTCCTTTGATAATAGGGTCGCCGTATTTTTGATAGAATTCATAACGCAGTTGATAACGCCCTTGTGGGTTATCAGATACATTTTGCACAATAGCATGCGCATTTTCCTCCAAGTTTTTAAGTGTATTCATCATGTAGTGTCATTTTGGTGTCTTATACTTAAAATTACAAGTTAAAATGATACCTGCAACAATCATTTTAGGAAATACTACCAGTAAATTTCATAACTTTAGTATATTAGATTCGACAAAAGGCTTTCCAAAAACCGTAACATGACGACTTGTTTTAAACATTTCTTAAGGTTCTTTATAATATCGCTCCTAACAACGCTATACTCTTTTGGTCAGTCAACAGTTATTTTGGATCCCAATATGGAGTTGCTTAATATTGGAAAACAAACCCTTTATTTGGAAGACCCAACTCTGGCAGTATCCATTGATGAACTTCTAAAGAATACCGCAAATTTCAAATTTGAAGCCTCTCCACAAGAAGCCATTAATTTTTCGAGTACCGCTTCTGCCTATTGGTTAAAATTTGATATCAAAAAAACAACTCCAGGCAATTATTATCTCAATGTTGGCTCCGCCTATATTGATGCCATTTCGCTCTATGAAATTGATCAAAATAATACCATAATCACTACTCGTCATACAGGAGATGACCTCCCTTTTGACAGTAGAGAAATTGCTGTGGGAAATTATCTTTTTGCTCTTAATTTTGAGGTAGGTACTACACGTACTTTTTACCTCAGAGTCAAAAGTGATCAACCATTGTTTTTTCCATTTAAAGTTGGAACGTTAAAAAATTTTGTAGCATATGAACACGATTTAGACTTTCTACAAGGGATGTATTTTGGATTTATGTTGTTGATTTTCCTTTACAATCTCTTCCTATATTTCTCTACGAAAGAAAAAATATACCTTTTCTATATTGGATATGTTTTTAGCATGACCTGGTTTATGGCTTCGGTCTTTGGGTACTTCTTTGAATATTTTTGGCCAAATGCACCTTTTATTAATCAATCTGTGGTAGCCTCTTCTGGATTGACAATGATTACTGCAACGCTATTCACTCAAAACTTTTTAGGCACCAAAAAATCAAATCCCAAAATGCACAAGGGATCAATGCTATTTCTAATTATAGGTGTTTTGGTGTGTGTACTTGTAATTTCTGGTTTTAGAATTGAAGGGTTAAAATTAGCGCAAGGTGGGCTACTCTTAATGGCCATATACTTTTTGATCCTTGGTATTCAATTTAAAATAAAAGGATATCGACCTGCAAAATTTTATTTACTCGCTTGGGGAGCACTGATCGTAGGTATCGTTTTTGCCATACTCGAATCTTTGAACATAACACCTGTAACTCCTTATTTGAATGCCATGCAAATAGGTTCGGCTTTAGAAGTATTACTACTCTCCTTTGCTCTTGGTGATCGTATCAATATCTATAAGAAAGAAAAAGAAGAAGCGCAATATGAGGCCTTATTCGCTTCTAGAAAAAATGAAAAGTTAATTGGAGAACAAAACATATTACTAGAAAGCAAGGTCAAAGAGCGAACCAAAGAAGTAGCAAAGCAAAATGAAGAACTCCTAAATTTGAATAAGGAAAAAGATATGCTAGTCAACATTGTTGCTCATGACCTTAGAACGCCACTGAGTCATATAAAAGGATTTATCCAGTTACTAAATCTAACACCATCAGAATTGACAGCCGATCAAAAAACCTATTTATCCGAAATGGATACTTCTGCCGATCGTCTTACCCACATGATTGCTCGTATTTTGAACATCCATACGTTAGAAACAAAGGAAATCAAATTACTAAAAAAAATAGTCAATTTGAATGAACTAGTAGGTACTGTTGTACATAGTTTTGAACCAACTGCTGAGGCAAAAGATATAACGATTTTGATGACTCCAAGTGAGAAAAAGTATTTTATCGAAATAGATGAAAATTACCTTATACAAGTTTTAGAAAATTTAATTTCTAATGCTATCAAATTTTCAGAAAAGGGAAATAAGGTAGTATTAGCCGTGAATGCTCATAACGAAAAAACGTCCATCGAGGTTCAAGATTTCGGGCCTGGTATTAGTAAAGATGATCAAAAGAAATTATTCGGGAAATTTCAGCGACTTAGCGCCAAACCTACAGCGGGTGAGTCTTCAACAGGTCTTGGTTTGTCTATCGCAAAAAAATATGTCGAGGCAATGAATGGTACGATTCATTGTGAGAGCCAATTAGGCGTTGGCACCAAATTTACTATCACTTTTACTACCAAAGAGGAATTCAGCTCGAGTACTATCAACTAATGGGTATTATTGTAAGTTTTTTTGCTCGTTAAAATTAAACCCACATTCAAAACTTTTGAATGTGGGTTTAATATTTTTTTATTATTTATTGTTATTCTTTAACAACAAACTTATGTGTTTTTGAAAATCCATCTGTTGATTTTACTTCAATCAAATACATTCCAACAGTCAATCTCAAATCACTAGCAGAAAAAGAATTAACACCACTTTCTAGAGCGATTTCTTGTTGCTTCTGACCTAGAATATTATATATAGTTGCAGAAGCTTTTGCATTTCCAAGGTTTCCTACTGTCATAGAAAAATTGTTAGAAGTAGGATTAGGATGTAAATCAAAAACTCCAAAAGGATTCTCATCTTCATCACCTATTATTACTGATTCTTCTGGATAAATACCTGCAACACCTTCTGTAAAGTTACTTGTATTTCCACAAGTACCTTCATAGATTTTTACATTACTAAAAAATGATGTATTACCACTTCCTGCATCATTATCATTAATAAATACTAATCTATTTCCAGAACCTGTATAATAGTCTCCAACTGGTATCGTATACGTTTTTGTTCCTGAACCTGAGTAGTCGTCAAAATCACCTACTCCATAATTCTGTGTACCATATACTCTAAAATATAAGTTTGGCGATAATTCATTATCACTCTCAAAACCTATTGCATGAACTTCTCCTTGCCCTGTACTTCTAAAATCAAATTCTATTACCGTAGCATCGGTTACGGCATAATTAAATGCGATTTGTTTCCAGGTATTATTACTTAGAGCAAGTGTTGAACCGCCACCATTAACCGCAAAATTACCTGCTGCATCTTGATTGGAAAATGATGAGATTTGAAAATCACTAAAATCCAATGAATCACAATCATCGGTAGGAGGATTAGGAGGGTTTCCACCACTATCAAGTCCCATAGCTTCCCAAAATGACGGTATTGTAGCCCTCTCACCAAAATTAGAACCACCATTTGTTCTACAACCACCATATGCATGAACACCAACAGCATTTCCTGTTGCCTCATCAATGATAGGACTACCAGAATTACCTCCTGTAGTATCTGTTTGATAATTTACAAAACTCCCATCAAAACTGGTTAAAGGACCTTGGTGCGTTTGCTGTGTTTGATTATCACTTCCTGTATCAGTACCAAATCCAGTTATTCTAATAGGTCCTTGTGGATTATTTCTTGTTACATTAAATGATTTACCTTGAGCCTGAATAGGTGTTAAACCAGTAATAGAGTTTGCACCTGCAGTAAATACTCCCCAATCCGTAATTACTTGTCCCCGCACATAGTTGGTAACAAAGTTACCTATAGGATACTGATCTTCAGGTCCAGGATGTACAATAGATCTATTTGAGTTAGATTTAGGAACATTAAATTCAATAATCTGTGCTCTACTAGTCAAACAATGTCCAGCTGTTACGAAACGTCCATTCCGAATAATCCAGCCTGTACAACCAATCGGTACGATCCTTCCAATAGCATCATCATTTGAATCCGTTCTGTTATCAACAGAACCGCATTGTGATTTGCTTTGAGTAGTATCGAGCTCTCCAATTCCCAGCTTGTCTATGGCAAAATTGATATCCTTTTCATTTGGAGCAATAGTCAAAGTAACTTCTATTTGATCTCCATTAAAATAGGCTGTAGCATTATTCCATTCTTTAAGTGTTTTGGCATTTAATGTTTGAGAAGCGCCATCCAATAGGGAAGTAATAGTAATTGTACTCTTCTCACCAAGATT
>CAZYRG010000160.1:6126-7694 GCA_964650425.1 uncultured Flavobacteriaceae bacterium
TCCCTCCATCTAATGATAGTGTTTTTCATTTTGTGTTAGTTTTAGTTATAGTTAATGAATTACGGAATATAGCTGAAATATTCTCAACAAAATAAACAGAACACTGAGTTTTATAATATGTTAACACACTTTTAATAAAAAATTATCAATTGTATTATGAATGATTTTTTTTTATAAACAAAGTCAAAAAAAGTAAAATTTCAATGAGCTACCCTCATGAAACATATGTCCAATAAAATGAAACATATGTTATCCTTCTATACAACAGACTATAGTAATTTTGATCAATTGATTATCAGAGCCAACTATTTTCATCAGTAAAAATTAAAAAATACTTTAGAACTAAATAAAGATGAGACTGCACTCTGAATAATTCATACGTATTAATAATTGTTTAATTAGTAAAAAAATCAAAAATGAAAAAAATTTTTAGCATTACCGGTATAATAGCGTTATTGGTAGTTTCATGTACAACAGAAAGAGTTGAATATGAAAATCCAGAAAACACCATTCAAAGTGATGCTCAAAAGGCACTTGAAATTCTCAAAAAAGATGGGCACAACACACATAATGCAATAATTCAAAAAGAATCAATCATTCTTGAAGGAGATATTCTAATTGATATTCCTAATCTATTAGAAACTTACGAAAAATTCCAATCCTCCTACCAATCTAAACAAAACTTAAGTCATGATGGTGTTTTTAGCGGTGGTAAATTAACTAGTAAATATGTTGATAAGCTTTCATATTCAATAGATGATGACGCACGAGCTGAGTGGCTCAATCCCTTACGTACAGCAATTGAACGCTTTAACGAGGTTAATCAGTGTAAAGTACAAATGATTTTTAGTGAAGGAAGTGCTTTTACCAATATTTCTTATAAAGAACTTGAAGGTGCTCCGGTTGGACTAGCAAATTTACCTCGATTAGCTGTAAACGGAATCAGTTTTGATAAAAAACCAGGACCAAACATATACATTGATCCAGTAAAAACGGCAAGTTATGGATTTGAACTTAAGGTGCTTCTTTTAATGCATGAAATTGGACATACCATTGGTTTTGAACACACTTTTGGAAGTCAAACACATAAAAATCAATATATTGCCAATGTAGGAGATTTTAATGGTACACAAATTCAAGGAACAACATTATATGACTCAAACTCAATAATGTATCCAAGCCTTAGAAATGTTTCTCTGGCTGCTCATACAAGAAATGACATAATTGCTTTACAAAAATTATACCCAGGACCATTTATTTCTGATTTTAATCAAACTATAACAGGACCGAGATTTGCCGTTGTAAATGAGTCTGTAACGTATTCTACTTCTGCCAATCAAACTGGGAATAGTTATATCTGGCAAGTCAATAATGCAGGAGCTCGGACTTGGGTTACTCTTAGCAGAAGTTCAACCCTAAGCTTTAATATAAGTCCAGAAGCAACTCCTAATGGAATTAACTCAATGGGTGTACGTTGTATCGTAACAAAATCTAATGGAGATGTAAGTCGAAAAACAATCTCAGTAACGGTTGAAGGAAACCCTACAGGTGGAGGTCTCCCTAAATAA
>CAZYRG010000161.1:0-7635 GCA_964650425.1 uncultured Flavobacteriaceae bacterium
TTTGATATATCAAGTTCTTTGCCTACGAGCACTTTGAATAGTATTTTTTTGCCTAATACATCATAAATTTTTATTTGCTTAGTAAGTCCTAAATTTGATGTAATATAGATTTTGTCACCAGTGGCTGGATTGGGATATATAGATAATCCCTCAATGATATCATTTGGTTTTGGGGTCTGAGGTACTTCCTGAGATTTAACTGAATGAAATGCAATCAATAGTAAAAAGCACAAAATTGGGGTAAAGTATTTTTTCTTCATCTACAACATTTTTTATAGTTTGCGTAAGCTTGTGTGTTAATTAAATGCCTGCAATATGATAGTTACAGACGTAAAATTACTACAAAGCTTACAAATAGCCTAGTCGTGTTTCGATAAAAAATGATATAAATTCTTCCCCAAGAATCTTAAAGTTACTAAATCTCTGGCTAATATCCAAAATCTTCTTTGATGCGCTCTATTTTTTGCAGCAGCATGTCCTTTGTCAAAAACGCTACTTCTTCCTGTAAAAAACCGTTTTCATATGCCCGCATCGCTTTCTTAGGGTCACCTGTTTGCTCATAGAATGTTCCTAGGTAATAATTGCCTAGCATTAACTCTGGATGCTCTTTGCGAGCAAGGTTTCCAAGCTTTTCTAATGATTCCCAATCTTGTTTCTTTTCTAAAGCCGTAGACACCGCAATAAAATCATTAATCCTAACCTGATTACTAAGACTAAAAAGACTACGCATCGTTTCATACTTATTCACCAAATAATCATATGGTGTCTCTTCTCCATCTAACTTCAGAATGACTTCTTTGTATTCTTTTTTGCTAATAGGAGGGTACATAGAAAAAATATTTGCCAATGCTTTTGGAATCGCTTGAGCTGCTACCGTATAATGCGATCCATTTTCAAAATCACTAAAACTGTATTGTACATTTTCATTTTCAATCGTTTTGAGACTTGCATCAATCTTGAGTACGTTTTCTCTTATTGCAGCCACATCATTAGATCCAGTGGCCATATAATACCATGTTTTAGCATCGATGTTTGTAAGCTTTTCTACCAATCGCTCTTCTGATTTGAAAGCGTAATCAGGACTTAAATTAATGTAGCCTCGGAATAAAGAGTTTTCTTTATATAAAAAATAATTAATAAAGTTTGCGGTTATATCGTGCCCTACAGCAATTCTAAAATTAGAAGTACGATAATTTTTGTCGATTTCTGGAAGTAATTCATACCCTAGAAATTCAAAAAACTTTTCTGCTTTTTTTTCAGGTAAATAATTTAGATCATCATAACTCATATCATCAATTCTACTGTTGCCTTGCAGCACTCCCACAACAATCGCCTCTGGCATTTCTTCCCAGTAGGATAGATAGTCAACATTCCCTGCAACTGGCTCAAACAAGTAATCCCCATCAAGCACTAGAATTACCGGGTATTTCTTTACATTATTTCTTTCGTAATTTCTCGGTAATTGTATTTTAATTTTTCGAGTTTCATCTAGCTTAAGTGACTTGAGCGTTTCGTATTTGGTTTGTGCATAACTGCCAATAGCTAATACAAAACATACTAAAAGAGCAATTTTTTTCATGGGTTTAGGACTTGAGAGGTTGTATGTAATTAACACAACAATATATAAAATTATTTTGTGCTTTATAAATTTTTATCGTTTTAAGGGTAATCCTTTCAAAACATATACCAAAATTATCATTCGAAAAATACGGCAACTATTTTTGTCGATTGAGAATGGGCAAGAATAAAAAAGCTAAGGATCCACTTACAATTACTAATACCGTTTGTGAGGTCCAAACAATCCACCCAAAAGCAGTACCTACCGTCTCAGGTATGTGAAACAAAACTAGAATTTCTGCAACCAAAAACGGATAAGTCCCAAAGCCACCATTTGTAAATGCCACCGTCATACTTCCTACAACAAATGCGGTAATAACAACTCCAAAAGAAATCTCTGATGTTTCTGGAAGTACGTATACACTTATATAAAACATCATAATGTACATGATCCAAATAAATAATGTGTGCGCTATAAAGGACCATTTGTTTTTCATATGTACAATACTGATCACTCCTTCTTTTACTCCCAAAACAAATGTTTTGATTTTGTTTCCTAGACCAGATTTGGAGTTAAACACCCAAAACAGAAACCCTAAGCCAATTATGCCCAAAATCAATAGTGTCCATATAGCTTTGGTGGGCGAAACCTTTTCTGCTAAAAATCCATAAAGTGTATCAAATTGCAGAAAAAATGCTGTGAAAATCAAAACAATTAGGATAACTAAATCTGCTATGCGTTCCGCTATAATAGTTCCAAATCCTTTTTCAAAAGGAATGTTTTCATATTTATCTAATACTAAAGCCCTCGAAATTTCCCCCCCTCTAGGAACTGCCAAATTTACCAAATAAGTAACTAGTACTGCCATAAGACTATTGGCAAACTTAGGACGATATCCCATAGGTTCTAATTGGTATAACCACCTCCATGCTCTGGATAAATGACTTAATACTGCAAAAAAAATAGATAGTGCTACATACTCATACCGTGCATGAGCAAAGTGAGATTTGATTTCAGCTAGTTGCTCAGGGGTAAATTTATTATAAGAATATATAATCAAAAAAACTCCCAACAAGAGCGGGAGTACTACTTTCAAAAATTTTACGAATTTAGATTTTTGCACTATTTCAAAAGATTAGTCGCTTCATCAGGAAACAATAATGCTGGTTTGAATTTCTTTGCTTCTTCTAACTCTAACATTGCATAGGTAATTAGAATAAGTATATCTCCTTTGGCAACTTTCCTAGCTGCTGCACCATTTAACGTGATTTCTCCACTTTTCCTTGGTCCAGGAATCGCGTACGTTTCTAATCGCTCACCGTTGTTATTGTTTACAATTTGTACTTTTTCTCCTTCAATAATATTAGCAGCGTCCATTAGATCTTGGTCAATAGTGATACTACCGATATAATTAAGATCTGCTCCGGTAACTTTGACACGGTGAATTTTGGATTTGACGACATGTACATACATAGTGAACTCAGTTGTTTTTTTTGCATTGAAGCAAAAAATAGTTCAATGCAAAGTTAGTTAATTTAGGGCGATATTATCTATTAATCGAACTTCTCCTGCGTATACGGCAATAAAAGCGCGGTATTTTATATCAGTTTCTTTGGTTGTCGCAATGTTTAATGTTTTGGCATCTACGATTTCAAAATACTCTAATTCCAAAAGCGGTGTCGCTTCAATAGCGGAAAAAACATTTTCTTTAATTTCTATAACACTTTTTGTGCCAAAGTCACGAAGTGCTTGGCTCAAAGTTTTGTATATCAATGGGGCGGCTTCCTTCTGCTCGGTTGTAAGCCTTTTGTTCCTGGAACTCAATGCTAATCCGTTTTCTTCTCTATAAATAGGACAACCAACGATTTTTACTGTCATTTGTTCTATCTCGACCATTTTTCTGACAATTTGTAACTGCTGGAAATCTTTTTCGCCAAAATAGGCATTGGTAGGGTCTACAATGGTAAAGAAATGCTTCAAAACTGTTCCTACTCCGTCAAAATGTCCTGGACGATGTTTTCCTTCCATTTCTAATTCCAATCCTTCAAAATCATAGATTTTTGCAACAATTGCTGATCCATATAATTCATTTGGCTCTGGAGCAAACACTATAATTTCATTAGAAAGTTTATTTAATAACGCCACATCCTCCTCCAAAGATCGCGGATATTTCCGCAAATCTTCTGGGTTATTGAACTGAGTTGGGTTCACAAAAACACTTACAATAACAAAGTCGTTTTCTTTCAATGCCCTTGCTACCAGAGCCATATGCCCTTGATGCAGCGCGCCCATAGTAGGCACAAAACCTATTGTTTGTTGTTCTTTTTTTAAAAGTGCAACTTTTTGCTGTATTTCTCGTTTTTGATATACCACATGCATCTATTAAAAATTTAAGTGCGTGCAAACATAAGATATTACTAGCAAACTGCATAAATTTTCGTAGTTTTGCAAAAATTTATTCTGCTAGACAAAAAACACGATTTATGAAAGATAAAAAGATATTGTATGTTTCATCCGAAGTAATACCATATTTACCCGAGACTGAGATTTCATCCATATCTTTTGAGGCTCCCAGAATGGTTAATAGCAAAGGAGGTCAAACGCGTATATTTATGCCGCGTTATGGAAATATCAATGAGAGAAGACATCAATTACATGAAGTTATTCGTCTTTCGGGGATGAACTTGGTCATAAATGACCTAGATATGCCTTTAATTATAAAAGTTGCTTCTATACCCAAAGAGCGTATGCAAGTATACTTTATTGATAACGAAGAATACTTTAAACGCAAAGCAACGCTTACTGATGAGAATGGAAAATTATTTCCTGATAATGATGAGCGTGCGATTTTCTTTGCAAAAGGTGTCATAGAAACTGTCAAAAAACTCAATTGGTCTCCCGATGTCATCCATGTACATGGATGGATGGCTTCATTATTACCATTATACCTCAGAAAATATTACGCGAAAGAGCCTTTGTTCTCTCAGAGCAAGATTGTAACCTCTGTATATGAGCAAGGTTTTGAAGGTACATTGGATATGGAAATGATCAACAAAATAAAATTTGATAATATTCCTGAAGAGGCTATTAGCGAATTGGCTACTCCTAATTATGTTAATATTATGAAGGTAGCGGCTAATCATTCTGACGCAGTAATTGTTGGATCACAAACGATTCCACAAGAGCTTTCTGATTTTTTAGCAATATCTGATAAACCCGTTTTATCCTATAAAAACCCAGATGAGTTTGCGCCTGCATACAAAGAGTTTTATGAAGACAATGTATTCGTAGAGTAATTTCAAAAAATTCCGTAAAACTGCAACGAACGTAAAAAACAATCGTTTTTTTAGCATCGATTAAAAGGTTAGTTGTTTTTCTAGCCTTTGGCTGTATTCATAAATTCAATGAAAAGAATGAATTATAAATTTTTGATCAAACTCCCGCTCTACCTTGGAGTAACTATTGCATTGATAAGTTGTGATGATGACTTGAGTACTGTTGGAGGACAGGTTATAGATACCATACCTGGGAACGGTTTTACAAAAGAAGACATTGCGGTTGCTGCATATAGTGAACGTATACAAAAGGTGCAAATCAATGGACTTCCTGGGGTTTTGCTAGGTACAAATCAAGATCAATTTGGCTCTAGAACTCATAGCGTATTGACTCAAGTTGGCTTGTCCAGTTATGAGCAATCCGCTGTTAATGAAACAGCTGTTCTTGATAGCGTTGTGGTTTCCATTCCATATTTTAGCACTGTAACAAGTGCTACGACTAATGAAGATCAGCAAACTATTACTGAGTATGAGTTAGATTCTATCCGCAATGCTGAACAAAAAATCAATCTTTCACTGATTCCTTCAAATTATTTTCTGAGTAATTTTGATGCCGATAATCTTGAAAACAATAAGATTTATTTTAATGATGAATTTAATAATGAACAAGGAGTAACGACAATTCCTTCTTTAGGAGATCCTTTGTTTACAAAAGAAATTCCCATTAGTGCAAAAGAAAATACCTTTACGGTTCCTGAATGTGGAGAAACTGAAAAAGCTTTTACAAAAAGACGCCCAGGAATTGAATTGTCCCTTGAAGAACCCAATATTCTCACTTTTTTTGATACGCAAATCTTAAAAAAGCTTGGAAGCACTGAGCTAAGTAATCAAAATAATTTTCAATCATTTTTTAGAGGGTTTTATATCAAGGTTGACGCAAATAAAACGAATGCTCTTGCATATCTCCCACTTAATCTAGCAACAATTACGCTTCACTACTCAGAAACTGATGATAGTCAAACACCGGAGTGTGCAACAAAAATTAATAAAACGGTCGTATTAAACTTTCAAGGAAATACCTTGAACCTTGTAGAAGGTACTTTTGACCCTGGAATTGCTGGTGAAATCGAAGCACAAAATCAGGACAAAGAATCTGGTGCTGATAAAATCTATCTCAAAGGAGGTGATGGATCAATCGGGGTTATAAAACTTTTTAGTGAAACACCTCAACTGCTAGATGAATTAGCTGATGACAATGTGATTATTAATGATGCCTTACTACGTTTTTATTTAGATGATCAAATTCAATTAGAGCAACTATCGGAGGAGGAACGCAAAGCTATAGAATCGCAACGCATATTTATTTATAATTATGAGACGGGCGAACCTTTAATCGACTTTCTTACCAATCCGCAACTAGGAAGCGTCGATCCTGGTACATCCTTTAGCAATCATCTTGGTTTATTACAAGAAGAAGACGGTTCCTATTATTTTGATATAAAAATAACGCAACATGTCAAAAATCTAATTTATAATAATGATGATGGCGAAAACCCGTTATTAGGACTGTGTGTCACTGCTAACACAGAATTACCTCTTGTGCAAACGCAAACTGGAATTATTATAAATCAAAATGCTATAAAGGCAGTAGATAATGGTGGTGATGGTACTACTAAAATTCCTGAAGGAGCAATCATTGACCCTGACGGTTTAGTATTGGTAGGAAACAAAACAACCGATCCAAAAAAATTAAAACTAATACTTACTTATACCCAACCTATTAATTAGTTATATTTAACTACATAAAAAAATTAACCTAACAACCCTTATCTTATGTGTGGAATAGTAGGATATATTGGCCATAGAAAAGCATATCCCATTGTATTAAAAGGTCTAAAAAGATTAGAATACCGCGGGTATGATTCTGCAGGAATTGCCTTATTTGATGGCGCTGATATCAAATTGTCTAAAACCAAAGGAAAGGTTGCAGACTTACAAGAAAGACTAGAGAAAGAAATCCCTACCGAAGGTACTCTAGCATTAGGTCATACACGATGGGCCACCCATGGTATTCCTAATGATGTCAACTCTCACCCTCATTATTCTAATTCTGGTAATTTGGTGATTATCCACAATGGTATCATCGAAAATTACAGTACAATCCGTCAAGAATTAACCAAAAGGGGATATACCTTTACTTCTGAAACGGATACTGAAGTTTTAGTGAACCTAATTGAAGAAATAAAAATAAAAGAGGGCGTCAAATTAGGAAAGGCCGTTCAGATTGCGCTCAATGAAGTCGTAGGCGCCTATGCAATAGCCGTATTTGACAAAGAGCGTCCACAAGAAATTGTCGTTGCCCGACTAGGGAGCCCTCTAGCTATAGGAGTTGGTAAAGAAGAGTTTTTTATTGCTTCAGATGCTTCTCCATTTATTGAATATACAAAGAATGCGATCTATCTAGAAGATGGTGAGATGGCCATTGTGAGTCGAAAAAAAGGCGTTAAAATTCGCAAAATTAAAAACGACAAGCAAGTTGCATCCAATGTTCAGGAGCTCAAAGTAAACCTTGAACAAATCGAAAAAGGAGGCTATGAGCATTTTATGCTTAAAGAAATCTATGAGCAACCCAATGCCATCAGTGATACCTTTAGAGGTCGTATGCGTCCAGAAACTGGTATTATCAAAATGGCTGGAGTTGATGATAATTTAGAAAAATTCTTGAATGCCAAACGTATTCTAATTATTGCTTGTGGTACTTCATGGCATGCTGGTTTGGTAGCAGAATATATTATTGAAGAA
>CAZYRG010000162.1:0-4135 GCA_964650425.1 uncultured Flavobacteriaceae bacterium
AGGGGGTCCATGGTTCGAGCCCATGTGGGACCACTTTTATAATCAAAGAGTTGCACTTTAAACAGTGTAACTCTTTTTTAGTTTTTGAAAGATTTTGAACACATTTTGAACACATTTCACATGTTTTAACAGGCTATAACGGGATTTTAAAGGGTGTAATGATCGTGTTTTTTGGCAAATATTAGTAGTTAGAACCTGTTAGAGTCGCAAAAAAGCACTGCTTTTTTGATAGATTTCCGATGTGTTCAAACAACAATCTATAGATAAATAAAGGTTTATTTTCCAGATAATCTTCGCCACAAACTTTTCTTACGTTCTAAAACAATCGTAAACAAACTATCTGCTTGTAAGGTCACAAAAAAGATGTTCATCCATTAATCGCTGTATTCACAAGAACCCTCTTCAAAATACGCTGCACATCAATCGTATCTTTTTGAGGAATCAAAAACGGTTCTAAAGCTTCAGCAGACGTTATTTGCTCTTGATTTTGCACAAAACCATACCCCTCATACAAGCCATTTCTGATCAAAACAAAACCTTGCTCATCAAAGTTTCTACCAGGCCGTCTTAGCACCATATCTTGAAATGAGGTCTCCATTTGTGCAATCGCTTTTTTGACACGCATGTTGTACAAGGATACATTTTCTTCATTTTTGCAAACTCCTTTGCATGTCACAATTTTGTAATGATTACAGTGCGCAACATTTTCTTGTAAATGACAGAACTTTGGGCATAGTTCAAATTGAGAGCAGTAGTTTTCCAAATAGGTTGCAAGTTCCTGCTTATTGTAGAATATTTGAAAAGGATTCGGACAAAGTTTTAGCGTATTAAAGGCTAAGTGCATCACGCCGTTACGATCTGTATAGGTAAAAATCCCATAAGCTCTGGGGTTTTTCTTAGACGCTACATTATATTTGGGATAATGCTTCTTAATGGCTGCATCTTCCATAAGCAATGCTATAAGCTCACTACCCGAAAGCTCAAAATTAATATGTGCCGTTTCTCTACATAAATCCAACTCCTTTTGCTTTTTGTCATAAAAATGACTGAGTACTCGCTTTTTTAAATCTTTCGCCTTTCCGACATAAATCGTCTTCCCTTTTTTATTGATAAAATAATAGATCCCCGGAGCATTTGGAATCGCATCAAACACTGCATCTGGCAAATGAGGCGGCAGTGTTGCTTGACGACTATTGGCTTTCATGAACTTGGCAAATTCCTCTTGGGCATTCTCTTGCGCTAGGAGCAATTCGAAAAGTTGTACCGTTGCTTCTGCATCTCCTCTTGCTCGGTGACGATCCACTAACGGAATATCCAAACTTGCGCAGAGTTTCCCTAAACTATAAGAACGATGACCAGGTAACAACTTTCGAGATAAACGAACGGTACAAAGTTTTTTTCTCCTAAAAGGAATTTGTAATCTTTTGAATTCTCCCAGGATTACATTGTAATCAAAATTGACATTATGCGCCACAAAAACGGCATCTTCCGTAATTCGTAAAATGTCCTCGGCAATAGCTGCAAACAAAGGTGCTTCACTCACCATTTCATTATCAATCCCCGTAAGCGCAGTGATATAATCGGGAATTAAGATTTCAGGATTCACCAGCGAAGTAAACTCCTCGATGATCTCCACCCCATCATATTTGAAAATGGAAATCTCTGTAATCCGATTACTTTTTCCAGTGGTTTCTACATCGATAATGGTATAGATCATAAGTACAATTTAGATAAAAATATTACACATTCCTCGGATCCGCTTTCAACGACAATTTTTTTGACCAAATCACATCCAGGCTACAAAAATCAAATTCCTCCGTGACTTTGCCGTAACAGGCATAAACGCCAATCCCATGAACAGGATATTTGTCTACTACTTGCGGAAAATGTACTGCGTCAAAATATTCGCCTTTAAGATCGGTCAGGGTGCTAAAGCGCATCTTTTGCCCTTTGGAGGTTTTATGAAAACGGCTATTGACCAAAATTCCATAAAGTAGTATCGGTTGATTTTTATACTGGAGCATGTCTTTGGCAAGCAGTGTGCTTTCTATGGGTTCATCCACTAGCTCAAAATAATCACATAACGGAAACCCCAATAACTCCATTTGATCATAGGCTTCTTCTAACCAGCTTGTGGTCAGTGTAGGCAATTCAAAGTGGCGTTGTTTGGATTTAAAAAGCGGCATCTGTGCAGTTCGTTTTTTAGCAGCATTTACTTTAAAAATAGCATGCCATAAGAGTGCTGTTTTGGGAACTCCCGTAAATCGAAAAGCACCAATACGAACCAAAATGGTCAACTGTTCAATACTGATCACTACACGGTCAATAAAATCTTCAAAGGAACGAAACAGCCCATGTAATTGCCGTTCGTTTAAGATGCGTTGCACCACCAAAGACTCTAGATTTTTGAGATACCCAAAACCTAAAAACAGGGTCGTGTCTTTGATCGTTGTAGGATGGTCACTAGTGTTAATACAAGGAGGTTCTATGATGCCTCCGCACATCTTAGCTTCATGGATGTAATGTGCAGGGCTGTAAAATCCACCACCATTATTGAGTACTGCCACCATAAACTCCAATGGAAAGTATTTTTTGAGATACAAACTCTGATAACTCTCCACCGCATAAGAAGCCGAATGGCCTTTCGCAAAAGCGTAGCCTGCAAAACTTTTGATTTGTTCCCATACCTCAAAGGTCAACGTATCAGGATAACCTTTGGCACGGCAATTTGCAATGTACTTTTGCTCCACAGCGATAAACTCCTCTCTGGAGCGGAACTTTCCGCTCATTCCGCGTCGTAACACATCCGCTTCGCCTAAATCCAATCCTGCAAATTGATTCGCTACTTTGAGCACATCTTCCTGATAGACCATAATTCCATAAGTTTCTGGCATGATTTCATACAGAATGGGATGTGCTTGCTTACGCCGTTCTGGGTTTCGATGCCTGCGGATGTATTCATTTTTCATTCCTGATCCCGATACGCCTGGACGAATAATAGAACTGGCAGCTACAAGCCCTAAATAATCTTTGGTTTGTAGTTTTCGCATCAAGCCTCGCATGGCAGGAGATTCTACATAATACGCGCCAATGGCTTTTCCAGAACTCAAAAGTTTATTGATCGCAGGGTCTTTTTTAAAGGTTTCTACCTGCGTGATATCAATAGTCGGTAACTCTGGGCGGTTGTAGTGTATAATTTCTAAGGCATCTTTGATTTTGGCAAGTCCGCGTTGTCCCAAAATATCAAACTTAAAAATCCCCACATCTTCTGCAATAATCATATCAAATTGTACTGTCGGGAATCCCTTGGGGGGTACATCCGTAGCAGAATAATAATGTACGGATTGGTCCAAAATCAATATCCCACAGGAATGCACACTCAGATGATTCGGAAAGCCTTGGATCAACCCTCCATATTTTAGCACCAATTGTTCCATTTGGTCAAGCTGCGCTACTTGATAATGTCCATCGCTGAGCTTGTCAATAGTTTCTTTGGGTAATCCAAATACCTTTCCTAGCTCTCGTACCACCGCACGATATTTGAAGGTGTTGTAGGTAGCCAATAATGCTGTGTTTGGAAAGCGTTTAAAAATATAGGCCGTTACATCTTCCCGATCTTTCCAGGAGAAATCAATATCAAAATCTGGAGGTGAAGCGCGATAGGGGTTGATAAATCGTTCAAAGTATAAATCCAATTCTATGGGATCCACATCAGTAATTCCAATCACGTAGGCCACTATACTGTTGGCACCACTACCACGTCCTACATAAAAATAGCCCTGCGATTTAGCATACTGCACAATGTCATGATTGATCAAAAAAAACGCCACAAAATTCATGGATTTGATGGTGTCTAACTCTTTTTGCAACCGTTTCTCAATGGTAGAAGTCCGTTTGGGATAGCGTTTGGGCATCCCTTGATCACATAACGCAACTAACTGTGTATAATCGTCGGCTTCACTGGCTCCAAAGACTTTTAGGTTTTGTGAAATCCGGTCTTTGCCAAATTCAAATTGCATACTGCAGGAGGTGATGATCTTTTGGGTATTCTCAATGATATGTGGGTACGCTTCATAGGTTTCTAGCAACTCCTCAATAGGGAGCATTTTTTCTGAATCCTTTGCCTGTTCTGTTT
>CAZYRG010000162.1:4235-7479 GCA_964650425.1 uncultured Flavobacteriaceae bacterium
TAGATAAAAACACAGTCTGTTACATCAGGTGCTTGTTCTGGTAAAGGTTTTTTTTGATGGGAATACTCCGATAAAAAAGCATTGAGTTTTTGAAAGCCCTTATTGTTTTGCGCCAAGCCTACATACAAAGCTGTAGCACCATGACGAAAATCAATACCCACAATGGGCTGTACATCATAATCGGCAGCTTTGCGAATAAAATTCAGGCAAGCAGAGGTGTTATTGATGTCCGTCAAGGCGATATGCTTAGCCTCATGAGCTTGTGCCATTTTCAAGAGTTCTATTTCCGAAAATGTGCCAAAACGTAGCGAGTAGTAGGTATGACAATTGAGATACATAGCATTACTGTTTACGATGTGCTAACACAATAGGCGGTTCTCCGCTAAAGGGATTGTCAAAACGTCCGATGGTTTTTGCACCCATAGAAACCGCGCGCATGATACTCAATTCTCCATAGCGATTGCGGATCGTATCCATGGCATTATAGAGACGGAGCATTTCTTCGGTATCATCAAAAAGGTTGATTTGATAATTACCACTTACAATATCCGAAACCTTGATGCCAACCAAACGGATAAGGAGTCTACGCTGGTATAGTTTATGAAAAAGTTCCATGATTTTGGGAATCAGAATATGATCCGCACTGGTATAGGGAATCTTTAGCTGTTTGGTATAGGTCTGAAAATCGGAATACCGAATCTTGACACTCACACATGCGGTAAGTTTACTGCCCTTGCGCAGATGAAACGCTAAGGTTTCTACCATGGCGGTAATGGTTGTTTCAAGCCGATTCATATCAATAGTATCACGCTCAAAGGTGCGTTCGCAAGAGAGGGATTTACGTTCATGAAAAGGGATCAGTGGAGGATTGTCGATGCCATGCGCCCGTTTCCAGATAGTTCTTCCGTTTTTCCCTAAAGCACTTACCAGCATCTCTACAGGCATTTTTTGGATGACCGCCACTTTATCTACCCCAAGATTACGAAGTAACCCGTAGGTTTTTGCACCTACAGATGGGATTTTACGAATAGATAATGGTGCCAGAAAATCACGTTCCATACCAGCATCGATCCGCATTTGATTATTAGGTTTAGCTTCTCCTGTGGCTATTTTGGAAACGACTTTGTTAACCGAAAGCCCAAAGGAAATGGGCAAACCTGTTTCTTTGATAATCGTGTTCCGAAGTTCTGAGGCGTATTTGTAGGTGCCATAGAACTTGTCCATCCCACTCAAATCGGCATAGAACTCATCTACACTGGCTTTTTCAAAAAGTGGGACTTTATCCTTAATCACCGATGTGACCAATTGCGAATATTTGGTGTAGGTCCCTGCATTACCCTTGATGACCACCGCCTCTGGACAGAGTTGTCGCGCTACCTTCATGGACATGCCTGAGTTGATTCCAAAACGACGGGTCTCATAGCTACAGGCTGCTACCACTCCACGATCTCCTATGCCACCCACCAATAAGGGACGCTTTTGCAAACGCGAATCGATGAGTCGTTCACAAGAAACGAAAAAGGTATCTAGGTCAAGATGTAGGATCGCGGGCTTCATTATTATTGGAAATATTCCACAAATATATGGAATATTTCCAATAAAATAATTCTTTTAAAGCTAGAATGCTCCCATTCTTTCTAAAATCACTCTTATATCCACTATTCCATAGCCGTATTGCTCTTGAGTCTGAATTCCTTTGATAGCCATGCCGACAGGTGCTTCATATTTTAAAATTCTATCTTCGTTATTGTTTCTTGTTGCCCATGAAGTCTGTCCCGAAGAGTTTGTTAATCTTAAATCAATAATACCATAACCGTACTGTTCCTTAACCTCAATCCCAGTGGCAAAATCTTGTTGTGCAATAAAATTAGTTCTTTTGACAACTCCATTAAAATTGTTTGATGTATAAGAGCTTGTAAAGATACCGCCTTTTATAGCTGTATTTACGATTCCATAACCACCTTGTTCTCTTACTACTAATCCATCAACTCTCGATAGCGTAACAATTCTATTGGTAAAACCATTACTATTGCCAGTAAGCCAAGGTGATGCTAAAGGATACATTCTCTTTACACTATTAATATCCTTTCTTGATAATCCATCACGTTGAATTTCGTATAACCTTCCTCCAAAACTTCTTCTTACAATTGTGGCTTCTTCTACAGAACAATTACATATCTGAGCAGGAAGACATGCTATGGCAAATGAACAAGGGTGATACATCATAATGCTACTTAAATCTAAGGCACCGCTTAACTCTTCACCATCTTGGTTCTGTTCTCCGTATGTTTCAAAATTGAAATCTCTACCGTTTTGAATGTTTTCAAAATTAACTTGTACCGTAACGTTTCTATCTTCCCTACTTTGTTCATGCCACAGACCTATAGCGTGACCTATCTCATGAATAGTGGTTCCAGTTGTACAACCTCTAGCTAAGGTAATAAATTGTCGTCCTCCAATCATTCCAACATTTGATGAACAACCTAAACCTGGTCTAAAATGAATATAATTTGGTTCTGTTGTCCGTTCTATAAATCTTAGGTTTGTATTATTTTCCCAATGATCAATAGCATCTACAACTCTAGTTCGATTCGTTAATGTCGAATCAATAGTAAAAAAAACGGTATTATCAGGCCATCTATACCTTCTGAGTGAGCGTCCAACCCCTTTTGCATCTTTTTGCGGAGTTAAGATTATATCACCTTGATAAACATAATCTTCATTGAATTTTTCTACAGGTAATCGTTGTCCCAAATACGCTATTTCAGTTAAAGTTCCTTTCTTATCTGGATAGGCAAGTTCTAAAATTGGTTCAGAAGAAGTTTCTTCAGTAAAAGTCTTTTGTTCATTTTCTGAAAGGTTTTTTTCACAAGAGGCGAAACAAAAAAATACCAATAAAATGATCGTTGAGTATATCCGTGATAAACTTTTCGTTTTTTTCATAATAAATGTTTTTTAACAATTAATAATCAGTTGTTTGAAAAACAAAACTATTTTAAAAAACGCACCATTTTATACGTGTTAACACGTATATTTTTTTAATGGTTTTATATATTATTCCATTAGTAATTATGAAAAGAAGATCAATAATAAGTAGTAAAGCAGCTATATAAAACCCTCAAAAAAATACAAACCCTCCCAAAATGAAAAAAGAGTTACATCGATTTTGATGTAACTCTTTGACTTTTAAAGCTCCTCTTCTTGGGCTCGAACCAAGGATTGTAAGCATTTCAATATTAAATCC
>CAZYRG010000163.1:0-5328 GCA_964650425.1 uncultured Flavobacteriaceae bacterium
TAATATATCTATGTGCAGAAACACTCTAGATGAATTGGGGGCATTAATTAGTCCCCCTAATCGTATTATCAATCGCTCTAGGGTAGAAAGCTCAGACCATAAGTTAGCTGATAATTTTACAGATTCTAGATCATCGTATTTAGAAAATAAGGTATTTTTTTCTATAATTTCTTTAGTTAAGTTAAGAGATTTATTACTTAGCTCAACATTTTTTAATGTGCTATAAAGGTGTTCATGTATGCTTAGACCATCAATGTATTGATGTTCTTTATCAACAAAATAAATAGGCCTAGGCGTTAAGCAATTAATTTTATTTAAACGTAGAATTACCTCTATTAGGTTGAAACGGTTCCTAGCATCATGCACTACTAATAGTCTTATTCCGTTAGCGTTACTATTTTCATTAAGCTCAGAGTTATCGATAGTTCCTGTTTCAAGTGAACTGCTATTCGAGTGATACTCTTTTACTTGAGGTCTATATATTGTTAGCTTTGTAATCATTGCTAGACTTGTTCTGCAAGCGGCGAAAAAAAATGCCATAGCTCCTAACAAGACTATAATCGTCTCGAGATCAAAGTTAGCAAAATAATAGTAATAGAGTAACAAGCTAAATATAAGTCCGCGGGCGATAGCTGTAACAACACCGATATGATTTCCTAGTTTTTGATTGGCAAGCAGGTTTGTATCTAATGCATTCAAAAAATTATTTTTAGATTGACTGTTTTTTTCCCAATTAGATTTTAAAAATGCTTTAGGATATCCACCGTTTTGGCTTAGAAGATGCTTGATTAAAGTAGCGCTCTCTTTACCCATTTCAGATGATTTTTTCCCAAAAAACTGCTCAGAGTTTTTGTGCACTTTTTTCGATTGAGAGTAAATGAATGGGATGCCTAGAAAGAGTAAAAGGACTGCTGTCAATGCTATCTTGTAATCGATAAAAGTAATTATCAAAAAAGAAAAAAACATTTGTAGGGTCGGGCTTACTAGCTCTGCGACAGTTTGATGACTTAAGCCAAAGTGTATCGGAATTCTAGTTAAATATTTAGTGCTTAGTTGGGATACGCTAGTAGAATTAATTGTCGCTAGATTTTCTGGGGTCAGGTTAAAGGCATTATCTAGTAATTTGTTTTGTGCTAAAACAGTTGCTTCTCTACCTAAATGCCGCGCTCTTTTAAAAGACAAAAATGATAAGTGCGTGTCCAGAAAAGCTAGAAATGATATTGTGCAGCCCAGTATAAATATTAGAGCAATATCCAATTCTAGAGTGATAGGAGTACCTAGGACCATTAATTCAGAGTCAGGCCTGAGCATATAAATTGAAAGCGCAAACAGTAATATAGAAACTAACTTTGCACAAACACTAATTATCGCAAAGCTAATAACGATTAGCACATCTTTTAGGTGATGTTCTACTACTGATCGGAATAACCATATAATATCTTTGAAGAATGTAATCATTTTTGCTTATTTTTAACTTAACAATAAGAACTAGCTATTAGAGGGGTTAGCGATTGCATGCATAGCAGAGGCAATTTTTTGACCAACTAAGTGATGGCCTTGAGCTGACCAAATTGAATTTTTTTTATCTATATATAGATTAGCGCTTCCTAAGTATTCTTCAAAGATTGGTTCGACTAACATAGTGTTCTTAAGGAGCGAGAAGTCTATTAAGTTAGACTTAGTGCTATTTTCTATAACTATAAAAATACTTTCTCCTTTTTTTTGAAGATTTGAGACCCACTCGACAATAGATTTGACTTGTTGATCTAGAGCGTCAAGTAACACTACACAATGGTCGCATTTAGCTTTTTCAATTATCTCATTATAGTTTTTTTTATGGTCATTTGAAGAAGCATTTATTTTAGCTGCACTGATGGCCGCTGTTCGAATCTTTTTTGATAATCGTCCATAATATTGGGCACTCACTTGGGAGCATTTTGAGTCGGCAGATACTTTATTAGTAGCTAAGTTTTTACCACCTAAAAATATAATTTTTTGCTCCGCAGATAAATAACAGTCTAGTCCTCTGTCATATGCGTTGTATTCATTTTTTAAATTTACTGCAACAGAGAGAATTTCATTGTTTTCACCTGCATTGGCAACTAATGATACTGATTTTTGTTCTTTCGATTCGGGTTGCTTTGGGAGCCAAGGAGCTTCACCAGGGGAGGCCCTCATTCCGTAGTGCATAGGGTGAATAACAAGATATAAGTAACAAGGAGGAATAATTAAGTTAATTAAATCGATAAGATCATCCGTGCTAACAAATTTATTTTTAAAATCGATTAAACGTCCAAAATCATGTTGTTTGTGAGACAGTTCCTTAGGATAACTGTAGAGGTCAACCCGCCATATGTTTTGAGATCGTAGTGCGGCATAAAATACGGGAGTTTCACTTTGCCAAAGCAATTCATTTGCTTCGTAATTTAGGGCTAACTTTTTTTCGTCTAAAACGCCAATAGGTGCCCATTTCCCATTATGCGTAACTGCGGCTTTCCCTTCGCTTTTACCGCGATCTTTGCCTTTGAATATAGCAAAATTTTCTACTCCATAAATTGGCCAGGAGTTATGTGCAGTTGTGCCAGTTAATTTTATACCATTATCTCTAAGCCAATTAATTTCAGTTTTCAGACATTCTGCGCCATCTCTTTTATGCTCTTGATAGACGAGCATTCCATCTGTGTGTAATGCAATTTCGTGACCATGTTCTTGGATATTTTTAATAGGCGTAATACAAGTCTCGTTTCTGGCAAAAATCCCATCGTTGTTAAATGTTCCATAATAGGGTGCTGTATGTAAGATGTAATATGATGTTTTAAAGCCAAGTTCAGATTCAATTGTTGCTTGTTGCTCGGCAGCGATAAGATCGCCATCCACATCGTGTCTGATGATGCAGGCAATTTCAGAATCATCTAATTTTTTAGTTGGGAGGTAATGAGCAAATGTTCCTGAGCGTAGGTGAGGTACTTTTTTTAATGCTTGCAACATTCGTTTATAATCGTCTGGAGTGTCAACACTAATGGCTTGACAGTCTTTTGATTTAAAATCTGGTCCATAAGCAGAATAGAAATTGTAATTTACATTGTATTCTATGTCTGAAAGAGACAAAGAACTTTGCAAAGTATCGTATGAACCTAATTGATTAAGCGACTTTTTACTAAGAGTGTCATGATATACCGTTCCAGTCTGATTAATTGGTTGGGTAGGAGGCTTATTATTTTTAAGCTTAACAAGGATTGGTCTAAGTTTGGGTATAAGGAATTGTTTTAACCAGGTTTTTTGTTTCTGAAAGAGCATAGTTTTATCTTTTTTGGTTCGCTATAAAGAGAATTATTTTTTTAAATTTGCTTTGAAGAGTGCATAAGTTTGTTTTAACTTTGCTCATGGTTGAAAGTTTGAATATATCTCTTTCATAACCTAATTTTTGGTTTTGTTGTCCAAGTAACAGGTCAAATTCTTTAAGGTCATCATCGGTTAATTGTGATCGCCAACGCTCATCACTAAAAGCTTTTGTTGGGTTTTGTTTGAGCCTTTCTAGTTGTTCTTCATACACAGCTTTACTTTCAAAGTTCCCAACGTTTTCTTCTTGATGTAATTTTATCATGGCGATTGGGCCTTGATTACCAGAAGTAATATGATGATCAGCTTCCCAAAAACGGAATGCACTTTGATCGTAATTAATGCCTAGAAAATCCCCCGCATTTTTTAAGAATGCAGACTGATCGCTTACTGCATCTTCATAATGAACAATGAGATGTTGTTTTTTAGACAGCTCTTGAAGTGATGGAACAGCCATAAATGAGGGATAAAACCAGCCATCAGGTTGAATTGACTCAATATAAGAAACCCTTTTGTCAGCCATTTTGCGTGCATAGCTCGCGGTGATTGCTCTCGCATCTCTAATATAACGCCCTTCGAGAACTTCGATTGCCGGGTCTTGCATTGTTTCAGCAATAAAATCAGGTGGAGCATTGTCCATCAGGAAAATACCTTTGCCTGAAAATTGACTAAGAGCAACAAAGAAATTGTCATCTCGGTTCCAAGCCTCACTAAAAGATGACCAAAACTCGCATTTAGGTCCATGGACTAGACACGCCCCTTTAAAATCATCGTCTTTTAAAGCCCAAACACGATGCGGTGGGCCTATCGCAAACACATCAGGGTGACTACCAAGTAGCAAATTTAGCCAAGTAGTGCCTGAATAGGAAAGCGCATTAAAATTAAGTACTTTTATTTTGTTCATACATTGTATGATTTGAGTGGAATAGTTGCTGTGATTAGATATAGATGATCTTAGTCAACGTATGCCAAGATTTATGTAAACTGAAAATATTCAGGATGGAGTGTAATTACTGATCGGCTCTGTTCTGGTAATAGATCGATAAATTCTAGAACCTCAGAAAATGTTAGCTCCTCACAATACTGCTCATATCCATTTTTACGCATACTTGCCACCCATTGATTTTTACCAACTAGCCATATATCGCAGTCATAATCTCGATTCATATATGGGTTATCATGCAAATATATTTTCATCCAAGATTTATCACGCATGTCAGGAGTTATTGATAAAAACTCATTTAGTTTTTTATGGTCAATATTCTTTTTTTTCAAGGGGTAGTTAGCTTCATATACTAATCCATGCTCGACAGCAGATTCAGATCCTAGCGAGCAAGGTATATTATCAAGCTCAGACTTAGTTCTATCGAAAAGCATATACTCTTCAAATACTTCAAAGTTTTCTGCGTGGTTGATTGGAAATGTATTATGCGCGCTCATTCCAGTTATAGTTGCTCCCTGCGCGCGAATATAAGCTAACTCTTGATAAAACATATTTATACCACGCCTTTTAGTGTCAATTGTTGACATGCCAAGAGCGTCGCAATGCAAACCCAATTCACAACCTGAAACGATATATTCTACGACCCATTTTTTTAGAAGAGGGTTCCTTACAAAATGTTGGTCGATTTGTTGACCATAGTAGAGCGCTGAATGTAAAAGATAGAAAGTACCACTAATGCCAACTTTAGCTAATGCTCTAGCCATATATATACCCATTTCTGGGTCTGCATCAACATCATGTCGTAATGAGATTAACTTTTTATTATCAATTATCTCATTCATTAATAGAGACATGGGTTCTACCTGTATCTTATTATTTTTAGATAAGTGAGATATTAAGCGCTGATATATATTTATCGAATTTGCAAAAGGTGCATAGTTAGCTTGGACTTGTTCTTTGTAATTTTCATAATCAAATCCATCTTGAGTGCTCTTGTCAGTTGATGTCCCTATGTCGTTTAAATTATCTAGTTTTGTCTCTAGTTT
>CAZYRG010000163.1:5428-7467 GCA_964650425.1 uncultured Flavobacteriaceae bacterium
GTCAGACTTGTTCGCAAATTATTTTCGGCATTAGCAAGTTGTTCTATCAAGTGTCTATTTGCTTTTTCTAATTCTCGCAACTGATTTCCATAAATATCAATTACTTTTTCTAAATAGTCGATGCGTTTTAATAACTTTTTATTCAACATTGATTAAACCCTTGCTAAAATAACAGTCTCATACGGAATTAAGTCATTGCCTGTTTCGATCGGAAATATTTCAATGTCTTTGCAATCTAGTTTTAAAAGTGTTTTATAAATTTCATCAGGAGAAATGCGATTATAAAAGCACTTTTGCTCTTCATTATAGATATAACTGTGTTCTTTTAACCAAGGGAACCAACCGCGATAAGAAGTTAAATATATCCACTTAACAGCATTGCGCACCATTGATTGGATATACTCATCGATATCGTAACTATTATCTATAGTCCCGCTAGAAAATACTATATCAAACTGTTCATTTAAATCATCAGAAATATAGTCGACACATTTAAAAATATGCTTATGATTATTGTTTCGCTTATTTGCAAATTCAACTACCTCAGGAGAAATATCAAATCCAGTATAGTGAAAGGATTTTAATGCTTCTACATAACCATGACCTATACCAGAACCAAAGTCAGCTATTGATTTAATGTTAGTTTGGTTTGACTGATGTTTAAACCATGATAAGAAATGTTCATGTACTTTCCGTCGGCCTTCAAACATCCATTCATACCACTCTGCAATGTTTTTAGTTTTGCTCCAGACGGCGCCAAATTGAGATGGTTTCCATCTAACACGGTCGTTAGTAGAATAACCAAGTTCGATCATCGTTTTACCAGCAATGTTCCAAAATTGGTTACGACTTCTACTGTTCCAGTTAGTCCAACAAGGATATATATTGTTTTGGTTTTGTCTTTCTGATAATGAGTTAATTTTTTTAGAAAGATGACTTTTGATACTTTTTGAAGTAATACCAGTTAGACCCAAAAAATCTATTACTTTTTCTACGCTATCCGTACTTGGCTTTGTGTAATTGATGCTAATCCATCTATTCGGATCAATATGCTCTAGAGCCTTTATATGTAAGTGGTTTATTTTTTGCCAGTAATAAGAACACATTTGGAAACGTGATAGTTGTAGCCATTGTCCAAAGAGAGGGTCTCCTCGGTTTGGCCTAGGACGCGAAAAATCACTCTCATCGAATTTGATTAATAGCTCGCCAGCATTATTAATTGCTTGATTAGAGAGTTCTCCATGTTCATGACATTCTCGATAAATCGTACCAAACATCTGGTTATGCCAATCCAACCATGACCTTACAACATCGCGACCATCTCGGTGTACAAAAACAAATTTGGCATTGCTTTTCTTTGTGATTTGAGGAATGAAGCCTGCTAGCGTTACTTGTTTTTCACCATGAATATTTGTAGTAGAAGGTGTTAACCTAGGTAAGATTAGTTGATCAACAATCTGATCCGTGTTTTCTAATACTCCATCCATCCACAATCGACTTTCGATATTTAGATTTGGTGTTGGTTCGATCAAACAATAACCATTTTTTGCAGTATCTAAAATGGTAGCAAGAGACGTTGTGCCAGATCGGCCTGAGCCTACAATGAAATAAGGCGCTTTATCAGGCACGGGAAATTGTGAAAATTAATAATGTCATTATGGTACCCAATAAGAAAAAGTGCCTTTTTCGATAAGTTAAGTGATTTTAGTCTCTGATCATAATTAAAATGTAAGGATCACAATATAACAATTAATTATACCGTCAACTTTGCTACTTTAAATCTTAGCTAGTAGCTTCTTCGATTTTATTGATTATATGCTCTCCAATAGGAATAGCAGAAGTGGCCGCCGGAGAAGGCGCATTACAAACATGCAGGCTTCGTTTGGTGTTCATAAACAAAAAATCATGCACTAAATCGCCATTTTTCATGACTGCTTGGGCACGGATTCCAGGCGGATAGGGTGTTAGATCATTGAGTTCAACGGATGGGCAATATCGTTGCACTAACTTTAGATAGCCTGGTTTCCATAATGAGTTTT
>CAZYRG010000164.1:0-7343 GCA_964650425.1 uncultured Flavobacteriaceae bacterium
CGGACACCTATTCTCAATTATATAGTTCCTCCTATATATAGGACAACAAATAACAATCCCATTAAATGTGGTGTCATTTAATGGGATTGCTAATAAAATATGTTTTGTAGATTTTTAACTACTAGTCACCGTTTCGGTACTAGTAATAGTAATTTCTACTTGATTTTGAATCAAATCCTCAAAGGTTTCTCGTTTGCGAATCAAATGCGCTTTTTCATTATGCCATAATACTTCTGCGGGGCGGTAACGAGAATTGTAGTTACTGGCCATAGAGAAGCAGTACGCGCCAGCATTTTTAAATGCAACAATATCTCCTTCGGTAATTTCACTGATACGTCTATTGGTCGCAAAGGTATCTGTTTCACAAATATATCCTACAACAGAATAGAAGCGTTCTTTTCCATTAGGCTTTGATACATTGATGATCTCATGATGAGAATCATAGAACATAGGACGGATCAAATGGTTAAAACCAGTATCGATTCCTGCAAATACGGTAGAAGTGGTTTGCTTTACGACATTTACTTTTGCCAAGAAAAATCCAGCTTCACTCACCAAGAATTTACCTGGTTCAAAACCAAGCGTCAAATCTTTGCCGTAATCTTTACAGAATTTATTGAAACGTTTGGTGAGTTTTTCTCCAAACTCCTCGATATTAGTTTCGATATCTCCTTCTTTATAGGCTACTTTAAACCCACTGCCAAAATCAAGGAAATCTAAGTCTTTGAAATTTGTAGCCGCTTCAAACAAAATTTCACTAGCATAAATAAACACATCAATATCCAGAATATCACTCCCAGTATGCATATGAATACCATTGATGGTCATTCCCGTGTTTGCTACAATACGTAGAATATGCGGAATCTGATGTACAGAGATACCAAACTTACTATCGATATGTCCTACCGATATTTTGCTATTACCGCCAGCCATGACATGTGGATTCACACGTACACATACTGGTACATTCGGATGTTTGGTACCAAATTGCTCTAATATAGAAAGGTTGTCGATATTAATTTGTACACCCATAGCAGCAACTTCTTCGATTTCTTCTAGAGAAACGCCGTTTGGGGTAAAAATAATATTCTCCGGAGCGACTCCAGCTAGGAGTCCTAATTTTACCTCTTGTATCGATACCGTGTCCAAACCAGCACCTAAGGAATTCATCAATTTTAGGATGGCTAAATTGGATAATGCCTTTACTGCATAGTTAAGTTTTAATTGTTTCACCTTCTTAAAGGCTGTAGTCAACCTATTATATTGTGATACAATTTTTGCAGAGTCGTATACATATACTGGACTCCCATACTCGTTAGCAATCGCTAATAACTGTGCATTCTCCATAATGATGTAAAATTAATAGCCAACAAAATTACTATATAAAAGAAAGAAACTAGCATGAAGTATTAGATTTTTTTAATGTAGCGATATATTTAATGTAAGAATGTGAAAATGTTTTAATGCGAAAATGGAATAATGTAATAATGAAATAGTGCATAATCCAGGTTTACAGGTATATTTGAATTTCTGGAAATAGGTAGCTAGAACTCTATGATACATCAAAATAATGCGTCTACAAAAAAAAACAAAAAACCATGGCCCACAAAAGCGGCGATGGAACAGGTGTATGAAAAGAAACTTTGGGGTGGGGGAGATCAAGTTAATTTTTACTCAGGAGAGGGATCACATAGCGCGGAGATTGTAGCTCCATATATTGCTGCTGTAGGGGCATTTTTAAAAACGTTCAAAAAACCGCTTATTGTTTGTGATCTAGGTTGCGGAGATTTTAATATCGGAAAACAATTAGTAGAGTACACCAAGCACTATGTTGCTGTAGATATTGTCCCAGATCTAATAGCGCATAACAAAACTTCATTTATCGCAGAAAATCTAACATTTCACTGTTTAGATATCGCTCTGGACGCGCTTCCGTCTGGAGATTGTGCTATCGTCCGGCAAGTGCTACAACATTTATCAAATGCCGAAGTGCAACGTATCGTGGATAAATTATATGATTTTAAGTACGTGATCATCACAGAACATTTGCCCAATGGAATCTTTGAACCCAATAAAGACCTTATTTCTGGGCAAGGGATTCGATTAAAAAAACAAAGCGGTATTAATCTGTTAGCTTCACCTTTTAATATGGTCGTAAAAGAGAAAAAAGAATTAGTGTCGGTGGCTTTGGATAATAATAAGGGCGTTATTGTGACGACGCTTTATACGATTTATTAATTATAGTCATCATTTATTTCAATCCAATAACCATTGGGATCTTGAAAGTAGACTTGTTTAACTCCATCTTGTCGTACATAATCTTTGTTTGGAGTGTCACGCCAATCAGAGTAGTCGATTTGTAGCGTCACAAGATGTTTTACAAATGAATTTATGTCAGGTGTTGTTAAAGCAAAATGAACTGCTTTATTTGTTTTTATTTCGGCATCAGGTCGAGGAATCAAATGCAGTTGTAATCCCTCACCAATAGCTAACCACCTTGTTGTAGAATTAGAAGCGGTATTCTTAATTTCTTTAAGTTGTAGCACTTTTTGATAGAACGCTAATGATTCATCAACATTTTTTACCGAAAGTGCTATGTGGTTGAATGAAAACGTAGGCATTTATTGTGGTTTTTATATATGCTAAAGTAGTTGATCGAATTTTAATTCAAAATTTCTTTACTATCAAATGCGCCATAGGAGAAATTTCGTTTAATTTCAATAAGGTAAAATAGAAATGATTTCAGGGTCAATATTCAATTTATAATTCCATTATTCATTTTTTGTGCTATTTTTTGCAACCATTGCGCCTTCCATATTTTAGGGGAGTGTAATTATGCTTTATTTTTTTAACCTGGATTATGCATTAAAACTTCGTTATGAAGGTCGAAAATGCGATAAAGACTGACATTTTACAAGTTTTTGCATAGCATCGCTCTGGTTAAACTTGAAAATGTTGCGAAGCTCAGTATTTGAAGTAGTTTTGAGCTGTAATAGATTTTTTAATGCATAATCCAGGTTTAAAAGTTTGGTTCTATTTTAATATTATACTTTGTTAGAAGTCCAACTACTGTTTCTAAACTAAACTTAGCTCCTTTAATTTGGTTGTTTTCTGGGTCGATTGAAAAGTTGTATGAGCTTCTTAAATCAGCATTTTGCAAGTTTGTATTTTTAAATATTGCATTTTGTAAATCACAATCATCAAAAATGGACAAACTCAAATCACATTCCGTAAAATCGACTTCTTTCAGTTTGGTTTTTTTGAATGAAATTTTTGAAAGCTTTCGATTAAAAAATGACGAATGATTCAATTGGCATTTGTCTACTTTTATCAAAAACCCAAAATTATTACACTTATCGAATTGTAAACCTAACATTTTACAATCTTTAAAAAACACATTTTGAAATCCTGTTTGTAAAATATGAGCTGAACTTAAATTACAGTCATGAAATTCGCAGTCAATAAATCTAATTTTAGACAAATCAGAATTCGAGAAATTACAATTCAAAAAAGTGCATAATTCATATTCGCCCTTTTCAAGCCCGTTTTCAGAAAAGTTATTTTTCTTAAATGTTTTTTCTTCTATAAACTGTTCATTCATTTAATCTCGATGTTTCTTTCCACTTGTACGTAACGTCTCATTTTATAAAACATGGCGTGTAAAAATATACTACATTTTGGGTTTAACACAGAGTCGATTTTTTTTATTTTATGTTAATTTCTCTGTTTTAAAGTCAAATTAAATTTGGCAGTCTTTTTTAATATAAAACAAACATCCCATCTTCATCTATTCCAATGTTTAAGGTTTCTTTAGAGATCAATGTGTCATTGAAGTGAAATTTTCCCTCGCTTAATGGAATTTTAAAGTGTTTTAATGGTTTTCTGTTTTTTAAAAATACTACGCTCGTTGATTTAGTCTTCTTTTTAGAAATTATATCTGAAATATTTGCTACGCTAGTACGGTATTTATTTTCAATTTTTTTTACATCCGTTTGGGGACTTAAGATTAAAACTTGATCCCATTCTAGGTTTTTCAAATATCTAAATTCCATGATCACATCGACACTTTTTAGTTCTTGAATCTCTGACTTTTTCAAGTTTTTATCAGGACTAGTTTTTTTATTAAAATCACAAGAAGTGAAAAGTAAAATAAAAACAATAAAAAGCTGGATATTCTTCATATTTTAATGGTTTATAACATTTAATAGATGTGTCCTAGCAAGGCAAAATATTACCAAGCCTTTTGCTTTTTCTGTGCATTAGTTGATAAGTTTTTAAACTCAATATAATTTTTTCGAGTCAGAAAGTACTAGTTTGAGAAATTCCTTAAAATTTTCTGCTATTGCCTCTCTTCCGTAACACTTATTCAGTTCTTAAGTGATTAATTCAAAAGCATCTTTAGTGCTGTGCTTTTCAATTATTTCTTCTATTCGGATTTGAAAATTTTCTACTTTTTCTCTGTCGTACATCAAGAGTTGTTTTTACGGACTACCAAAAATCATATAAAAACATATGTTCTTTACACCACTAAATATAAGAAATAAAGAACAGAGGTTTAGCTTTTATTTAAACCCATAAAAATGGCTTTTTTAGAATTAAATAGGTGTAGCACTTTGTATACTCCCTCTTTTTGCTAAATTTATAAAAAACACGATTTTGATGCTATTACCATTGTTTCCATTACAACTAGTTGTATATCCTGATGAACGCTTACCATTACATATTTTTGAGGAGCGCTATCAGGAATTGATACGTGATTGCGAGGATGAGGGCCTTACTTTTGGTGTACCAACCTATATTGATAACAACTTGGATTATGGTACCGAAGTAAGCTTGAAGAAAATTGCAAAACGCTATCCCGGAGGAGAAAGTGATGTCGTGTGTACAGGAGTTAGAGTCTTTCGGATCGAAAATTTTTATAATACCTTGCCTGATAAACTTTATGCCGGGGGTGAAGTGACATTTCTGGATGATGATCCTGCTACTGCTATTGGATTACAAGAAGAATTGTTAGTGGCTATTGATGATTTATATAATGAATTGAATATCGAAGATGCTCCATCCTTTGAGCTACCCGTGGTAAGCTATCAAGTAGCACATAAGGTGGGATTGTCGTTGGATCAAGAATACCATCTTCTTAAATTAGCTAGTGAAAAGGAACGACTTAATTATATTATTGGGCATTTGACGATTACGATTCCTGTAGTGAAGCAAATGAACCGGACCAGAGAAGTGATTAAACTTAATGGACATTTCAAAAATTTTGATCCATTGGATTTTGAAGACTTAGGTATAGATTAAACACACGAGAAATTCCTCTAAAAAGCTTTTTGTTGTTCCTACTTTCAATTCATTTTTTTTAAAGATATTTGCAGCGAATATTGGTTTCTGGTTTTTAGTTTCTGGTTTCTGTTTTTTTTGATTAAAAAACTTCAAACTGTAAACTATAAACAGTAAACTACAAACATGCAATAAATGGCTCAAAAACCATCAATTCCTAAGGGAACTCGTGATTTTTCACCTGCAGAGGTAGCAAAACGTTCGTATATCATGGATACGATCAAAGCACAATTTCAATTATTTGGTTTTCAGCCTATCGAGACACCAAGTTTCGAAAATAGTGCAACCTTGATGGGGAAATATGGTGAAGAAGGAGACCGACTGATTTTTAAGATCCTGAATAGTGGTGATTATTTGTCCAAGGTAGATGATACTTTATATTCGGAAAAGGATAGTGCCAAAATTACAAGTAAGATTAGTGAAAAAGCGTTGCGGTATGATTTGACGGTGCCTTTTGCACGTTTTGTAGTGCAACATCAAAATGAATTAACCTTTCCTTTCAAACGCTATCAAATACAACCCGTTTGGAGAGCTGACCGCCCACAAAAGGGACGTTTTAGAGAGTTTTATCAATGTGATGCAGATGTTGTAGGGAGTACCTCCTTGTGGCAAGAAGTGAATTTTGTACAATTGTATGATGCGGTTTTTAGTCAATTACAATTAGAAGGTGTTACGATTAAAATCAACAATCGCAAAATCCTTTCTGGTATTGCAGAAGTTATTGGGGCTAGTGATAAGTTGATTGATTTTACCGTGGCCTTAGATAAATTAGATAAAATAGGGGCAGAGGGCGTCAAAAAAGAGATGCTTAGCAAAGGAATCAGCGAAGCTGCAATCATCAAAGTACAGCCGCTGTTTGATTTTACTGGAACGACCACAGAAAAACTAGCACAACTTAAAGCCTTATTAACGGATTCTGAAGAAGGGCTCAAAGGGGTGGCGGAATTGGAGTTTATTATGAACGCTTTTGATACTATGCCCTTACAAACGGCAACATTGGATGTAGATGTCACCTTGGCTCGAGGCTTGAATTATTATACTGGAGCTATTTTTGAAGTAGCAGCTCCAGCAACTGTAAAAATGGGTTCTATCGGTGGTGGTGGACGTTATGACGATCTTACTGGGATTTTTGGACTCAAAAACATCAGTGGCGTCGGCATTTCTTTCGGATTAGATCGGATCTATTTGGTACTGGAAGAACTAGGACTTTTTCCAGAAACGGTAACCAAAACGACCAAGGTGTTGTTTATTAATTTTGGGGAAACAGAAGCTTTATATGCGATGCAAGCGATTAGTATGTTACGCAGTCATGGTATTGCGGCAGAATTGTATCCAGATGCGGCTAAGATGAAAAAGCAAATGACGTATGCCGATAAGCGCACGATCCCATTTGTCATACTTACAGGAAGTAATGAAGTAGAAAACAATACCGTTACGCTAAAAAATATGCAAGCAGGAACTCAGGAAACAATCAAACTATCTGAATTAGCAGGTATGCTTGAACAAATAAGTTAGATCCATATAAATTAATATACTTATTTATCAAAGTCAAAAGTAAAGGTCCCGGTAATAAATTGGACATTAGGATTGTTCTTTTTTACTTCTTTCGCAAAATCAAAAACATTAGTACGAAATCCATAAGGAAAAAAGCGTATCGTCTTGATGCTTGTATCTGATTCTTGATACTTTATTTTCCATACAGTGAATCCTGCAACTTCTGTTTTGGTTGGTTTTATAATTTTTATGTTCTGGAGAGGAATCTTTTTTTCGTTATGATTTTTATAACTGTATAAAAAATGATCATCGTATAATAAATCTCTTGCATTATAGGAATAATAAAGTAGTAGGCTTACTATAAAAAGGACAAGGAGTAATGGGATATTAAAATGCCCATCAATATATTGTTTTACAAGGAAGACTGATGCTATTATCGCTAGAAAGGTTAAGATACTTGTTAACCATTTAAGGCTGATAGCTAGTTTTTTCTTCATAACGACTTTTAA
>CAZYRG010000165.1:0-4813 GCA_964650425.1 uncultured Flavobacteriaceae bacterium
CAATAGAAATAAGCGAGGGGAAATATAGAAAGGTCATTAATAAAAATCTTTATAGGGGTATATAAACTCAATAATTGTTTCGCAATAACTAAATTACGGCGCAAACGTAATACAAATTTCACAAAATAAAAAGTAAAATTTAACATTTTTAAATTCCCTACTATCTATAACGTTTGAAACTGTTTTTCAAAGTAATAAAAATCTTTAATCCCGTATAAACTTTGTTTTTCAGTCTATTTTTTAACAAAAATAACCACTATTAACAACCTATCCTTAATAGTGGACTATATTCACTTTTTCCTTACATTTGGCTCTTCGACTACGCTTAGTGTTCGTAAAAGAATCAATGCTAAATCAAAATCATCCAAAATGAAAAAAGCAGGAATTATACTTATCATTATACTCATAGCCATCCAATTCATCCGACCAGACAAAAACGAATCTGGATATGAATCCTTAGCAGCATTTGAACAAGAAACTCAAATGCCTGCTGCAGTAAAGCAAGTGATGCAAAATAATTGCTATGATTGTCATAGTCAACAAACCACCTATCCATGGTATGCCCAGGTTGCACCTATTTCGCTTTGGCTCAACCATCATATAGAAGAAGGGCAAGAACACCTCAACTTAGCACAATGGGCTAGCTGGGACCATAAGAAAAAAGACCACAAACTCGATGAACTCATTGAAGAGGTTGAAGAAGCTGAAATGCCGCTCAAATCCTACACTTGGATACATGGCACCTTGAGTGAGGCCGAAAAAGAACTCTTAATTAACTGGGCAAAATCGACTCGTAGTGCACTTAGCACTGCACACTAAATTCACTACAAAACTCTCAATGATATACAATTAGCATTTAGCGTATTTTACCTAAATGTTAAATTCACTATTTTATTTAGATTTAATACAAATAAGTTTGTTTAGAACGATTCTGAATAATATATTTGCACCCGAAAACAATTATTATTTTTAATAAATCTAAATAAAATGACATTATATAAACACACCTTAGGGGTTTTGACCATAGGACTACTTTTTGTAGCCTGTTCCAGTGATGACGACGGTGTAGCGACGGATCCTACAGGTCCTGTATCCAACATTCCCTCAGTAGAGGAGATCATTACTGGTAATGACTTTTCTAGAACTGATAATGGAGACTATAATAACGATTATATCAGCAATTATGCTACTTTGTTTACTAGAGAAGATAACGCTACGGTAAGTTTTAGTGGACAAACTACGCGTTTAAAGCAAGCAAAAGAAATAGGAGGAAACTTAAAATCTCAGATGAGTGTTGCAGATATACAATTAAAGTTTGAAGGTCAAGATGGAGAAAGTGCTGGGTTTACAGATACTAGTTTAAATGGAACTACTAAGATTGTACGATCAAAATCTTCTGCTTCTATAGGTTTGTTTGGTGCAAATAAAAATGAATCTGGTCAAGGAAAAACCAATGTAGATGGCATCGATGCCTTTATCACTGGTCATCAAACCGTCCTAGACAACTGGGCAATGACTGCAGCTTCTGGCCAAGCAGGTGCTTTTGGAGATAGCGATGGTTCTACTAGATATGTAGATGCAAAAGGTCGTGAGTTGGATCAATTATTTACAAAATCTTTGGCTGGTGCTTTAGCCTATGACCAAGCTGTAAATCACTATTTAAATCGTTTAGACAATGAAAATGGCGATACTTCAAATGGCGATTATCGTGCATTGAATGATGCTGAAACTGTAGCTGAAGGAAAAAGCTATACTACTATGGAGCATCATTGGGATGAAGCTTTTGGTTATATCTTTGGCAACACTTCTGGCGAGAACTTGATTTATAAGTACATTGACAACGTAGATGGGTTAGCTAAATTTGCTGGCACAGAAAGTGAAATTTTTACGGCCTTTGTAGAAGGACGTATTGCCATTGTTGAGAAAGATTATTCCGCTAGAGATGCGCAAGTTGAAATTTTACGTGAAAAATTAGGATTGATTATCGCTGTAAGAGCCGTGCACTATTTAAGCGGTGGTGCAAAATTAATTGATGCAGCTGAAGATGGTGTTTCTGGAAAAAGAGAGGATGCGTTCCACGACCTTTGTGAAGGATATGGTTTTGTAAATAGTTTACGTTACATAGTGGATGCTGATGGCGAAAAATATTTTACTGACGCAGAGGTTGATGGGTTCTTAGCAACGCTAGATGCAGGAAATGGATTATGGGATGTTACTGCTACGCAATTAAGAGATACTGCGGATGCAATTGCAGCAAAAAGCGTTGGAGGATTATCTTGGACATTGGATGATGTTAATCCATAAGGATTGTAAAAGATGTATTTACACATAGTATACACATAAAACAAATTCATTCGTAAAAGGGATAACAGCATGGTTATCCCTTCTACGAATTTTTGTAAAAAAACAAATGCACAAAAATATTGTTATGAAAAAAATAGTCTATGCACTCCCGATTCTAATTTTCTTCTATCTTATTTCCTGTTCAAGTGATGATTCACTGCCTAATGATGGAGGAAATGGTGATAATGATAATTTTGATAGAGCTAATCTGACCACTAGCTGGGTTAATAATCTTTTATTACCCGCTACCAACGATCTAAAAAGCAAACTTGAAACATTAAACACTTCTGTTACGTCGTTTACAAATGCGCCCGATACGACTACTTTATCCGAAGTGAGAACAAATTTATTTGAAGCTTGTAAAGTCTGGCAACATGTAGAAATGTTTTTCTTTGGATCAGGGTATTCTTTAGATATGAATACGTATCCCACGGATGTTACTAAAATAACAGAGAACATCAATAGTACTACTGCAGTAAATCTAGATAGAACGGTGTTAAATCCAACCCAAGGGTTACCAGCAATGGATTATCTTTTAAATGGTTTGGAATCGGCAGATAACGATATCATCGCATTGTATGGAGAACCTAAATACAAAGACTATTTGGAACTATTATCTGAAAGGATGATAGCTATAACAACAACCGCTTTAAGCGATTTTGAAGCGACCAAAAACACGAACATTACGAAGGTAGATAACACCATTAGTTCATATTTCAGTATTCAGGTAAATGATTTTCTACAATACACCGAAAAATCCTTTAGAGAGTCAAAAATTGCTCGACCTTCTGGCACAAGAAATAGAGCTATTTTTCCAACAATTTCTGTAGCTGCAAGTCCTGACTTTGTGGAGTCCCGTTACAGCTCAGAGAATTCTAAAGCATTATATTTAGAAGCGTATGATGCCATTCAAGATTTTTATTACGGAAGAAGTTATACGGATAACAGTAATACGGTAGGATTACAGGAATATCTGCAAACTTTGAATACAACCATATTGATTAATGGTGATGATATTCTTTTAGACGATTATATTATTGATTTGTTTGGTAATATTGATACCGCTAATACTTCTATCACAGATAACTTTTATCAACAAACACAAGATTACAATCCAAATTTTGATGCGGTATTTGATGCCATTCAAGAGTTTGTAATTGCAGTAAAATCAAATGCTGTTAGTGCATTTAATCTAACAATAGATTTTGCAGATAACGATGGAGATTAGACAAGCTATTGCTACATATCTAAATAAAACATCAAGAGCGGCTACACTAGCCGCTTTTCGTATTTTATTTGGCACATTAATGTTCATCAGTCTTGTTCGATTTTTATCAAAAGGTTGGGTGTCTAAGTTCTATATCGAACCCAATTTTCATTTTAAATACTATGGATTTTCTTGGGTAGTAAGCTGGGGTGCTTATACCTATGTGCTTTTTTTTATAGCGATTATTTCCTGTATCGGAATTATTCTTGGATATAAGTATCGAGTCGCTATAGTTTTGTTTTTCTTATCGTTTACGTATATTGAACTAATCGATAAAACCACCTATTTAAACCATTATTACTTCATTAGCATTTTAAGTTTCTTACTGTGCTTTTTGCCGCTTAATGTAAATTTTTCTTTAGATGCCTATTACAAAAACAGATCATACAAAAATGTACCAAAATGGACGGTGGATGCGATTAAGCTTTTAATAGGAATCGTTTACTTTTATGCCGGTTTGGCTAAATTAAATTCCGATTGGTTATTACGAGCGCAACCTCTTAAAACTTGGCTTTCATCCAAAACTGATTTTCCGATTATTGGTGCATTTATGAATGACACCTGGTTTCATTATCTAATGAGTTGGAGCGGGGCTATTTATGATCTTACGATTCCTTTTTTACTAATAGTACATAAAACAAGACCATTTGCTTTTATACTGGTGGTGATTTTTCACCTATTTACCCGAGTACTTTTCCCAATAGGAATGTTCCCTTATGTAATGATCTGTGTAACGCTCATTTTTTTTAGTGGTGAATTGCATGAGAAATTCTTGCAAAAACTACGAAATATATTAAAGCTTAGCGCTAGAGTTAATGACATAAGAGACGTATATTTGCCAAAATTTTATCGGAAACTATTTTTAGTGGTCTGTATATTTTTAGGAATTCAGCTACTACTACCTTTTCGATATGTACTATATCCTGATGAATTGTTTTGGACAGAAGAAGGATATCGTTTTTCCTGGCGAGTAATGTTAATGGAAAAAGCTGGTTATACTTCGTTTAGAATTCTAAAATATGACACTGGAGATAGTTTTCTTATAAATAATAACCATTTTTTGAATGCTTTTCAAGAGAAGCAAATGGCTACTCAACCGGATTTTATCGTTGCGTATGCACATTTTCTAGGAGATCATTACAAAAAAGAACTAGAGAATGAGAATATTGGGGTTTTTGCAGAAGGGTATATCTCTCTAAATGG
>CAZYRG010000165.1:4913-7330 GCA_964650425.1 uncultured Flavobacteriaceae bacterium
CAAAAATTTCACTGTTGAAATGGAGCCACTTAGTAACGAACTCTCCGAAGTGATTATAAGTTATCAGAAAAAACAAGCTTTTGGATTACAAACGTTAAAGCCCGTAGAAGGCACCCATATTTATGCAGGAAAAAAATCTGAAGTCGTGTTGCTCGATCAGGATTTGACCAACAAAGCTACTAATAATGCACGGCAGATATACGCAAAAGTGGCAGGATTAAATATATACGATAGTAATGATGGAGGTTTACAGCTTAACATTGGCGGACGTGGATTGGATCCCAATAGAACAGCAAATTTCAATACGCGGCAGAATGATTATGATATTAGCGCTGATGTTTTAGGATATCCTGAAAGTTATTACACCCCTCCAACTGAAGGGTTAGAACAAATTCAGGTAATACGAGGTGCTGCATCGTTGCAATATGGAACGCAATTTGGTGGTTTGATAAATTTTGTCATGAAAAAACCAAATGCTACTAAACCTTTAGAAATAATTTCTAGAAATTCCGTCGGGAGCTATAATTTATTTACCAATTTCACGAGCATTAGTGGCACCTCTAATAAGTTAAGTTATTACGCTTATTACAACTATAAGCAAGGAGACAGTTTTAGACCTAATTCCGGTTTTGATTCCAAAAATGCCTATGGACATATTGGCTATGAATTTAATGAGAAAACCAAAATTGAAGCGGAAGTAACGCATCTCAATTATTTGGCACAACAAGCAGGCGGGTTATCCGATGTTCAATTTTTACAAGACCCAAGACAAAGCAATAGAACCAGAAATTGGTTTGGAGTAGATTGGAATTTATTTAATATCAAATTAAATCATCAGTTTTCTGATAATGTAAATGGAACCTTAAGCCTTTTTGCACTGGATGCGTCAAGAAAAGCGATTGGATTTAGAAGGGCGGAATCCTTTGTAACTGGAGACGGAAATATCATACTCAATGAAAATCCAGATGTCTTTGAGCCTGATGAAACGGATGAATTTGGAAATTTTGATTTTGAAAGAGATTTGTTGATTGGAACCTTTAAAAACTTTGGTGCAGAAGCCAGAGTGATCACTGAATATGCAATCAAAAATCAACCGTCCGTACTATTGCTTGGTACAAAATTTTACAAAGCTAACAATACTTCACAACAAGGGCCAGGAAGTAAAGGAAGTGATGCCGATTTCACTTTCCAAACCGATGATTTCCCCTTTTATCCCAATCAAAATAACTTTAAGTACCCGAACTTAAACCTAGCTGTTTTTGGAGAGAATATCTTTAATATCACCGACCACTTTTCGGTAACACCTGGTTTTAGATTTGAATATATACGAACAGAATCTGTAGGAGAATTTTTGAATAGACCAAGTACGCAAGGAAGTAATCCTAATCTAATTTTTACTCCAGACAATGATGTTAGAGAACGAAATTTAGTGTTATTAGGCATAGGGTTAAGCTATAAACCAACCAGCTATTTCGAATCTTATTTTAACTTTTCACAAAATTATAGATCCGTTACTTTTTCAGACATTAGAACTGTTAATCCATCCTTTGCGGTAGATCCAAGTATTCAAGACGAAACAGGGTACACTATTGATTTAGGGGTACGAGGAACTTTTAGAAAAATGGTTTCTTATGATGTAAATGTATTTTCATTATTGTACGACAACAGACTGGGGCAGGCTTTCAGAAATGACCCTCCGTTCCGAGCACAATTTGTTAGAGGTAATATTGGAAAGGCCACAATTATAGGTTTGGAATCATTACTTCAATGGAATCTTAAAGAAACATTTTTTAACCAAAATGACAACTTGAAGCTCGATGTTTTTTCTAATCTTGCGTTAACTACCTCCGAATATACCAGTAGTGTGGGTGAAAGTATTGACGGAAATAAAGTAGAGTTTATTCCCGAAGTAAATTTAAAAACCGGTCTCTCGTTTGGGTACAAGAATTTTTTAACATCCGTACAATACACTTATCTATCAGAACAGTTTACCGATGCGACAAATTCCCCTTACAACCCAGAAAATGAGGATCGAGTTGACGGCGCAATTCCTTCTTATGACATACTGGATATATCGACATCCTATACATTGTCGAAAAACATAAAACTCGAAGCGGGTTTGAATAATCTATTAGACAACAGTTATTTTACTAGGAGAGCTACAGGGTATCCTGGACCTGGAATTATTCCTGCTGCGCCTAGAACATTCTATACTACTATACAGTTTAAATTATAAGAAAACTCAAAACCCGATGCTGTAAGGCAATGTTTTATACCAATTTGGTATATAATGCCGTATAGAACGAAGTTGCTTTTCTGCTCTATGACGCTGTGATCGGTTTGTATAGCCATAGCTACGGAAATTGTGAACAAGAAAATAGCGCGGAAAATGAACAAGTTTGAATGCGACATTATAT
>CAZYRG010000166.1:0-5865 GCA_964650425.1 uncultured Flavobacteriaceae bacterium
CATGTTCTTATACATTTAAAACACGTTATCAAGAAAGGTGGAGGGAATAGACCCTTTGAAACCTTAGCAACCCTTAGAGAAATCTGACACTTATCGGATTGAATTAAGAAGGTGCTACATTCTATCCCGATTGAAATCGGGACAGATAACAAAGGAAGATATTTCTCTACACTTTCACGATAACATACGATTATATATAAAAGATTCATGTCTATAGTTTGATAGGGATGGATAAAATTATTGTTATGAAAAATATTTTAGAAATACTCCAAAAACGGATTTTGGTACTCGATGGCGCTATGGGTACTATGATCCAACGCCATAAATTTACAGAGGAGGATTATCGCGGAGAACGTTTCAAAGATTGGGGACAGCCATTGCAAGGGAATAATGACTTATTGAGCTTGACACAACCAGAAGCGATTAAAGAAATACACAGCTTGTATTTTGAAGCAGGAGCAGATATTGCAGAGACCAATACCTTTTCCGGGACCACTATTGCTATGGAGGATTATGGTATGGAAGATTTGGTCTATGAGCTTAATTATGAATCGGCGAAAATTGCGAAAGAAGTAGCGGATGAATTTACTAAAGCAAATCCAGATAAACCGCGTTTTGTGGCAGGTTCTATAGGACCTACTAACCGAACAGCAAGTATGTCACCAGATGTAAATGATCCAGGTTTCAGAGCCGTAACTTTTGAGGATTTGCGGATTGCCTACAAACAGCAAGTAGAAGCGTTGATTGATGGAGGGGTTGATATACTTCTAGTCGAAACGGTTTTTGATACGCTCAATGCCAAGGCCGCTTTATTTGCTATAGAGGAAGTAAAAGAGGAAAGAAATCTGGATATTCCAATCATGGTAAGTGGAACGATAACAGATGCTAGTGGTCGGACTTTATCTGGACAAACTGCAGAAGCTTTTTTGATTTCGATTGCTCATATTCCGATGTTATCTGTTGGGTTTAATTGTGCACTGGGAGCAAATCAGTTGACTCCTTATCTGGAAGTCTTAGCAAAAAAGGCCCCGTTTGGTGTTTCGGCACATCCCAACGCAGGGTTGCCCAATGCTTTTGGAGAGTATGATGAAACTCCAGAGCAAATGGCAGTGCAGATCAAGGAATTTTTAGACAAAAACCTAATTAATATTGTTGGAGGTTGTTGTGGGACGACCCCAGAACATATCAAAGCAATTGCTGATTTAGCAAAAACATATCAACCAAGAAGTATAGCAGCTGAATTGGTATAGAAAGTGACTATGACAGAAAAGAAAAGATATTTGAAGCTATCTGGGTTAGAACCCATGATCGTAACTGGAGAAACGAATTTTATCAATGTTGGGGAGCGAACCAATGTTGCAGGTTCGCGTAAGTTTTTACGATTGGTCAAAGAAGAAAAATTTGACGAAGCATTGGAGATTGCAAGGCATCAGGTAGAAGGTGGTGCACAGGTGATTGATATTAATATGGATGATGGATTGATCGATGGGAAAGAAGCCATGGTGCGATTTCTGAATCTGATCATGGCAGAACCTGATATTGCTCGGGTACCGATTATGATCGATAGTTCCAAGTGGGATATTATCGAAGCTGGATTGCAAGTAGTACAAGGAAAATGTGTGGTGAATTCTATTTCCCTTAAAGAAGGCGAAGAAGAATTTATCAAACATGCAAAATTGGTAAAGCGTTATGGAGCTGCTGTAATTGTCATGGCTTTTGATGAAGTTGGACAAGCAGATAACTATGATCGTCGTATCGAAATAAGCAAACGATCCTATGATATTTTGGTAGATCAAATAGGGTTAGCGCCAGAAGATATCATTTTTGATCTAAATATCTTTCCAGTGGCTACGGGAATGGAGGAGCATCGACTCAATGCGATTGATTTTATCGAAGCAACGCGTTGGGTTCGGGAAAACTTACCCCATGCAAGTGTAAGTGGTGGTGTGAGTAATGTTTCTTTCTCTTTTAGAGGAAATAATGGAGTAAGGGAAGCGATGCATTCCGTGTTTTTGTACCATGCGATCAAAGCAGGTATGAATATGGGAATTGTGAATCCTGCCATGTTAGAAGTTTATGATGATATTCCGAAGGATTTATTGGAGCATGTAGAAGATGTAATTCTGGATCGTCGCGATGATGCAACCGAGCGATTATTGGATTTTGCAGAAACGGTAAAAGGGGGCAAAAAAGAGCAAGGAGCGGATCTGAGTTGGCGAGAAGAACCCTTACAAGATCGTATTACTAGAGCATTGGTCAAAGGGATTGACGCTTTTATTGTAGAAGATGTAGAAGAAGCGCGATTAGCTGCTGATAAACCGATTGAAGTAATTGAGGGCAATTTGATGACGGGAATGAATGTTGTTGGAGATTTATTCGGATCGGGTAAAATGTTCCTGCCTCAAGTAGTAAAATCTGCTCGTGTGATGAAGCGCGCCGTAGCCCATTTATTACCTTTTATAGAAGAAGAGAAATTGAAAAATCCTCAAGTAGCTGGTGCTTCTCAGAATGCTGGTAAAGTGCTCATGGCGACCGTAAAGGGTGATGTGCATGATATTGGAAAGAATATTGTTTCTGTTGTCTTAGGATGTAATAATTATGAGATTGTAGATCTGGGCGTGATGGTACCTCCTGAAAAAATTCTAGAAACTGCGATTGATGAGAATGTAGACGTTATTGGGTTAAGTGGGTTGATTACTCCGTCCTTAGATGAAATGGTGTATTTGGCTAAAGAAATGGAACGTAAAGGATTCAAAATCCCCTTATTAATTGGCGGTGCAACGACCTCAAAAGCCCATACCGCGGTCAAAATTGACACTCAATATCAAAACGCTGTAGTACATGTTAATGATGCATCGAGAGCAGTTACTGTGGTAGGAGATTTGCTGAACAAGCGATCAAATCAAAAATATATTGGAGAGGTCAAAGCGGATTACGATAAGTTCCGAGAACAATTCCTGAAGCGTACGAAAGTCAAAGAATATTTGTCTTTGGAAGAGGCACGAAAAAATAAATATCAAATTGATTGGGAAACTAGTGAAATTACAAAACCCAATCAGTTAGGAATTCAAGTGATCGAAAATCAAAAATTGGAAGATTTGGTGCCTTATATCGATTGGTCTCCTTTTTTCCGTTCTTGGGATTTGCATGGTAAATATCCAGATATTTTGACCGATGAGGTAGTTGGCGAACAGGCAACCGAGCTTTTTGCAGATGCAACGGAAATGTTGGAACAATTGCTTGCAGAAAAATGGTTAACGGCCAAGGCAATTTATGGATTGTTTGAAGCCAATACCATCAATGATGACGATATTGAGGTAAAAGTAGAGGGGAAAGAAGTAGCGAAATTTAGAACATTACGACAGCAATTAAAAAAACATGCCAGCAAACCTAATTTTGCATTGTCAGATTATGTAGCACCCAAAGAGAGTGGTCGACAGGATTATATCGGAGCGTTTTGTGTTACTACAGGATTTGGAACCAAAGAAAAAGCAGAAGCTTTTGAAGCAGATCATGATGATTACAATTCGATTATGGTTAAAGCACTGGCAGATCGTTTGGCTGAGGCTTTTGCGGAGTTTTTACATGCCAAAGTGCGTAAAGAAGATTGGGGATATGCAAGTGATGAGGCTTTAAGTAATCAAGAATTAATCAAAGAGGTTTATAAAGGAATTCGACCAGCACCAGGTTATCCTGCATGCCCAGATCATTTAGAAAAACTAACGATTTGGGAATTGTTACAAGTTAAAGAAGAAATCGGCGTAGAGCTTACAGAAGGTTTAGCCATGTGGCCTGCAGCTTCTGTATCGGGATATTATTTTGCCAATCCAGAGGCGCGGTATTTTGGTTTAGGAAAAATAAAAGAAGATCAGGTAATTGATTTTGCTGAACGAAAAAATATTGATTTAGACTATGCCAAGAAGTGGCTGAATCCTAGTTTGAGTGAATGATTAAAGTTTCGAGGTTATAAAAAGGCCATATAGGTTCAAAAAAAGAAATATGACAGTAGACGATTTCATCCATGATTTTAATGAGTCCTATAAAGGAGAAACCTGGTTAGGTGCTTCATTGATGAAATCTATGGAAAAAATTTCATGGGAAGAAGTAAATACTAGGCCAGAAGGGGTCAAAAAATCTATTGCAGAAATACTGCTACATATTATCAACTGGAGGATTTTTGTTATTGCTAAATTAAAAGAAAATAAAGGCTTTAATATCAAAATAAACTCTGAAGAAGATTGGACACCAATTCATATCGAATCTCAAGAAGAATGGAACCATCTTTTGGAGCGATTGGAAGAAACACAAACCGTTATCTGTAATTTGTTACAGACCAAAAGCCGTTATTGGTTTAGTGAGATTACTGCAGGGAAACCCTATACCAATGGTTATATGATGCGAGGTATCATTCATCATGATATATATCACTTGGGGCAGATAAATTGGTTAAGAAGTAATTTGAAAAATATAAAATAAAATTCTCCATAATAGAGAATAGTACTATGAAAGTAACAGAACATATTGAAAAAGCAAATGGGGAGCCATTGTTTTCTTTCGAAATTATACCACCGCAAAAAGGAAAAAATATTCAGGAGCTATATGATAATATAGATCCTCTGATGGAATTCGACCCGCCATTTATTGATGTCACAACATCGAGAGAAGAATATATTTATATTGAAAAAGAAGGCTTGTATGATAAGAAAATAACACGGATGCGCCCAGGAACATTAGGGATTTGTGCCGCAATCAAATTCAAATATGATGTGGATACGATTCCGCATGTATTATGTGGAGGTTTTACCAAAGAAGAAACCGAATACCTGTTGGTGGATTGTCATTATCTAGGTATAGATAACGTAATGGCATTGCGTGGTGATGCTATGAAAGGGCAAAAATATTTTGTCCCAACGCCGGGAGGACATAATTATGCTTCGGATTTGGTGAATCAAATTGCAAAGATGCGCGGAGGACAGTACCTTCATGCCACACAAGAAGATGGCAACCATCCAGATTTTTGTATTGGAGTAGCGGGATATCCAGAAAAACATTTGGAAGCCCCATCAATGGATACGGATATAAAAAGACTGAAAGAAAAAATTGATCAAGGAGCGGATTATGTGGTAACGCAGATGTTTTTTGATAATGAACGGTATTTTAGTTTTGTAAAGCGTGCTCGTGCCGAGGGAATTACTGTTCCGATTATTCCTGGTATTAAACCGGTTGCTGTCAAACGTCATTTACAATTATTACCGCAAGCATTTTGGTTGGATATGCCCCAAGAACTTATCAATGCAGTAGAAAAATGCAAAGACAATAAAGAGGTACGACAAGTAGGAGTTGATTTTGCTATTCAACAATCAAAAGAATTATTGGATTTCGGAGTGCCGGTACTACATTATTATTCGATGGGAAAATCTGACAATATCAAGAATATCGCCAGCGCGCTGTTTTAATTTTGTTTTGTAAAGTATTTTCAGAAAGTATTAGGAGCACTGTTTTTACGATTTCCGTATTTTTGCCTTCGATGATTAAAAAAATCGGTCTTTTTATAGCACTCTTTAGTATAGGTCTAACAGCGCAAGAATTTGGGCAAGCCCGATATGGCATTGATGTGCTCAATTTTAATGGCACAATTGCTAGACATAATCCAGATATAGCATCACTGATTACCAATCACCCTAGCGGCGTATTGGTTTCTATGAATCGTAAGACTTATGGGCTAAAACAATGGGAGCGGGTTTATAACTATCCAGATTGGGGAGTCTCTTACTTGTATCAGGATATGGGTAATGCGTTTTTGGGAGAAAACCACGGTTTATATGCGCACTATAATTTTTATTTTTGGAAACGACATTTGATGTT
>CAZYRG010000166.1:5965-7312 GCA_964650425.1 uncultured Flavobacteriaceae bacterium
CGTTTGTACAATCGTTTTGGATTGCAATATTATATAAACAAAAACTTTTTTACATCCCTGACTGTTCGTTCCCATGTAGCAAAAGCCGAAATGGCAGAACTCACAATAGGTTACCGATTATGATACGTTGGATAGGTTTAATAACACTCATTTTGTTTTTTGGTTGTGATACCGAAGATGCTCCTGATTGCCTTAAATCATCTGGAGCCCCTGTACAAAAAGAGTTGTTTGTAGAAGCATTTTCTAGAATTTTGGTTAATGAAAATATTGAGTTAGTAGTTAGGGAAGGTGATGAGATTAAGGTGATTGTAGAAAGTGGTGAGAATTTAATCAATACCGTCAAAGCTGAAATACAAGGAGATCGTTTGGTTTTGACCAATGAAAATGGATGTAATGTTTTTCGAAAATTTAATCAAACCAAAGTATTTGTTACTACGCCAATGTTAACAGAAATAAGGACATCATCGCAATTCCCTGTCAGATCGGCAGGCGTGCTGTCTTTTCCCGAATTAAGTTTGATTTCTGAAGATTTTAGTGAGACATCAGCGATTACATCAGGCAATTTTGAGATAGAAGTAGCTTCTGAAAGACTCATTATTGTAAGTAACAATATTTCATCATTTTTTGTTTCAGGACAAGTAACTAACCTTCGTATAACTTTCGCTTCCGGGATTGGACGTTTTGAGGGAGCTACTTTAATAGCACAAAATGTCTCGGTTTTTCACCGAGGAACTAATAAGATGATTGTCAATCCACAGGAATCCTTAAAAGGAGAATTACGCAGTACGGGAGATCTTATTTCCAAAAATAGACCTCCAGTGGTAGAGATAGAAGAGTTTTATAAAGGAAAACTATTTTTTGAATAATTATTTATGCTTACTACTTTCCGGATTAAGATGAGGTCAACTCTCTGAATAATCCTTCCAAGTTTTTATTTCTTCGTGAAAGTTGTAGGGTTTTAAGCTGATTGTCATGGGCAAAATCAAACACTACAGGACGCATATCTTTTTCGGTATTAAAAATAAGCTCATAGACAAAACCATGAGTGTTTTTTACCTCAGTGATATTAGGTAGTTTTAGTAAAAAAGCTTCTTCTACTCGATAATCAAACTCCACTTCGATGATCTGTTCCTTGGTGTCATGCAGATCAGTAAGCTTTTGATCGGCTACAAGTTTTCCTTTGTTAATGATAATTACCCGATCGCACATGGCTTCAACCTCTTGCATAATATGAGTAGAGAGAAATACTAGTTTAGACTTACCGATTGTCTGAATCAATTCTCTAATTTCAACCAATTGATTGGGGTCAAGTCCCGTTGTGGGTTCATCCAGAATTAATACTTTCGG
>CAZYRG010000167.1:0-7231 GCA_964650425.1 uncultured Flavobacteriaceae bacterium
ATAAAAAAGGTACACTAACAGGGATAAATAGTAAAAATAACAAATGAATCCACAACCCACCTTTTCTATAAAAAACTGGAGTGAAGACGATCGTCCGAGAGAGAAATTAATACAACGTGGTAAGCAATCATTGAGTGATGCCGAATTATTAGGAATATTGATTGGTTCTGGGAACAGGGAAGAAAGTGCCGTGGCATTGAGTCAGCGGATATTAGCTAGTACAGCCAATAATTTGAATAGTCTCGGAAAACTTTCGCTAAAAGAATTAATGCAATTCAAAGGAATAGGAGAGGCGAAGGCAATTACTATTCTTGGCGCTTTAGAATTAGGAAGACGTAGGGCAACAACGATTCCAGAAAAAAATGCAAAAATAATAAGCAGTAATCAAGTGTTTGGAGTGATGCAACCTCTTATAGGAGATCTTCAACATGAAGAATTTTGGGTGCTTTATCTAAGTAATAGCAACAAAATTTTACAAAAAAAGCAGTTAAGCATTGGGGGACAAACAGGAACTGTTGTAGATGTACGATTACTATTGAGTAAAGCGTTAGAAGTTGGCGCTGTTGGAATTATATTATCCCATAATCATCCAAGTGGAACCCTAAAACCCAGTGATGCTGATCTGGAACTTACGCAAAGAATCAAAGCTGCTGCAGCAACTTTAGAGATCAAACTATTGGATCATCTTATTGTAACCGAAAAAACGTATTTTAGCTTTGCTGATGAGGGAGTTTTATAAAGTTTGGAGTTATGAGTTCAGAGTTATGGAGCCCTCGTAATTCTGAATTATTTTTTAAAAACTCGTAACTCTAAACTAAAAAAAATGCTATTAGTCTATTCTCATAAAATTACGCCAAGAGTGCGATATACATTTCGACAGATTTGTACTCATATTTTAGGTGTTGAGGTAGATTTTACCAATAAAATAGAAACTTTTGTTGCGCATCAAGATGCTAAGTTGTCATATGGTAAGCAACCTTTGGGTACGGAATTGTTTATAGAAAGTACCTCCTTGTTATTCGAAAGTGGTTTCTCTTCATTAGAGATAGACGTTCGAAAATGGGAAGGAACACAGTGTTTTTTTGCTTCCAAATTATCAGATGCCGCATTGCCATTTGATATTTTTGCAGCAAGCTTTTATTTATTGACACGCTATGAGGAATATTTTCCGCATGTAAAAGATGAATATGGGAGGTTTAAAGCTACAGAAAGCCTCGCTTATAAACATGGTTTTTTACAGCAACCGGTAGTAGATATGTGGGCATTAACATTTAAGAAAGTATTACTATCTAGATTCCCGAACCTACATTTCAATTCTAAACGTTTTAGTATCCGTCCGATCGTATCCGTATCACAAGCTTTTGCTTATAAAGAAAAAGGGATTTTGCGAAATTTGGGTGGTATCGTTAGAGATGTGTCCAAAATTAAATTTAAAAGAATTAGTTCTCGAATCAAAGTTCTGCTGGGCCTAAAAAAAGACCCATTTAATACCTTTGATTTTATATTAAATTTTCAAAGAGCAAATAAAAAGAAGTTGACATTTCTTTTTGGACTTGGAGATTATTCTAACTTTGAAAAAAGTGTCGGTAGTACCAGAGCTAAGCATCGCGCATTGATTAAATCCGTAGCGGATTATGCGGATGTAGGCCTTCGGGTATCCTATGCGGGGGTCAGTGATGTAGAAGTGCTCAAAGAAGAGAAACTGCGGTTAGAGAGTATAACACATAGACAGTTAGTCCATACACAATGCTCTCACTATAAACTCAATTTACCAGAAACCTATCGCAACTTTGTAGAGATGGAAGTGGTAGAAGATTATTCTATGGGGTATCCCGATAATGCAGGATTCCGAGCGGGTACCTGTACTCCTTTTTTGTTTTATGATTTGGATTATGAAGTACAAACGCCTTTGTGGGTGTATTCATTTTGTTTTACCAATAATGCATTCAAAATGATTAAAGAGGTTACAGACGCCAAGAATCGTATTGAAGAATTGTTACGATCCGTGGAACGCGTGGATGGATTATTTATCCCAGTTTTTAGTAATGGGCTATTTGTAGCGACCAAAAGAGGCTTGTTTTGGAGAGCGATTTTTGAATTCATATGGAGAAATAATAATGTATAGTGATACGATAAAACATGTTTTTTTTGACTTAGATCATACGCTTTGGGATTTTGATCGAAACTCATTATTAGCCTATCAACAGATTTTTAAAGAAAAGAACATTACTCTTTCCGTAGAAGATTTTCTCAACGTATATGCGCCCATTAATCAAAAATATTGGAAATTATACCGTGAAGAAAAAGTGGATAGTATCTCCTTACGCAGGGGACGCTTACAAGAAACATTCGCTGCTTTTTCAATGGATTTTTCTTTGACAATCATAGACGAAATAGCAGATCTGTATATAGCATATTTGCCAAATAATAATTATTTGTTGGATGGCGCTTTAGAGTTGTTGGAATATTTGGAGCCAAAGTATGAATTGCATATCATAACCAATGGTTTTAAAGAAGTACAAGCAAAGAAACTAAAAAAAGCTCAGATTGCACATTTTTTTAAAACCGTTACAGATAGTGATGCAGTTGGAGTAAAAAAGCCTAATCAACGAATTTTTGAACATGCGCTTACCGTGGCGAATGCGCAGTATACGGAGAGTTTGATGATAGGAGATAATTTTGAAGCAGATATACTAGGAGCCAGTGCTCTAGGGTTAAAAACGATCTGTTATAACTATCACAAAGTCATAATTCCAAAAGTTTTTTTACAAGTTTCGGATTTGTCTGAGATAAAATACTATCTTTAGCTACGATAAAAACACACAAAAAACCGTTAAATGGTCCTTCCAAAGGTGTTTTTGTACAATTTTTATATTTTTTTTCGTTTTTTAATAAAGTCCCCAAAATGAATATTAAAAAAACAATCATAAAAATAAGTATTTTTTGTAGCATTGCCCTAATAGCAATTGCTTGTGTAAAAGACGTGGATTTTGATCAAGCAGATGATATTAAACTAGAGCCTGTTTATGAATTGAACTTTGTCTTTTCCAGAATTAGGACTCCAAAATTTACGAATCCATTAGATGACACGTTCAATCCGATACTTCGGGATACGTTACAGGATAAGTTTTTTAGTGGAGATATAGGTGATAAATTACTTAAAGTAGAGTTGTTTGTGTCACTCGAAAGTACGATCCCAGCAGGTTTTAATGCAGAGTTACAATTTTTGGATGAAAATAATACGCTGATACCACTTAGTACATCGCCCATTTTAATTTCTGTTCCAACTGGTGCCATTGGTAGTCCAGTAACTTCTGAGCAGACTTATAGTATTACACTCGCAGACCTTGAACTCCTACAAAGTGCAATAAAACTGGCCACTCGTGTGGAGATTATAGCAGGTTCCAACGATTTAGGAGGGGAACTCATATTACAATCCAAAGCAATCTATTATACCTCATTATTGGATGATTAGACTAATTTATTTGGTGGTATTCGCCTTGACAGGAATAGCTAGTTTTGGACAAAACAAAGAGCTATTATATGATTTCGTGGAATTACCGCAATCCTTGTTGCTAAATCCAGGGACGGAAGTCCGGTTTGATAAACATATTGGTATTCCACTATTATCGCAGTTTCATTTTAATACTGGGGTTACAGGCATAACCGCTTATGATATTTTTGCGGATGATGGGCGGGATATTAATGCAAAAATATCGGAGGCACTGATCGAACTTAATAACCGTGATTCTTTTACAATTACCCAACAATTAGAAGTACTGAATTTTGGATGGCGCAACGAGGAAAAAGAACTATATTTTTCTGGAGGAATCTATCAGGAATTTGATTTTATTGGATACTTTCCAAGTGATTTTGCCAATCTTGCTTATTTCGGTAACGAAGATCCAGTAGGTAAAGATTTTGATTTTGATGACCTCAAAAGTGCAGCAGAGCTATTGATGGTGTATCACTTTGGTTTTAATAAAAAAGTAAATGAAAAGCTTACAGCTGGATTGCGATTAAAAATATACTCTGAAATAGCCAGTTATAGAGCCACCAATAACTCAGGAGTTTTTAAAACAGATCAGATTCCTAACGGAAATAATATTTACGAACATACACTTGAAGATTTAAACTTAAACCTAGATACATCTGGATATGTTTCGCTCAAAGAAGAAGAAACTGATGATCCAAAAGAGGATACAAAAGAAATAATTTCAAGGGCATTGTTAGGAGGAAACCTTGGATTAGGTGTTGATTTTGGATTGACCTATCAATTGGAAGATAATTGGGTGGTTACAGGGAGTGTTACAGATTTAGGTTTTATTGTGCATTCCAAAGATGTAGAAAGTTATCAAGCTCGAGGCACCTATGTTTTTGATGGTTTTGAAACCCCTACGGATAATGATCAACGAGGTATAGAGACTTTTGTGGAGCGTGTTGAAGCGGCTATAGATCGCGATACCATTAACCGAACGTACACAACGATGCGACCAACAAAAATTTATGGATCACTTCGTAAAAACTTTAACAAAAGAGAAAATAATGCTGGTTGCGACTGTTGGTGGGAAAATGATGTTGATCAAGAATATTCGAGCGCTTTTGGTGTGCAGGTATTCTCCCAATTTCGTCCTAGAGGGCCGCAATTTGCGGGCTCTTTCTTCTTGTATCATCGTATTTTTAGTGGGCTACGAGCAAAGGCGACTTATACCATTGATAAGTATTCCTTTAATAATGTAGGACTTTTACTTTCTACCAATATTAGTAAATTTAATTTCTATCTCGCTGCAAACAATTTGACAGATTATGCTAATTTAGCCAAAGCCAATAGTGCCTCCGTACAATTTGGCTTTAATCTAATTTTCTAAAGCAGTATGTTACGTCGTTTTTTTATCCCTCTTATAGCTTTGATAATGAGCTATTCCGTTAATTCACAGTCTTTAAATACGTATAAATATGTGGTAGTGCCAGATAGTTATGATTTTCTAAAAGGAGAAAAGGATCGCTATCAATTGAATTCTTTAACGCAATTCTTATTCAAAAAATATGGCTTTACAGCAATTTTGAAAGGAGAACCTTTTCCTGAAGATTTAGAAAATGAAGGATGTAATGCGCTGTATGCAAATGTGAATAATGCATCCAGTATGTTTACAATTAAATTAGCGGTAGAGCTCAAAGATTGTAAAAACACGATTGTATTTACATCCCAACCAGGAAGAAGTAAAAGTAAAGAATTCAAAAAAGGCTATCAAGAAGCTTTGAGAGCTGCATTTATGGATGTAAAAAAGCTGAATTATTTTTATAAAGCACCAAAAAAGACGACTGGTATTGTAGCTAATAAAGCACAAGAAAAAATTGCTGTACAACCTGCTATAGCAGTTGCAGACCCTGTGCCACCCACCGAAGTTACTGTTTTGGACAAGAAGTTAGCATTACCTAATACTTCAAAAATAGTAACCAATGAGGTACCAAGTCCAATAACATCTACAGCTAATAAACCGATTAGTACAACAGCCAAAACAAAAAAAGTAATTTATCTCCTTAATGGGGCTACTTATGATATGAAAAAAGTGGACAATGGCTATACCTTGCATCAAATATTAGCTGACGGATCTTCGAAAGCTTTAGGGACTATTTTTACAACGAGCAGAGCTAATAATTACATTGTCAAAGCGGAAAGTCTGAGTGGTAATGGCTATTTTGATAGTTTTGGAAACTTTGTGTTAGAACGAATTAATCCAGCTACAGGCAAAGTGATTACAGATACTTTTGCGAGAGAAGACCGATGATTTAAGTTATGAGTTCAGAGTTATGAGTTTAGAGTTTTTTGAAGTAAATACCTGACTCACAACTCTGAACTAAATAAGAAGTTAATATCCATACTTATCACCCCATAATTGTTTGAGGTAAGTTCTAAAACTATTTTCTCTTTGGTTATTACCGGGCTCATAAAGTTTGGTGTCAGCAATTTCAGAAGGCAAAAACTCTTGCGCTACAAAATTATTTGTATAATCATGCGAGTATTTGTAATCATCACCATACCCTAGTTCTTTCATTAATTTAGTAGGTGCATTCCGCATGGCAAGAGGAACAGATAAATCTCCGGTCTGTTTGACCAGTTGTTGCGCTTTATTGATAGCCATATACGAGGCATTACTTTTGGGAGAAGTAGCCAGATATACAGTACATTGACTTAAAATAATTCTGGCCTCAGGATATCCAATCGTGGTAACAGCCTGAAAAGCATTATTTGCCATAATTAATGCCGTTGGGTTGGCATTCCCAATATCCTCAGAGGCAGAAATCAAGAGCCGTCGTGCAATGAATTTTAGATCCTCGCCGCCTTCGATCATTCTGGCAAGCCAGTATACAGCAGCGTTTGGATCGCTACCTCTTATCGATTTTATAAAAGCAGAAATAATGTCATAATGTTGTTCACCAGTCTTGTCATAACGTACGGTGTTTTGCTGTACTTGCTGTAATACTTTATCATTAGTGATGATGATTTTTTTGGCATCGTCATTCATCACAATCAATTCAAAAATATTGAGAAGTTTACGCGCGTCTCCACCACTGATGCGCAGTAATGCTTCTGTTTCTTGAAGATCGATATCCATATCCGCAAGCATAGGATCTTCCTCCATAGCGCGATGGAGTAGGGCTTCTAGTTCTGCACGATCAAATGAATTAAGAATGTATACTTGACATCGTGATAAAAGTGCAGGAATAACCTCAAAACTTGGGTTTTCGGTAGTCGCACCAATAAGTGTTACCCAACCTTTTTCTACCGCACCGAGTAATGAATCCTGTTGTGACTTACTGAACCGATGAATCTCATCAATAAATAGGATGGGGTTTTTTGTGGTAAATAAGCCTCCGCTTTGTTTTGCTTTTTCAATAACCTCACGTACTTCTTTGACGCCACTATTAATGGCACTCAAGGTATAAAAAGGTCTTCCAGAATTGCTAGCAATAATAGTTGCTAAAGTAGTTTTTCCGACTCCAGGTGGTCCCCAAAGAATTAATGAAGGGATAATTCCTTTTTTAATTTGTTGAGTCAAAGATCCACTAGTACCTACCAAATGCTGCTGGCTTAGGTAACCTTCAAGTGTTTTTGGTCGTATACGTTCTGCTAGTGGTGCATTATTCATAAAAACAAATTTAATGAAGTTATTTAATTTGGTTATATAATGTCGCATTCAAACTTGTTCATTTTCCGCGCTATTTTCTT
>CAZYRG010000168.1:0-7140 GCA_964650425.1 uncultured Flavobacteriaceae bacterium
TGAGCGAAGCCGAAGCCAAAAAAAATACCCCATGTTGTGTACATGAGGTAGTAAAGTTATAGTTTGAGCATTAATTTATAATCACTCCGTAATAAAAACAATAGTCAGTGTGCAGTTGCTATTGTGGAAGGCCAAAAACAAGATGTCTTTAGTTGTATTGGTGTTTGACAATACAACTTTATGGACATCTCAGTATAGTGATTTGCTGATAAGTAATAAACCAAAGTTTAGTTAGTGTTCTGGCTTAGAATTACTATATTTTTGATGGACTATAAATAATCCGTTTCATTCTCTCTAGGACTTCAAAGATATACAAGCTATTTTTCTTTTTATGAGATTTAACAACCGAATTTGTATGGTAAAACCATAAAAATCACCAACTACCTGTAGCTCCACCACCACTAAAACCTCCGCCGCCAAATCCGCCACCGAATCCACCACCTCCAAAATCTCCACCTGAACTTCCTCCAAATCCGCCACCAAAACTACCTCCGCCATAGCTGCCTCTTCCCATATTGCTTAAGATAATAACATCCAATAGACTGTCTCCTTGTTTACGATTACCACCGTTGCCACCTCCGCGATTGTTTTTGGAAATAGCAATCATGATGATAATAAAAATAAAAAAGACCAATATAAAAGTGCCTATAGGAAAATCTGTGTTGTTGGCTTGTCTCGTTCCCTCAAAACTCCCATTCAAGACTTCAAAAATAGCAGTGGTGCCTTTGTCAAGGCCGCCGTAAAAGTTTCCTTGTTTGAACTCGGGCAGAATGACATTTCGGATAATAGTGCCATTGATTCCTGCAGTGAGTTTAATTTCGGCACCATAACCTGGGGAAATACTTATTTTACGATCGTTTTTAGCAACCAATACAAAAACACCGTTGTCATCTTTCGCCTGGCCAATACCCCATTTATGTGCCCATCGTGCTGCATATATACCAATATTTTCCCCTTGTAGCGAGGCTATTGTGGCAACCACAATTTGTGTAGAGGTGGTGTCTGAGTATCTGATTAATTTTTGATTTAACTTGAGACTATCAATGTCTGATAACATATTGCCATAATCATAAACACTAGACTGATCTTTTTTTTCTTGCGGCTTTTTGGGGATATCCCTTTGTGCTGTAGCGGCATTGGTAAATGCCCAGAAACAAATCAGTAATAGTATTAGGTGTTTTTTTAGTAGCATATTATCCTTTTGATATTTCATCAGGTAATTCGTTCTGATCGGTATGATCCCAAGGAAAATACGCTTGTAGTTGTTCTCCAGCCCTTAGAACACCAGCAATAATTCCTTGTTTGTAATTTCCTTGACGGAACTCTTGTTGCATGACTTCTTTGGTGCTTTTCCAAAAATTATCTGGGACAACCTTATTGATACCGACATCCCCATAGATGGCAAATTTTTTGGCATCTGTAGCTACATAAAGCAACACACCATTGGCAAGTTTTGTAGTATCCATTTTTAAAAAATGAAATACTTCTTTGGCGCGATCCATGACGGCCAAATCACAATTAGCTTCAATATGCACGCGGATTTCACCAGATGTGGTTTTCTCGGCAATTCTAATTGCCGAAATAATTTCTTGCTCTTCTATAGGACTGAGGAATGCTTCAACCTGTGACATTTTTACCTTTTAGTTTATAAAGTCATCTGGAACCTCAACAGGTTTTTCTGCACCTGCTTCTGAATCAAAATAGGGTTTTTTATCATAACCAAAGATACTTGCAAAAATGCTACTAGGAATTTGCTGAACAAGATTGTTATATGGTTTTACTTCTCCGTTAAAACGTGTTCTTGCGGTAAGGATTTGATTTTCTGTGCTGGCTAATTCATCTTGTAATTTCAAGAAGTTTTGATTGGCTTTGAGTTCTGGGTAGCGTTCTACAGTAACCAAAAGGCTTTTAAGTGCGCCGCTCAACCCTCCTTGTACTTTATTGAATTGTGCAAGTTGTTCTGGTGTGACATTGCTGGCGTCGATATTCATCGAAGTTGCTTTAGCTCTGGCTTCAATCACTTTGGTTAATGTGCTGCTTTCAAAATTAGCGGCGCCTTTTACGGTGTTTACCAAGTTGCCAATAAGGTCATTTCTACGTTGATAAGCTGTTTGTACATTTCCCCATGATTCTTCTACATTCTCATTCAGTTCAACAGCAGAGTTTTTTACATTGACTCCATAAAATAGTAGTACACCTATGATTACAATTGCAATGATTAGTCCTTTCTTCATGATGTGGTTTAGTTAGTGGTTGTTATAAGTGTTCTTTAATGTCCAAAAGTTGTGCTTTGATACGCTCTAATTTACGAATAATATCAAAGGTTTCGAGGGCTTGTTGCTTTTGTTCTTTAAGATGTGTCTTGGCGCCGTCTAGGGTAAAACCACGTTCTTTGACCAAATAATAGATCAATTCGAGGTTTTTGATGTCTTCTGGAGTAAAGAGGCGATTGCCTTTGGCATTTTTTTTTGGCTTAAGTACTGTAAACTCTTTTTCCCAAAAGCGAATCAACGAAGTGTTGACCTCAAAAGCATCAGCTACTTCGCCGATACTATAATAGAGTTTTTTGGGTAGTTTTACAAACATAGGCTAGTACTAGGTTAATCCAGCGATTGGTTGACTGCTTCTGATTTCTTGCGTAGTTTTTCAAATTCTTCAGCGGATAGATTGCCGTAGTAGAAGTTGATAGGATTGATGGCTTTTCCATCTTTATGAATCTCGTAATGTAAATGCGGCGCTTGCGATCGGCCTGTGCTTCCTACAAAACCAATGACGTCCCCACGTTTTACACGTTGTCCTTTTTTGACATTGTATCGATACAAGTGTGCATAACGGGTTTCGTATCCATACCCATGGTCTATTCTGATATGTTTGCCATATCCAGTAGAGCGATTATCAGCACGTATTATTTTGCCATCTCCGGAAGCATAAATAGGAGTACCACGAGGTGCACTAAAATCCATACCCTTGTGCATTTTTCGAACTTTGGTAAAAGGATCGGTACGCATGCCATATCCAGAAGCCATACGTTTTAGATTTTCATTAGTCACAGGCTGTATCGCAGGGATAGCGGCTAGTAGTTTTTCTTTTTCCTCAGCAAGTTTGGCAATTTCTTCCAATGATTCAGACTGTACCACGATCTGTTTAGTGATCATGTCCATGCGCCTTGCACTTTCAGAAATCAGTTTAGAATTGTCAAAACCTTCGAGTTGTTCGTAACGATTGACACCTCCAAAACCTGCTTTACGCTCTTCTTCAGAAATTGGTGTAGCTTCAAAATAAAGCCGATAGATATTATTGTCACGATCAGCAACCTCATCAAGAACACGTTGCTGAAGATCCATTTTTTTGTTCAAAAGCTCATATTGCAGTTCCATATTCTGCAACTCTCGCTTCATAGCTTTTTCTTTTGGAGTTTCTATTTGGGGTAAATTTAGATAGATGACCAAAAGGACAAAACCGGCCAATAGCATGCCTAGCAAACTCAAAAATACAATGCCGAGTTTGCGACCTTTTTTTTGTTCAATCTTGCGATACGAAAGCGTCTCGCTGTCATAGTAATATTTAACCTTTGACATAATCTAAAATATGCTATTTTTGCAGGGCATTACCATAACGGTAATATTAGTAAAACATTGCTCTTACAGACAAATATAATAAATAGAAGTAAAGCAAACCAAAAATTAAATAATTCCTTAAAGTTGTATTGCTTAAAAAATTGTTTTTAAGCGATTTATAAAATTTAAAAGGAGGAGAAAAATTATTTGACTATTCGGATACGAAGCAAAATACAGGAGCATAATGAAGGAAACTTTAAACAAGGTTTAAGGTTTTTGAAAACAGGCCAGTGCTTTTGCAAAGTGAAGTCGATGCAGGTCATTAAAAAATATTAAAGAAGAACACACATGAAATCCCAAGACATAAGAAATCAATTTTTAACGTTTTTTGAATCCAAAAAGCATCAGATTGTCGCCTCTGCTCCTATGGTCATCAAGGATGATCCAACATTGATGTTTACCAATGCGGGGATGAATCAGTTCAAAGAATTCTTTTTGGGAAATGGCGTTCCTAAAAACAATCGATTGGCTGATACTCAAAAATGTTTGCGCGTAAGCGGCAAGCATAATGACCTTGAAGAAGTGGGCATGGATACCTACCATCATACGATGTTTGAGATGTTGGGGAATTGGAGTTTTGGAGATTATTTTAAGAAAGAAGCGATTGCTTGGGCATGGGAATTATTGACGGAGGTTTATGGACTAGATAAAGATATCCTATATGTATCCGTTTTTGAAGGAGATAAAAGTGAAGATCTGGCGATGGATCAAGAGGCTTATGATCTCTGGAAAGCGATTGTTCCCGAGGATCGCATCATCATGGGGAATAAAAAAGATAATTTCTGGGAAATGGGAGATCAAGGGCCCTGTGGACCATGCTCCGAGATTCATGTAGATTTACGATCTGCTGAGGAAAAAGCAAAAATCCCTGGAAGAGCACTGGTAAATATGGACGATCCATTGGTGGTAGAGATTTGGAATTTGGTGTTTATGCAATACAATCGCAAAGCAGATCGGTCACTAGAAAAACTCCCAGCGCAACATGTGGATACGGGGATGGGGTTTGAGCGTTTATGTATGGCATTACAGGATGTAAAGTCCAATTATGATACCGATGTTTTTACACCGCTAATTCGCGAAATCGAAGCCATCACCAATTCCAAATATGATAAAGACAGTCTGCCAACGGATGAGGATGGTAAAGTAAGTGTTGCCATTCGTGTAATTGCAGATCACGTGCGAGCAGTATCCTTCTCGATTGCCGATGGGCAGTTACCAAGTAACACAGGAGCGGGTTATGTGATTCGACGAATTTTACGTAGAGCAATACGTTATGGATTTACCTTTTTGGAAACCAAAGAGCCATTTATCTACCAATTAGTAGAAACCTTGAGCACACAAATGAGTGCTGCTTTTCCAGAATTAAAAGCCCAAAAAAATCTCATCATTAATGTGATCAAAGAAGAGGAACATTCTTTTTTGCGAACGCTAGATCAGGGATTAGTATTGTTGGATAATGTGATTGCAGCAACCAAAGGAAAAGTGATTTCTGGCGAAAAAGCGTTTGAGTTATATGATACGTTTGGTTTTCCGAAAGATTTGACCGCTTTGATTTTGAGCGAAAAAGGCTATTCTTATGATGAAGCGGCTTTTGACACTGCATTGCAGCAACAAAAAGATCGTTCTAGAGCAGCATCACAAGTTTCTACCGGAGATTGGGAAGTATTAATCCCAGATGGTAAAGAAGAATTTATTGGGTATGATCATCTTACTGCCCAGGTGCAAGTATCACGCTATCGTAAAGTGAATAGCAAAAAAGATGGAGAGCTCTACCAATTGGTTTTCGATAAAACACCCTTCTATCCAGAAGGAGGGGGTCAAGTAGGTGATAAGGGAGAATTAAAAGCGCCAAACGGCGATATGATTGCTATTGTTGATACCAAAAAGGAGAACAATCTAATTATGCACTTTACTAAAAATTTACCCAAGCAATTAGAGGGTACATTTGAAGCCACTGTAGATAGTGAAAAACGTGCGAGAACAGCGGCAAATCATACAGCAACACACTTGTTGCACCAAGCACTTCGAGAGCTACTCGGAACCCACGTTGCTCAAAAAGGATCCATGGTACACAGCGGGAATTTACGTTTTGATTTTTCGCATTTTGCCAAGGTAAGGCCAGAAGAATTGCAACAAGTAGAGGATTTTGTCAATGCGCGCATTCGAGAGAATTTACCGCTGCAAGAGCAACGTGCGATCACCTATGATCAGGCTATAGCAGAGGGAGCAATTGCCCTTTTCGGCGAAAAATATGGCGATCACGTTCGTGCGATTCGTTTTGGAGATTCTATGGAATTGTGTGGAGGAATTCATGTACCTGAAACGAGTGCAATTTGGCATTTCAAAATCACCTCAGAAGGTGCTGTAGCGGCAGGTGTTCGAAGAATTGAAGCTATTACCAGTAATGCAGCCAAAGATTATTTTGCTTCACAATCAGAAGCATATAATACGATCAAAGCCACACTTAAGAATCCAAAAGATCCGCTCAAGGCGATTACCAATTTGCAAGAAGAGAATCAACTGCTCAAAAAGCAGATCGAAGGCTTATTAAAAGATAAAGCCAAAAACCTAAAAGGCGAATTGCAAAACGAATTGACCGAAATTAATGGCGTGCAATTTTTGGCAAAACAAGTAGACCTGGATGCTGCGGGAATCAAAGATTTATCTTTTGAGCTCGGTGCTAATCAAGACAATTTATTCTTACTGTTCGGTACGGCCCAAAATGGTAAGGCGTTGTTGTCTTGTTATATTTCTAAAAACCTAGTTGCAGAAAAACAATTAAATGCTGGAAATGTAGTTAGAGAGTTGGGGAAATTCATCCAAGGTGGTGGAGGGGGACAACCTTTCTTTGCAACCGCAGGTGGAAAAAATCCAGATGGAATTGCTGAGGCATTGGAGCAGGCAAAAAGTTATGTGGGGTAATGCCCTCACCTCGGTACTCGCCCCAAGGTAGAGGGAGTAAGTTTCCTCTCGGTAGAAATTAATATATTGATAATAGCGCAAGAATTTTGTCTCCTCGAGCGCAGTCGAGAGGTTATTTTATGACGTCAGGATCAATAGGTGTCGACTGCGCTCGACCTGACAATAAAAATGGATTATTGAAATTACAAACCAACATATCACTACAATCAGCGGAGTATCCGATAAGTTATGATAGTCAACTACTATTGCTAGGTTCGTGTTTTGCCACTAATATTGGAAAAAAGCTCGACTATTTTCAGTTTCGGAATTTGCAAAACCCTTTCGGGATCTTGTTTAATCCCAAGGCGATTGCCACTTTTTTATGGCGTGTAGTGAGTGAGGAACAGTACATCAAAGACGACCTCTTTTTTCATAATGAACAATGGCATTGTTTTGATGCGCATTCGGAATTAAGTGATCCTGATGCGGCGCTTGTTTTGGAGCGACTCAATACCGCCTTGTCACAAACATTGGAGCAATTAAGTAGGGCTTCACATATTATTTTGACATTAGGTACTGCTTGGGGATATCGCCTAAAAGCATTGGACGAAATCGTAGCCAA
>CAZYRG010000169.1:0-2942 GCA_964650425.1 uncultured Flavobacteriaceae bacterium
CTTTTTCCAAGAACCTTTGTATGTCATAGCAAATCTCAAAAAAGGGGAGGAGTATCGTATTACAGCAGGAGATAAAAGAATGAAAGCTCCTAACTATGATTTATCCTATTTCAAAAATCGAACTTCGGAGACCTTGCCCAAAACTACCATAACAAACGTACAATATAGTACACCTGAAATAATCACGGAAACTAAAGAAGCTTCTCTATGGCAGCAATCCTGGTTTATGTGGAGCTGTATAGGATTAGCAGGGATAGTAGTCGCCTATTTTGCGTCTAGTTTGATCAAAGATTTAAAAGTAGATGATCAAGAATAGCAATCAAATAGCATTTAAAGTGATGAAGAGTGATGGTTATTTATTCTTCTTCAATTAATTTTTCTATTGCTTTTATGTCATCGATCTCTTTTGATTCCTCTTTTTCTAATTGTTGGATTTCTCTATCAAGTTTGTCGAGTTCCTTTTTCTGTTGACGTTCTATTTTACGTTCTTCCTCTTCTAGTCTTTCACGTTCCTTGCGCTCCCGATCTTTTTCCTTGATAATTGATTTTGTCGCCTCTTTTTTCTCACGTTTCTTTTCCTTGATCAACTTTTTATTCTCATTAGCAATTGCTTTCTTCTCTTTAGCCAATTCCTTTGCCTCCTGAGCAGCAATTTTATCCGTGTCTTTTTGTGCTTTAGCCGCTATTTTATCTGCTTTATCAGAGTTTTTCCCTTTGACACCAACCAGTGCTCCTTTAGAGCGTTTACCTTCTTTTCGTACTTTTATTTTCTTAGAGGAATAGCAACCAGGTGCTTTTAATTTTGGTTTTTTACTTACCGAACATACTTGTGAGTTAACCGTGTTTGCACACAATAGTGTAAGGATACATAGCAAGCCTAATAAAAATCTTTTCATCGTTTTTTTATCGTTATTTCATAGTAAGATGGAATGGAGGGTAACAATCTTGCATTATGTGTAAACGCAAATAGTATGGCTCATTTCATCGATTTGGGGTTTCTGGGAATCCCAAACATACAAAAAATAACGCTAATACAGTAATTCTTATTTTATCATGGGTGGTAAAATGCTAGTATTTTCTAGGGAAATATGGACTATTGTTACATTATTTTTTTTCGATAAGAATAATTTCTGATAAAAAAAATAGTTATCTTAAACTAACTAACACCTATGAGACTGAAAAATCAGCTATATATATTCCTATTAGGCATCTTATTATATGCGCCTAATGTCTTGTTTGCACAAGAAAAACAGTTTTACAAAGGACCGTTTGAAGTCAGTGCTTATAAGGGAGATGCTACCTATGGTTATAAGGTTACAGCAACGGATACGATATTACATGGTACTTTCGAGCTACAAAGCACAAACCTGGAGAATTTATTAGAAAAAGAAGATAGTTCTTTTTCTATCTCTGGAAATTTTGAAGAAAATTACCCAACTGGAAAGTGGACATTTCGTTTTAATGAATTTCAATCTAACAAAACGAGTAGTGTAGAGGCCTATGAATATGTTTTGAAGGTAGATGGTATCCAGAAATTTGCTTCTGGGGTTTTGAAAAAGGGGAAACCACATGGCAAATGGGTGTGTGCCGTACAGCAGATCAAAAACTCACAAATCAGTATTACTGATTTTGAAAGTACCTTGTCTTTTAAGAATGGAATACCTCAACAAAGTTTTACGATACTAAGCAAAGAAAAAGAATTAGTTGGACGATTTCTACGGAGTGGTGTGGCGCATGATGAGTGGACTTTGTATACGGATGATGCATTAGATGCGACAGAAATATGGCGTTTTGAAGAAGGCATATTGGAAAATATTCAGTTCAGAAGTGGACAAAATACCTTGACAACAGAAATTTATTCTCGAGATTTAGGTACTACTAAAACAATTCCTCTGGACCATAATTATTTGGATATTTTAAAAATCAAATTACCCAAAGAGACACATACAAAGTTAGCCCAAAGTAGTATCATACGTTTATTACGACAGAACGATACCTTTTATCAAGAAATACAAACAGTGTTATCAGATTTGTCTACGGCTTCTTTTGCTCCTGATTTTAAAGTTAAAGTCCCTTACTTTCCTTTGAACCAATCAGAAAAAGTAGCATTAGATGCTATTACAAGTGCTTATGAGCAATCCAGAAGCATTAGTGATACACTTTTGGAGAATACCGAACTTAACATTCTCAAAATTGCGGATCAGAAAGTACGCACCTTAGAAGAGTCCGTGGCACTACTAGCCTCCGAAGTATTGGATCCAATAGGAGAACTTATTCATTTTTATAAAAAAGAAACACTTCCTTTTTTTAGGAGAAAAGCGTTCTTATCCAAGATATGGGCTCAAAAGAAACCAACAGTCATTCCAGGTATGGCGGCTAAGGCCATAGAAAATGCAAAAATCAAGACCTTAGCGAATACAAAATTATTGGCGGAAGAAACGAAGCACTATCTTGATTCCGTTCAACAGATTCTTACCAAGAATATAACCAAACAAAAACGGGAACAAGAGGCAATTTCTTTAGAAAAAAAGATGATTAGTCAAGTAGCCTACTTGGAACGTCTCCAAGATTCTTTATTGATCGATTCTATTCCACCCGTATTTGCAAAAACGATAGCCAATATCAAAGATGATACGGCAGAAAAGCTGCTTGTTTACACAGGTATGCAAAACGCAAAAACAAAATTAGCGTATGCACGTGAATTGGTTAACTGTTTCGAAAAGTTAGATCAGGTAGGAGAGACTATTGCAAGCTTGCCAAAGCAGCAATATACGATACACACCAAATATCAGGATGCAATATGGAATCCATTTACGGCTACTATCATGAATGAGTTTGTCAAAAAACGATTAGTAACCGCTTATAACTCCGTTTTGATTCCTTATTTCCTTAAAGAGATCGAAGGAGGATTGGCGTGTGAGGATACAGAACAATGGATGACA
>CAZYRG010000169.1:3042-7135 GCA_964650425.1 uncultured Flavobacteriaceae bacterium
GGAGTGCTACGACTCAATTTCAATACCGATCCCGATTCTGTAGATCGCAATTTGGTTCCCGAGTGGCGTATTTGGCATCAATATATGTTTGCCGTGCCATTATCTTCGATCATGTTTTATCATCGTATCCGTATAGAACATCGTTGGACACAAGGATTTGCGGACGATAGTGCTTATGAGTTTAGAAATCGTTGGCGATATATGTTCAAAATGAAAATCCCATTAAATTCTCATAAGTTGAAACCCAAAACACTTTTCGTTTCCCCAGAGGCAGAGTTGATTATGCAAAGTGGAAAACCTGTGGTCAATAGTCCTTTTGAAGATTTACGATTACATGCGCAACTAGGTTATATTTTAACACCTAGATTAACATTGGCAACTGGCTTTATGTACTCACAGGGGCAAGATTTAAAAGACGGAAGTATTTATAAACAGGCTTGGACTGCAAGATTTCATGTCTATTATGCACCAGATTTCAGAAAAATACGAAACAAACTTCCTGCCATACATATGGATGACTAAAATGCACTATGGTTGTTGTATATAACGAGATACTAAAACTTTAGAAACAAATACCAAATTCCAAAAAAAAGATGTGACGAAGCAGGGCTTCACAAAACTAACCCCTTAATCAAAGTCCCAATAATGAAAACCAATAAAACCACCATTATCCTTTTGAGCCTATTAGTCGTTTCTATATTGATAGGGGGCTATAGTTTTAATAAAACACAAAAACTACGACGTGATTTAAAAGAAGTGCAATCCAGAGAAACGGTATTGACGACACAGATCGATGCACAAAAAAAGATACAATCCATTGATGAATTATTGGTCAAAGGACAATATGGAGCGGCATTAAAAGCCTATAATCATGAAATCAGTGCCAAACCTGCGGATATTCCTGAAGATTTGAAACTTCGGGTTACGTTAGCTAAAAAGATGATTTTATTTAGTAGTAATAAAAAGATATTGGATTCTATCACAAAAAATAAAACAGAACTGGATTCTAGTGAGGTAAAGGCACCAGTTGTAACTACAGAAATCAGACAATATGATTCTTTAAGTTTTGCGTTAAAAAAGGCCAAAGTACAGCTAGGACGGATGAAAAGACGTTTAAAGAATTCTTCAAGCGGAGCGTATCTTACTTTTAAAAATACCAAAAAACATCAACTGCACTATGTAGGGCAGGTTAGTTATAAAAAAGCTAATGGCTATGGCATTGCTGTTTTGGATACGGGCAGCAGATACGAAGGAGAGTGGCAAGATAATCAACGACATGGCGAAGGGGTATTTTATTGGATAGACGGACAAAAATATACCGGCAGTTATCAAAATGATCGGCGTAGCGGTATGGGTACTTATTATTGGCCTAATGGCGAAAAATATGTAGGACAATGGAAAAATGATCAACGCGATGGAGAAGGGGTGTTCTATGCCAAAGATAAATCAGTGATTGCCCGTGGTATTTGGAAAAATGATAAGTTGGTAGAAGAGTTGAAGAGTAAAAAATAATTAATAAACTTTAAGAAATCAATGTCACTTTCTTAACCTTCACATTGAATCATTGTGGTGCGTTAAATCTATGTAATTTTGTTTGGCAACCGTATTTGTGGTAACTTATAAATTAAAAATTGTACTTTTCATTAATGCTACGTATTATTTTTGAAAATACTGAAAACTATTTAATTTAACATAAAACGAACTACGCCTAATGAGATTTTTTACTATTACCAAATCGTTATTTATTGTTGTGAGTTTTTCACTTTTAGTGAGAACTGCAAAAGCACAAAATGAAATTTCTCCCTATATGTATGGGGTAAATGCCTGGTTACCCAATCAAGTTGGAGGAGGTGATGGAGGAAACATTGTTAACCTAGGAGGTATATTAGATCAACTTTGGGATCGTGTAGGAGAAGGGAATCCAAGAATTATCAGAATAGGAGGTATTGCTTATGATGATAATAGACCTTCTACGGATCAGTATGTAGGATGGATAAATGCGATTAGAGCTGCAGGTGCAGAACCACTAGTGCAGGTAGCAAGAGGAAAGGACAATAATTCTACTTCAGCTCAAGCGGCAGCACTTGTCAATGAGTTGAATAATGTTCGGGGATTGAATATCAAGTTTTGGTCCATCGCAAATGAGCCAGATTTTCATTATTTTAATTTTAATCTTTCAGATCCTAATATGCAGATTATTACGGATTATATCAAAGAGTATTCTGATGCGATGAAAGGTCAAGATCCGAATATCATTATTGCGGGTGCAGCATTCTCAAATTGGAAAACAGAGATGCCAAAATTACTACAATCAGGTACTTTAGATATTTCGGGAATTAGTCCTGTGACTAATAGACCTTATATCGATGTTTTTGATTGGCATTATTATCCTATAGTTCAAGACTGTTATACGTTTGACCAAGCGATTAACACACCAGGTGCTATTGGGGACATTACTGGGTGCAATGGAACTAATTGGTATGGTTTACGAGGCAAACTTCAGGAATTGGAAGTGTTGTTAAATGATGCGAATAGCCGTCATGGAAGAACAGGAACAACGGCGCTTAAATGGGGGATTAGTGAATTTCATATTACCGTAAGCAATCCTGGGGGAGCGAAAGATGCTCAGGGTACCACTTCTTTTCTCGCTGGGCAATATTGGGCAGATGTAATGAGTATTTCTGCAGAATTTGGTGGAGAATACGTCATAGGGTGGAGTACCCATGAGTCTGGAGGTGCCAATACTGAGTTTGACTTAGGTATTTTAGGTGCTAACGACGGCACTGAAAAAAGATCAACGTATTATCATATGAAAATGCTATCCGATGATATGTCGGGCGAGTTTCTTACGAGTACCAATAATTTTTCTGATGTTAAGACTTTTGCTGCGAAAGATGGAGATACGTATAAGATATTGGTGATGAACCAAGGGAGAAATAACAATGGGTACAATTTTGATATCTCCTTTAATAATACTGCAGATAATCAGCTAGAAATCAATGTAGATGCAGGTGTTTCGATCAATTATACTGGATTTATTGGCGAAAGAGAAACCAAATTATTTGTATTTACAGCAGGAGAAAACGATCCAGATAAAATAGTTACGTATAATCTCGAACGCTATGAAGCTGATTTACCTCCTTTGGTAGTGAACCCAATAACTGATGAAACGAACTTACTGACCAATGGGATGTTTGATGATGGTCTTGTAGGGTGGGATACATTTATCAATGAAGCAACAGCTATGGGGACTTTTAATGTGAATAGCACAGGGAGTCTAGAAGCTAATATCACCAATGGAGGAACTAATAATTGGAATGTCCAACTAAATCAATTAGGACTTACATTAGAAAATGGAAAAACGTATATGTTATCCTTTGATGCTAGTGCTGTTGCTCCTAGAATTATAAGTGTGAGTTTGCAGCAAAATGTTGACCCCTTTGCAGATTATGGTGGCCCTGGCGCAATTGATCTTAGTACTGAAGTTCAAAATTTTTCGGATACTTTTACCATGACTGCTCCAACGGATCCCAATGCACGGTTGACATTCAATTTAGGTCTCGATAATAACAATGTCATTATTGATAATGTCATACTCAAAGAAGTAACTACACTAGGTATTAATACGATCTCTTTATCAAAAGATTTTAATATATATCCTGTGCCAGCAAAGAATCTAATTACTATAGAAAATACTAGTAATGTTAGCATACAAAGGGTAGAAATATATGATGTGCATGGTAAAATGATACTGCACAAAAAATTAAACACAAATACTCTTGATATTTCTTCAATGGAGTCTGGAATTTATTTACTTGCTATTCAAACATCAAGTGGGGCTGTTTGGAAAAAAATAGTTAAAGATTAATTGCTAATTAGTAGTATCCACCTCATTTTTAGTTATAAAACTCATTATGTATTGATAGCCAATAATTGTGATAACCTAAACTAGATAGGTTATCACAATTATTGGCTATGATTTTATTATTCTGGATGTATAGGCAGAACCTTATTGAATATGTTCTTTACACTTCATGGAAATGAATTCTCTTCTTATATACATTTTTTTTTTGGAATATACTATCTCATATAC
>CAZYRG010000170.1:0-3806 GCA_964650425.1 uncultured Flavobacteriaceae bacterium
GTAATGTTCCATATAAATATCCTTTTTTTTCTTCATTCTTTTGCTTTTGCAAATTAAAATTGTAGGAATAAGACTACTGGTATATCCCTCTACTCAAATTTACAAAATACAAGTCACCAATGACTACGGTTTTACCTTCTAAATATTACGTTATATGTTAAACACCTAATTAACAATAAATTAAAGTTATCAACATATTAACAATTACGGTTTTTACTCAATAATTTTATGTTTTTTTATCCAATTAAATTTCAAAAAAAAGTTTGTGTAAAAAAACACAGTCCGAAATATCAATCAAAAAAACAGTAGATAAACGAAAAAATATGGTTTTCAACATATTTTAAAGCACTTAGTGGTATTAATCCGTACATTTTATAACTCTTTTTTTTAGTAAAAATGTAAAAAAACTACTATTCAGCAAATATAAATTGCTCTCTAAACTATTTATAAAAAAGTGCTATTTGCATTATGAAATAAAAATTATCAAAGAAATATCCCTTATTCAACACCTACATACCATATCATACTAAAAAGCTATTGCATACAAACAACAACGCAATAAATAAAACAAAAAAGCACTTATAGATAACATATTTGTATTCACGATTACTTTTTAATGCGTTTTCTCTTTTTTATCTTTATTATACAATGGCATATCAAAAAATAAGAGCCTGATAAAAAATCAATAAATATAGTATTTCAGCCTTCTAATTCCTTCTGAGAGTTTTTACTTACAAATTATTTGCTATAAAACAGCATTTTGTAACTATTTGATTAAAAAAGTGTTAGTTATCCTTTGCAGTTACCTATAAAATGCATATTTTCGCGATTAAATACATAAAATCAAACTATTGAGAAAAAAATTACCCCCGATTTTTCTTTTTCTATTGGTATCTATATATAGTATAGGTCAAGACCTTGGTCAAATTGGCAAAGCCAAATTGATTAAAGTGAATGGTGGTATATCTAGCAATGCTATTTACTATGACGGTATTGCTAATAGAGATCCTTTTACCTATTTCCTTAGCGGGAATGTAAATGTAAATATCAGTGGTATCTATAATATCCCATTATCTTTCACCTATTCTAATCAAGAATTTCAGACTAATCGCCCTTTTTCTTTTAATAGATTAAGCTTATATCCTTCTTATAAATGGATTGCAACACATATTGGTGATGTGAGTATGAGTTTTTCTCCTTACACGCTTAGCGGACATCAATTTACTGGTTTTGGGGTAGACTTAACCCCCAAGGGGCCTTTTAAGATCAGTGCTATGTATGGTCGCTTACTCAAAGAAGCAGAATATAATGAAGAAGACCCTCAATCACAACCTGCTTATAAGCGCATGGGATATGGGCTTAAAGCTTCCTATGAATTCTCTTCTTTTGATGTAGGCCTCACACTTTTTAAAGCTACCGATCAGGAAAACTCTATCACAAACCCTGTTCCTGTGGAATTAGGTCTCACCCCCAAAGAAAATGCTGTGGTTAGCTTTGAGGGAAATGTTTCGCTATTTGATAAAGCGCAGTTACATCTAGAAGTGGCCTCATCTGCAGTGACTGAAGATATAAATGCAGTTGGAGAGACTGCAGCCTCCAACCCTACAAACGCTTTGATCCAAAGTAATGTGACTACGCAGAACTATCTCGCCTATAATGCCAATGTTACCTATCCCGTTGCTAATGGTACTGTGGGGGCAGGATACGAACGTATTGATCCAAATTATCGAACTTTTGGCGCATACTTCTTTAATAATGACATGGAAAATATAACAATTAATGCCAGTCAGAATCTCTTTGAGAGTAAAGTAAATGTTGCTATCAATGCAGGTTTACAGAGAGATGATTTGGACAATGCAAAAAGCACACAGCTCAAGCGTATCGTTAGTGCCGTAAATGTTGGGTATAATGCTACAGAAAAATTAAATTATACTGGAGGATATTCTAATTTCCAATCTTTTACCAATATCAAAAATCAATTTGATTTTATTAATGAGGTTTCACAGGCTGATAATTTGGACACCTTAGATTTTCAACAAATCTCACAGAATGCCAATTTTGGTGCCAATTACCAATTAGTTGATACCAAAACAAAAAAACAAAATATCAATCTCAACCTTTCTTTACAAAACGCTATTAGCCGACAAGGAGGGAACATCACAGAAAACGGAAATTCTAATTTTTATAACGCTAGTACGGCTTATACCTTAGGATACCCTGAACGGAATTTACAAATTTCTGCAGCGGCTAATGCCAGTTATAATACTATTGGATTTGAAAACAGTTTGACTATTGGCCCTACGATTGCGGTAAATAAACAATTTTTTGACAAAAAACTCCGAACCACAGCTTCTACCAGTTATAATCAGAGCCAAAACAATGGTGCTAAACATAGCGAAGTAGTGAATATTCGACTAAATGGCGGCTATGTCTATAAAAAGAAACACAATATCAACCTCAGCGTGCTTACACAATTAAGAAACTCCATCGTTTCGGATGCTGCTACCGATTTTACCGCTACCCTATCCTATAGTTATACCTTTGACAACTTTAAACCCAAAATCAAATTCCCTAAACGAGAGGAACGCCCGGACAATGGAGAGCGTATCAGTTTCAAATATAGAGACTCGGTGTTTGAAGGAACCAAAACGCAAATTACTCAGCAGCTCAAAAATCTATTATACCACAAACACTTTAGTACAATTCCATCTAGTAAAAAAGATGAATTAGTGATTTTACACAAAATTGTTGAAGAAGAACGCAAGGACACGAATTCATACAAAGAAAAAGCTATTATATTTTTAGACCAATTATATAGTTATGAGGATTTCTTATCCTCCTATACGGATTTGGTTAAAACTACCATTACCAACTTATGGGATGATATGCAACGCATCGATTACGCATTAGAAAAAGGATTTGTAGCCACCAAAGTTCAGGTAGATGAACATCCTCTTCATCAAAAAAAGCGTAGTGAAATTAGTGCTGCGCAACAAAGCGCTTATCAGGACTATCAAAAATTAGTGACACAGATCAAAGATCGCCAGCAAAAATTAGTAAGTCATCGTTGGTTACTCCCTATTATAGGAGGATATGCAAAATTTGGCGGCATGGACAAACCTGGTAAAATACTTCAAGAATTTATGAATCTTGAAAAGAATAAAGTCTATCGTATGCAGAGCAATGCTCCGGATACTAAAAAAATTCAAGTATATTTAGAGAGTCAACTCATTGATTTCTATTATAAAAAATCACTCAAAGAGACCGATCCGGATAAATTTGAGTTAAAATATACCCTAAAGAACTAAACGAATTCAACTACTTATGAAAAAAGTCCTATTCCTACTCCTGCTTATATTCACTAACTGCTTTGCAAGTTGGTCGCAGCGTTTTCCTGTAGCGGTGAATATTCAGGTGAATCAGCCCTCTCCTATTTACTTTGCTAATTATGCAGATGGCAGCACAATCAATAGTCCGCTGCGCGTACAACTGGTACTAAGCGACTTGAGTATTGTAAATCGACAGATTGGATTACGGGTATTTTTTGAAGGTAATGGACTCCAATTTCAGAGTACGGATGTGGTGGTAGGAGCCGCACCCTTATTTATTGATGGAGGTGTTCCTATAAACCTTACCAATGTTGAACTAGCACCTTATTTCGAATTTCAAAATATACAAGGCATTAATCCAAATGTATACGGTGCCGCCATACGTGAAGGAAGTTATCAAATCTGTTTTGAGGTCTTTGATATTGCTACACAAAACCGCCTTTCGTCCAAGAGCTGTGCTACGACCTATATTTTTCA
>CAZYRG010000170.1:3906-7096 GCA_964650425.1 uncultured Flavobacteriaceae bacterium
TTGCTACACAAAACCGCCTTTCGTCCAAGAGCTGTGCTACGACCTATATTTTTCAAAATGAACCTCCTATCTTAACATTACCCACAAAAAATTATACGATTGATGCCAATCAGGCACAGAATTTTGTGCTGCAATGGACACCGCGACATATTAATGTGAGTAATGTACAGTACGAGTTGAGTATTGTCGAAGTTTGGGATGAGCGTGTAGATCCACAAACGGCTTTCTTATCTGCTCCCCCGGTATTTATTGCTACCAGTACAACAACGTCTTTTCGCTATGGACCAGAGCAACCACAGTTACTCCCCAACAAACGCTATGCCTGGCGCGTACAAGCCAAAGCACTACAAGGTGCCGAGGAGATTGGACTTTTCAAAAACAATGGCTATAGTGAGATTTTTTGGTTCAATTACACTTCCCCTTGTGAAGCTCCAAAAAATATCTCTGCAGAGGTCAAAGGTATATACAAAGCTAATATCTATTGGGATGATGACTTTTCGGATACACAAGCTTATGAAGTACGCTATCGCGAAGATGGTAATGCCAATGCCAAATGGTTTACCACCCGAACTAGCGAGCCCTGGGCAACACTTTGGGATCTCAAAGCGAATACCAGTTATGAATATCAGGTCGTCACTGTTTGTGAACTCGATAAAAGCCCATTTACCAACAGCCAGACTTTTACCACCGATACGGTAGAAGATCAGGAATCCTATTACAATTGTGGGATTTCGCCAGATATTACATTAGCCAACAAAGAACCTTTAGAACAATTATACGTAGATGAAGTATTTACGGCAGGTGATTTTCCTGTAAAAGTTACTGAAATCAACGGTAGTAATGGCCGTTTCAGCGGCAAAGGTTATGTCACCATTCCGTATTTAGACAACTTTAGAATTTCGGTCAAATTTACCAATGCCTTTATTAATACCGAAAAACAACTGGCAGAAGGTATGGTGGTTACCACATATGATCCTTCGATGAAATGGATTGTAGATACTGATGCAGTGATAGACGACATCAAAGATATCACCGAGGATGTAGGCGATGCGATTAATGGTGGTGATGACCATGAACACAGTGTCGATTTTGAAATTGAAGAGATTGTGGTCAAAGACGGGCAAATTATTGTCAAAGGCACCAATGGCGAAGAAGCAACTTTTGATCATGATGAGGAAGATACCTATGAGATTACGGGTACCGACAAGGTGTACTCTGTAGACAAAAACAACAACATTGACCAAGTGGGTGAAACCGCTCCTGGTGGTACCGCTACTGCTAGTAATACTAATGGTATTGCAGAAGTTCCTCTGCCCGATGGCAATGGTTCTGTAGTTTCTGAGGTAGCAACGGATGAGATTGTCATTACTTTTAGAAATGGTGATGACAGTGAGAGCAAATACGGACTTGACCGAGCAAATAATGCCTATGAACGCCAAAAGTATCCAAAAACAAAAGACGCTAGTGGTCAGGATTATTATCCAATTCACAAAGCGGTAGTTAATAACACCACCGAAATCCTTTATGCAGATATCGAGATCAAGAACAGTGCGATTGCTATTGATAGCCTTATTTTTAAAACCGTCTCTGGGCTTGCACTTGATGCTAAGCGTGTTGCAGGAAAAAACAGTTATAAAATTTCTCTTAAGGGCTCAAATGGGTATCGCGAACAAGAGGCTATTGTGACCTACAAAGATGCGAGTGGTAAGCAAAATGTTGCGGTGAATTTTTATATCCACCACTTAGGAAAACGTAGTCCTATTAAAGTTAAAGTAGTACGTATCAATAATGCACAACCTATTGCCAATATCGGACAAAAGATTAATGAAATTTATGGGCTAGCAGGTGTTGATTTTGCTGTAGAAGCAGTAAGTGAACCATTTAACATTCCTAACAGTGCATGGGATACAGATGTTACTAATGGTAAAATTGATTATGATGGGAGTGGACTCTTGGCCAATTACCCCAAAGAGCTACGCGAAATCCAACAATATTATAAAAAGAACGCCCCTAATTTTGATGATGAGGCCTATTACCTATTTATCATTGACAAAGCCATTGACATCACCAAACCTATCAGTGGTTTTATGCCCAAAACACGGCAGTATGGGTATTTGTTTGAGCGTTATTATGAGAGTGATGGTTTAGAAAGCAAAGATACGCCTGCACAGATTGCAGCGCATGAGTTGGGGCATGGAATCTTTTCTCTGGCGCATCCGTTCTCGGAAGGTGGTAATGGTGGTAACACCGATTGGTTGATGGATTATAATAAGGGCACCGAACTCCCCTACCCGCATTGGGCTGCGATTAATGATGTGGGGGTGAAGTTGTATTTCTTTCAGGATGATGAGGGGGCGGAAGCAGCAGGTGTACCTTTAGATTTTGTCACCATAGAGTCATCTGATCAAATAGATCAAGGAATTACTTATGATGCTCTTGTTTTAGCCTCTGGAAAGGCTATTAAGAAAAGTGCTATCAAAAATTGGAAATGGGCCAATGAGAAACATTTTCTAGCAAGTTTTGACTATAACGGAACCAGATATGTTGCTATTGGACAAAATGGAGTGTTTACAAGATATGTTAAGCAAAATATATTCCAATCACTTAAAGATGCTAACACAACACGACCATCAGATATTAATAGCGCTGCTATTACGCTAGACTTAAAAAACCTAGCTGAAGCAGGAAATGGTGAAATTATTTATGCCACAAAAAAAATAAATGGTTGCCTGTTTGAATATACATGGTCACATAAAACTGGGCTTTTATATAATGAATTACCTGAAAATAAATCTTTGGTTAAAACAACTGGGGATAATTGTGAAGAAGTAAATTATGATGACTTATGTGAAGAAGGGAAAAAATACTATGATGAATTTGAGCATTTAGCACCCAACGATTCAGAAAAAAAATCACTCATAGAAATTAGCAAGCTTATTTGTTTAACAGACAAAAATTCTGTGAGTTATAAAATTCTACTGTCGCAATTAGACGAAAAATATGAGAAAAACCTAGACAACATTTTTTGGTTTGCTGACAAAGAAGTTTTTAGGCGTGCAAGAGATAAGTTTTGGAAACAAGACAATGCTTTTTCAATTTATCTAAAGACTTTAAGAGAAATTCATAGTAAGATCAATTATTTCAAAGAAAACTTACTGAAAGCAAAAGACTTATCAGTAGAAGATATATA
>CAZYRG010000171.1:0-7039 GCA_964650425.1 uncultured Flavobacteriaceae bacterium
GTAATAAAGTTGAAACTCCCTCCAATAGCCTCACTTCCATAAATACTAGAAGCAGGTCCTTTTAGTACTTCAATGCGACTAAAAGCGGTATTGTTCATTTCTAATAAAGCATTATGATTAAATACCGAGGTAGGGCGTATTTGTAATCCGTCTTCCAAATACAAAAACAAGGCTTTGGTTGAGATTGGAGAACGGACCGCCATAAAATGTTGTTCGTTACTTGCGGCTAAAGAAGTCGACATAAAAACGCCAGGAACCTGGTTGACTAATTGATCAATGCCAAAGGCTTTGGCTTCTTTGATTTTTGCTGAATTCAGTGTGGTAATCGCTCCAGGTACTTCAGAACGACGTTGTACTTCTCTACTAGCTGAGGTAACAAATACTTCATTAAGTGCAGTCGTATCCTTTACTGGTTTTTTCTGTGTAGTTTGTGCATAATTATGCAAGCTCATGGCTATAGCCATGAACAGAATGATTTTTTTCATGTTAAATTTTAAATAAGTAATCATGTAGGAAGTGTGTTGCCAATTTCAACACACAGTTTTCCATATATAAATTTGAATAATACACCAATAACCTCTTTTCTAGCTAGAAAAAAGGTGATGTAAATAGTTTATGATTAATATTTAAGAATATTGAGGAGGAGGGTCTTCTAGGGCAATAGGTTCCAGGGAATATTGAATGGCTAGATCGTCATATGATTTCTCTAGGTATTCAAAAGCAAGGAGGATTTCAAATGATTGTTTTGTGTGAAAGAAAACAGGAAAAAAAGCTTCAACAATGTTAGTTATTCCTTTTTGATCTGTGTTTTTGGATTCTTGTTTTAATAGGAGTTGTTTCGACAAGTAACACTTCCCATTACATTGCAGTTTGGGTTTTGCTTTGTTTACACAATATTTTTCGATAATCGTATCAATGTGCAATTGGTAATAACCAATAGTACCTAATTGACATAGAGGTCGAATAGCGACAGTGGTTAATAGCAATATTGCAAAAAGTGTTCTCAAGAAAATGGTTTGTGCAAAAATAACGTGTTTAGCACAAAAAAAGTATCAATTTATGGAGTTTTCTACGTTTTATAACAATTGTTAAGTGGAAGGTGTAAAAAAACCCGCCGAAGCGGGATTTTTTGGAAGGTGGAGAGGTTTCGGCTGAAAACAAATTCTTAATAAAGAATAACTCAATTAATCAACAATTTTGATAGAAATTGGTCCCTCAAGAATCAGTTCCTTTCCATTTTTTAAAGCGTCAATTAAAACAGCTTTTAACTGCTTTTTTTCTTCTAGTAGTTCATTAATGCGCGAGTTATCGTAAGGACATTCATGATTGTGATTACCTTCAGTAAGCCCGAGACGTTGTATCTTATGAAAATTGATTTTTTTGTCAATCAATGAGTTGATAATTTCGGAAGCCTCAGCTGGGGTGAATTTTCCGTTTATTAGATTCACTTTGTGTAAAACGGCTGCAGATTTTTGTTCTTTCTCTAATACAAACATGAATTTCTTTTTTTAATTAACATTTTAGCATGCGTCAAAGTTCGATTAAAATATTTGATTATTTTTATTAATACTTTCAATGAATAGCATATGTAATATTTATGTGTTGTATTAATATTGATTTTTATGTAAAATATTAATTATAAATAATTTACATATTTTATGTATTTATTTATACTTATATTTAAATAACATTATATATGTTTATGTTATGCATTATACCTTGCATCAGTTACAGATTTTTTTACAAATTGTTAAAAGAGAAAGCATTACTAAGGCCTCAGAAGACTTGTATCTTACACAACCAGCGGTATCTATCCAATTAAAAAAGTTTCAGAATCAATTTCCGATACCTTTAACAGAGGTGATAGGAAGGAAATTATATATCACGGATTTTGGAAAAGAGATTGCAATGGCTTCGCAAAAAATAATTGATGAGGTTCAGGAAATCAAATACAAAACCATGGCCTATGAGGGTAAAATTTCTGGTGTTTTGAAGATTTCTATCGTTTCTACAGGTAAGTACGTAATGCCATTTTTTCTATCCGATTTTATCAACCAACATGAAGGGGTGGATTTGGTGTTGGATGTAACCAATAAGTCGATGGTGTTGGAAAGTCTAGAAGAAAATACGGTAGATTTTTCTTTGGTTTCGGTCTTGCCAAAAAATTTACAATACGAAAAGATACAATTGATGGAGAATCAATTATATCTGGTGGGTAATAGGAAGCAGGAATTTGAACAAAAAGAGCATGATCATATGATATTAACTGCCTTGCCAATTATCTATAGAGAGCCAGGGTCTGGAACCCGATACACGATGGAGAAATTTATAGAGAAAAATAATCTTTCTGTGAGAAAAAAGATGGAACTTACCTCAAACGAAGCAGTGAAACAAGCAGTAATCGCAGGATTAGGATATTCTATCATGCCATTGATCGGGATCAAAAATGAATTGCAAAGTGGATTATTACAGATTATTCCGGTAAAAGGTTTTCCGATTAAATCAAATTGGCATTTAATTTGGCTTAAAAACAAAAAATTCTCACTGGCTGCTTCTACTTTTTTGACATATATTCAGGAACATAAAGATGCGATCATTAAAACACATTTTGAATCTTTATAAGACCATGATACATTATTATGTGACTAGATTTATATATAAAAAACAGATATACTTTGATTAGGTTTCTATAGCCTTGATTTTTCTGCATCCGCACCCGATCGCGTATTGGTTTTCTTTACTTTTTTATTGCCAAACGGGTAGGTGAAACCTAAATTATAGATTCTGGATCTACCGGACTCTGAGCTGTAATTGACTTCAAATTCATCACCAAATACTTCCTGGGTCAGCGTGCCAACCTGAGAGCGAATGTCAAAACTTTCAAGGATATCCGAAACAGAGAATTGTACGCTGCCTCCATTTTTAAACGTTTTTTTAATTCCTCCATTCAGGGTGCCAAAACCGTCAACTTGCGCACTGCCATTAAAGTGTCTCGAGGTATACCAACCAGAAAGTTCTAAGGAAAAATCTTTTGGTAATGTTATGGTGTTACTTCCGTTAAAGTTGAAGTGTATATAATCATGGGTGACCTGGTCGGGAGTATGTAATAGCTTGAATTCTCGTACTCCAATAGTGCCATTAATATTTAGTTTCCACCAATGGTTGATTCGGAGGGGAATGTTCGATTGCATATCCAAACTACGTTGATACTCTAGATTTACAGGGGCTATTACGGCTACGGTACTTTGAGGGTTTTTTGTAATCTGATAACGGACTAAAGGGTTTTTCTCATTTCCAGCGGTCAATGACACACTAAACGATTTATTAGAATAGGTGAGCATAAGGTTATCGGTAATTGCGGGCAATAATTGAGGATTTCCGCTGAATAAGGATGTAGGTCCGTTGTAACTGAGAAAAGAAGCTAAATCGGAGTAATTGGGCCTTGTGATACGTTTGGTATAAGCAAGGTTCCATGCTTTAGTGTCCGAAATGGAATACGTTAGAAACAGGGAGGGAAACAATTTTCCAAAGTTTCTATTCAGTGTAACATCCCCAAAATCCTGTTCCCAATGTTCATAGCGAAACCCTAATTGCGTTTTTAATTGATCGGTCCACGTATAATCTGTCAAGGTATAGATGGCAGCAATTTTTTCAGTAGTTCCAATAGTACTAATAAAACGTTCGTCTTCTATAAAACTGTTCCCTTGTTGTATTTTGATACGGGCATCATTTTCGGTTTTAGAATACGAGCCTTTAAGACCACCTTCGAGGGATAGTTTTTTATTGATGGTCTTTTGATAATCTAGCTTTACCACACCAACGTTGATATCAGTTTCATTAAATCCACGATTACCGCGATTGTAGATTTCATTGTCAGGTTGAAAAGGGCTGCCATTTTCATCAAAATAGGTACTGTTGACGGTGTTGGGAGTATTGCTATTATAATTCACATAGTCTGCTGTTATAGAAAAGATACTTCCGTTTTCCGGATCCTTAGTTTTTTTCTCAAAGTAAGTAGATGCAGTAAAATTTTTTCGATTTCCATCTCCATCTAGATGAATTCGAGCGTCTAAGAAAGGGTTGGAAACAAAATTATATAATCCACGGTTTCGCGTAAATACCAAAGGTTTTGACTGGTTGAGTACAATAGCCGAACCTAACAATACCGTTTCCGATAATCGGTATTCATACCCCAAGTTGATAGTATGATTGCGGTTGATTTGTTGTGTGTTGCTAGAGAAAACAATATCGGTGTTCCCTCCTAAAATAGGAAGATCGGTTACGCCTTCACCTATCCACCCACCGGTGGAATCATCATAAGAAAAAGTATAAGAACCAAAGACTGAAGATCGTTCACTACCATAGTTCAACGAAAAATTGGTGGTTTGTTTAGGTCCTTCGCCATAACCCCCGCTAAGACCAATGGTGCCTCTAAGTCCCAAAGCTTCATTTTTGGATACTACAATATTGATGATACCAGCATTGCCGTCTACATCGTAACGAGCGGAGGGGTTGGTCAATAGCTCAATTTTTTGGATATTGTCTGCACTCATGCTGTTTAATAAAGCCATTAGATCTGCTACTGGAATACGTTGTGTTTTTCCATTAATCATTACCAAAGTGCCGCTTTTTCCGTTCAAAGAAAAACTGTTGTTACGTCGATCAAGTAGGACACCTGGAGAGCGTTCTAAAACTTGTAATGCCGTACTTCCTTTGGTCATAATACTCTCCTGTACATTTATAACACTTCCTTCTTGAGTCCTTTGAATTAATTTGCGACGCCCTACAAGAGTTACACCATCGAGCTGCGTCATTTCTTCCAATAATCTAATAGGGGGAAAGACCTTTTTAAAGGTTGTAGACGAAACCGTAAAGGGTTCTGATGTCCATGTTTGATAGGATAATAAACGTATCTGAAGGACATAAATCCCTTCTTTAGTAATTGCAAGTTCAAAATTTCCTTTTTCATCAGTAATGGTTCCAGAATATAAAGAATTATCAGAAGCATTGAGAATAGTTGCGTTTGCATATGGGATGGGAAGACCTGCTTCATTCAAAACGGCACCTATGACCTGTGCCGAAATAGTTGTTGCACTTCCTATGTAAAGTAGTAGTAAAATGTATAATTTCATTGTCTTGTTTTGAGTGCAAGTAGCCGTAATTTGATCAATCTTAAAAAGAAGATTGATCAAAAGGGGGATTCTATTTATAAGCAGCGTTTTTTTGTTAAATAGGATCTCTCATCACTAAAAAATGTGCTAAAAGTTCCTGTTGTCAATAAAAAGGAACCTGATAGCAAGTTCTGAAGTATACATTTGAATAAGAAGGTACACGATCGTATCTTGTTTGATAATCTTTTTGAATCATTGTATGGTAGAAAAAACAAAGACGATATTGTCCTTTTTGGAACGCTACAAGATACATCACATACTATTTTGGGCGGTCTACCATTTTGCATGGTGGACCGTTTATACGGGAAGTGCCCAGAAGGTGCTGGAATCTTTTGCAGAACCTCATGCCATAATTAAATATTTGGGATATGTGGTTTTTCAGGCGGTGGGGGTATATTTTTGTTTGTATGTATTGATTCCTAGGTATCTTGAAACTGGAAAATATTTAAAATTCTTTGGATCGATTGTTCTGAATATCATTTTAATAGCGGTTTGTATTACCGCGAACTATTTTTTGGCTGGTGCTGTGGCCCAAGTTTCAGTCTATGAGCTTTTTAATATTTCTCCACCTTCGGTTATGACCATTTTCAAAAAAAATGCGATGCCATCATGTATTTCGGCGATGACTTTGGGAATGAGTATCAAATTGGCTAAGAATTGGGTGGAATCGCAAAAAAGACAGCAGCTACTGGAGAAAGAGAAATTAGAGACCGAATTGAAATTTTTGAAATCACAGTTTAATCCACATTTTCTATTTAATACTATTAATTCCATTTTTGTATTGATTAATAAGAATCCGGAAATGGCATCAGAATCTTTGGTGAAATTTTCTAGTTTACTACGTTACCAATTATACGAATGCAACAGTAACCAAATTCCGTTGAAGAATGAGTTATCCTATATCGAAAGTTTTATAGAATTAGAAAGTTTACGACAAAACAAGAATTTTGAATTGGACGCTAAAGTGCCTAAAACATTTGATGCGGAGTATACTATTGCTCCCTTTATCTTAATACCCTTTATTGAAAATGCCTTTAAGCACCTATCCGAAGACCCTGATCAAAAAAAGAGCGTGCTATTGGATATTGTAATAGTGGAAGGCAAACTGTATTTTGAATTAAGTAACACTGCTAATTTTGAGCTACAGCACCAAATGCCAGAAGGAGTTTCCTATGGCGGCTTAGGACTTAAAAACGTAAAACGACGACTGGATATAATTTATCCGGATTCACATTCTTTAGATATCAAAAAAGGAGAAAATTTGCATACCGTAAAACTTGAGTTAGGACTAAAAACGAATAGGGCAGTTCCGCTCAAAAAAATAGCTGTATGATGAACTGTATTGTAATCGACGATGAGCCTTTGGCTAGGGAATGTATCACGAGTTATATCGACCAAATCGATTTTCTATCGTGCATTGGAACTGGGGTTTCTGCGCTGGATATTCCGCGAATTTTGGAGGATACCGAAGTTGATATCCTTTTTTTGGATGTACAAATGCCGTTAATGAATGGGTTGGATTATCTAAAATCTAATCCTAATCCACCAATGACTATTCTGACTACTGCATTTCCAAACTATGCCATCGAAGGTTTTGATTTGAACGTATTGGACTATCTCCTGAAACCTATTTCGTTCAATCGTTTTTTTACCGCGGTAACTAAGGCCAAGCAGCAATATCAATTACTGCAACATCAAGGAACTCCGGATACTAGAGATACTGAACTTAGTTGTTTTTTTATAAAGTGCGATGGGAAGTATGAGAAAATTTATCATGATGATATTCTTTTTGTAAAAGCCATGCAAAATTATGTCATCATACAGACCGTTAAGCGGAAATATATAAGTTTATTGTTTTTAAAAAATGT
>CAZYRG010000172.1:0-6984 GCA_964650425.1 uncultured Flavobacteriaceae bacterium
ATTTTACATTTAAAACTTCCGTACGAGTAAACCCATAAATATCATCTTCTCCCTGCCCCCCTTCTCTATTAGAGCTAAAAAAGCCCTTATCTAACTCCTCATCTAACACAAATGCAAAATCATCTCGGACACTATTAATAGGAGCTCCTACATTAAATGCTTCAAAATACGTCTCACCAATTGTATTAAGGTCTGCTACATAAATATCCAAAGCACCCAATCCCTGCTTTCCGTCTGATGCATAAAACAACAAATTACTTTTGGTCACAAATGGAAAACTCTCCCGCCCGTCTGTATTGATTTTTGTACTCAAATTTTTTGGAAAACTATAGCTATCTTCGCCATCAATAGTGACATAATAAATATCCGATTGTCCCAAAGCTCCGGGGCCGCTATAAGCAAAATATAAGGTTTTTTCGTCTGGACTCAAGGCTGGGTGCGCTACAGAATACTCATCACTACAGAATGGCAATTCTTTTATATCACCCCATTTTCCTAACACCTTGGTCGCCTTATATATTTTTAATAAGACACGACCGTCTTCTGTCTTTCCCCTTTTGCCTTTATAGTAATTGTTCCGTGTAAAATACATGGTGGTACCATCTGCTGTGATAGCTGGGGTAGATTCATGTAATTTGGTATTAATATCTCCCACCAACGGATACGCTTTAGCCCCCATAACATCCAAACTAGAATTGACTGGAATTGCATATAAATCAAAGTATCCTGCCTCTCCATCTACTCCAGCCACCTTGCCTGCAGAACCATCTGAATTGATCCCAGAAGCAAAAATTAACTGTCTTTGTCCGAATGCAGGGCCAAAATCATTATATTTTGTATTAAAATCCTGTGGTTCTACCGAGTATCTACCACTACGTCTTTTGATTTCTTCTAGATAGTTCATACTTTCATAATAAATTCTGGTTCTAGAATCATTTGGCTTTTCCCTAGAAAAAACCTCCATCCATTCATTAGCTTCTTTATACTTCCTCCCTGCCTTGAGGGTATGTGCAAAACGGAAAAAAATTTCTGGATCCAAATCAGCATGTATCTCTATAGCTTCTCTATAATACTTTTCTGCTTGTTGAAAACTACTATTGAAGTAATACGAGTTTCCTAATTTGAGTAATAAGGGAACGGATGGCCCTTTTTTCTTTAGTACTTTTTCATATGATCGTATTGCTTTAGAATAGACAAAACCCTCATAGTACGCATCACCACGCTCCAAAATTGGATCTTGCGCAACTACTGACACACATGACAATACTATACATAATATGACTAGCTTTTTTAGCAACATTTGTCTATCTAATTATCAAAGTAAAAATGGAGCTACTAACTGTAAATCCTCAAAAAATACTATTTATGAACATTAGAATGTTAATATATTAAATATTTTGTTAATAACTAGTAAAAAGTAGTTTTTAATTCCTTAATACCCTAAAAATCACAACTATTTGTAACAAAAAAGCAACCACTTTACAATAAGTGATTGCTTTTATATACTTTAATTTTGAGTTATTTGTTTTGCTATACAAAGCCCCTGTTACGAGCCTCCTCTATAAGCCTTTCATCTCCAGCCTTTTCCAGAGAAAAAAGTTCTTTCATATGAATTTTTCGTTTCTCTATGGCACTCAAAGAAAGACTTACATACTTACTTAAATTCTTCGTTTTAATACCTCTAGATAAATAATAAAGAATTTTTAGATTTTTTTCATCCAATGAGAAATTATTGGAAATCGTTTTTCTAAAATGATCATTCACTGTTGCACTAAAGTACGATCTACCAGCTGCAATCTGATTAAATGCCTGTAGCAATTCCATAGACGTCAGGTCACTTTTAACAAGAAAACCTATGGGGTTTACATTTTTAATAATGTTATGGATTCTATAATCCTCTCTATGCATAGTCAATACAACGACCCGCACATCTGGTAACAACTCCTGCGCTATTTTTGCTAAATCTTCTCCTGAAGTAATTGTACCATCTCCAGATGGCGGTAATTTGATATCAACAAACATGATATCATAATTAACCCCAAGTGCTGACTCTTTGAGGAGTTCATGTGCTCTATCACAATCATTAGCAATATCAATCGCTAAATCATATTCTTTTTGATGCTCTCCCAAAAGCGTCGTCTTATAACTATCTATGATCATCGGATGATCATCTATCATAAGAATTTGTAATTCTTTTTTCATAAACACAGTTTTAGTATCGTTCAGAATACTGTTATATAATTAGCTTTTTTTTGACTTTATTCCCCACATAGTGACAAATATCTTTACATATTAGCGAAAAAAGGAGGGAGTGCTATATGTTGATTTTAAGTGTGTTTTTGTTGTTTACTCTGGCATCGCCATGGTAACTACTACCTTTGCTCCAGGTCCATCATTATTTGCAAACTCGACAGAACCTTTGATTTCTCGAACTCTAGAAGAAATATTTTTTAATCCTATTCCTTTCTTGACATTATACTTCTTGAAACCAATTCCGTCATCTAAAATAGTTATTTTTATTTGATCTGCAATAACATCGAAGCGAATTTCTACATTTTTAGCCTGAGAGTGCTTCGCAATATTCTGTAAAGCTTCCTGTATAATTCGGTATATGTTGATTTTAACTGCGTCTTTTATTTCTTCCCAAATAATAGCAGGATGATTCTCAAATTCATAACCTATCTTGTGAATTTCGCAATGTTTGCTGATTAGTTGTTCTACCACTTCCACAAAAGCGACCTCTGAGATAAAAGTATTAGAGCTCAAATCATGGGATATTCTACGGATTTCTTTTTCGATACTAGCTAACTCCAAAATGTACTCTCCTCTTTTAGGAGCCTGATCATCTTCTATACGTTGGTTGAGTCCATCCAGTCCGAGTCGGGTACCAAATAGTCGTCCTAATACACCATCATGTAATTCTTCGGAAACGCGACGTTTTTCCATTTGGCGTCCTTCTTCCAGTTTAACCTGTTGGGAAAGCATAAGGCGATAGATCTCTTCATTCGCTTTTTGTTGTTCTTGTGCAAAGATGAGTTCTTTGTTCCGTTGTTGTTGTTTGAAAATCACAAAAATCAACATCGACAACAACAAAATCCCACCAATAGCAAAGGTGAGCATCTCTTTTTCTTTGGTCACCTTTTCTTTTTCTTCTTCTAGAATATCCGTCTCAAAACGGATCCGTGCAAACTGGTCTCTAGTAGCCCGTTCTTGTTGCTGAAGGCTGTCATTGAGTTTAATGTAACTTTGCGCATTTGACAAAGCTTCTTCGCCCTCCGAGACTCTGGAAAGAAGTAACATTGCCTTTAAGAGGTCTCGATTATAATCACTTCCTTTAGCCAAAGCTTTTACCTCAAGTGCATACTTTTTAGACTTATCCAAAGAATCTAAGGATCCATAATACTCCGCAAGATGTAATCGTGTAAAAATTTTCCCTGAAACATTATTTATATTATCGCAAATTTTCAAAGGCTTGTAAAATAGTTCTGGAAGCTCACTGTAATCTCCAGAACGAAACTTTGAATAAGCAATATTATCTAGGATAATAGCATAAAAACCAGGGTTTTGATCCAATACCTCATTATATCCCAATGCCTTTTGATAATATACAATAGCCTTTTCATACTCTTCCTTTTTTTCATAAGTAAGACCTAAGTTATTGAGTGAAATAACTTGACTACGAGTTTTTTTTCCTATTTTACTAGCATATTCAAATGCCTTTTGATGGTATTTAATTGCGTCCTCATACCGTCTTAATTCATTAGAAATAATACCTAAATTATTGTATGCAGAGAAAAAATAATAATACTCCTCTGTTCCTTCAAAACGTTTTAGAGCTCTTATCGTAGTAACTTCGCTACCTACATAATCTTTAACATTTTTTTGAACAATTGCCATACTCAGCATTGTCTTACCTTCCAAACTATTCTTTTTTAATCTTTCATATATTTTATTAGCTTCATATAAATAATAATAAGCACTATCATTTTGTCCATTTTCCCTATAGTAATTACCAAAATTTTTGTGGCATCTTGCAATTTTTAATGAATCCTTATATTGCGATACAAGAAGTAAGACCTTTCTATTTGTATCCAAAAAGGAATCAAAATTGCCCATCCCATAGAATGCAATTGAAATATCTAATAAACGATTAATTCTTAATGTATCATTTAAGGTATTTAAAGCAATAAAATAAGCAGAGTCTATTGAATGCTTTCTATCTAAAGAAGATTTGCTTTGATTTTTAGAATCTGATAATAATAATTTGAATTTTAAATTTTCATCACCATCCTGAATAGCAAAACAGGTTGTAATAAACAACATCGATTGAATAACTGAAATTATAAATTTTCTTAACACTTATAGATTAGTTTACGTATACTTTAAGGAGGGATAGGTAAAAATAAAAAAAGCCTTGTTAAAACAAGGCTTTTTTTATTTTTATTTCGTCTAGTATAGACTGGTGAAAAAGTTCTATCCAACTCCTTCTCCTCCATCTAACTCTCCTCCAACTCCTTCTCCTCCATCTAATTCTCCAGCATTAAAGTTTTCAATAACAGCATCATCAGTGGCAACATCTTCGGCTTCACAAGCGATTAAAAAAGTAGTCATAAAAAGGATTGCGAATGTATATTTTAAAGTTTTCATCTTCTTAGTTTTTAAAGGTTGGCATAGGAAATAGCGGTTGGATATAAGGATCCCATCACACTACATCACCTATGTATATAGTTTTTAATAATCTTCGTAATTTTTAATAAAAGGGAACTCTGTACTGCGCAGTGTGATTCTAGTCGTATGAGATTCTAATTTTTACTGTTCCCACGGTTAAAATTATGATCCTCATTTGGAGTTCGAATCGGTACTTAGAGGTTTGTACATTACCTCTTTCGTACACTTCAAAGGTAGAAGAAACCTAGTCTGAAAAAAAGAAATTATATACCTATATAGTAGATGACAGGCATATGATAGTCAATGGATATAACACACGAGTGATTAACACATTATTAACAATAAAGCATCGATTAATGCACACTTTTAAGCGTTTTGATACACACTATTTAATAAAATATTGGAAGTCGGGGAATCAAAAATACTATTATAATTCTAGATAACAAAAATAGTTTTGTATCGTACCGCATTTTTACGGAAACACCCTAAATACCTAAGGGTAAACCAAAAAGAAGAAAAAAAACCATTAATTTGACAACTTATTTCGTGATTTTAACACACTATAAAGCCTCAAATTTTATGTCAAATTTTTACTATAACGATATGAAAAATTAATAAAAGCATGTTTTTTAAGATTTTTTTAAGAATTAAAAAAAATCACTAACCATTTGATCTTTAAACTATTTACGGTTTAACTATAGTATTAATAGATTTTAATTAGTTAAAAAAACCATTAGATAAGAGTCTTTATAGAACTGATCAAACTATATCATGTAGACCAAAAATTCAAAAAAATATTCTCGAATTCTAAGAGTAAACGTAACTAGCAAAAACCCGGAAAATTAAACGATTCCTAAATTGAATTAACAAGGAATCACAAAATAAAAATATTTTTTTGGAACGAAAACCTTAAAAAACACCTCTCATTTCGAGTAAATATCAACGAGCTTTCGTCAAAATATGCACTATAAAAAAGTGCAAGTTTCCTAAATTAGGGAACTTGCACTCTATCGAATAAATGAAAAATAAAAAAACTGAGTAATTGTTATAATTGCAAAATACTTTTTTGTGATAAGAGATCTTTGATCTCCTCCACATTATTTTTATAAGATCTTGAGAATGGAATCGGAGCCGTAAGATTTTTGATCGTGCACTTAGATTTTCCAAAATGGATTCTAGAAATATATTTACTATTAACGATATAGCTGTTATGAATACGAACAAAATCCTCTGGTAATACATTTTGAAAATGCTTGAGCGTTTTAAATGCCTCTACAGTCTGTCCATTACATAGTTTAAAATCTGTTGTATTATTATCTGCTTTGAGGTATAGCACTTCGTCTAAATTTACAAAACGATAATCTCCGTAGGATTTGAAACATATGGTGTTGTCTGATGTATCGACAAAGTTTTTTTGATACCTATATAATGAACGTCTTAACACACTCCTGCTAAATGGTTTTAGAATATAATCCAATACCCCATTACGAATACCTTCTATAGCATGACGGTCAGTTTTGGTGACGATAATAAACTCTGGCATAATATTCAGATACTTTTGAAGTTCTTTGATAATAGAATACCCACAATGCGTTGAAAATGCACCTTGGACATCTACTTCTAAAAAAACTAGCTTAGGAGTACGCTCCAATATAAGATTAATACCATCTTCTTCATTATTAGCGATTCCGGTACACAAATAATCCTTGTGTTCCTCTAATGCAATCTGGATAGCATCAATGGTTTCAGAATCGTTATCGATTATAACGTAAGGATATTTCATAACAATGTTCTGTCTTTTGATTAATTAAGATTTGGAAGATCTTTGGTTTCATTACAGAGCATTTTCAATATATCATAATTTGGGTTTTATTCATTACGGTTTTCACTCAATATATATGAGGTTAGCTAATCGATTTTTTTTGATTAAAAAAAACAACTATTTAAAAATCAAACAATTAATACCTAAAAAAAATTTACAACTGTACTTTGGCGTATTATAAAAAAGCGTTAATTCTCTCAAAAATGAATTAACTATTGCCAATTCTTATGCTTTTTATTGTACTAAATTTAGAGACTAACTATCTTTATCAAAATGGAACATATTGTAATACTTACAGGAGCTGGTATGAGTGCCGAGAGTGGTATTAATACTTTTAGAGATGCTAATGGACTTTGGGAAGGTCACGATATTATGGAGGTCGCTTCTCCGCAAGGATGGGAGAGTAATCAAGAATTAGTTTTGGATTTTTACAACAAACGAAGACGACAACTTCTAGAAGTAGTACCTAACAGTGCGCACATACAATTGGCAAA
>CAZYRG010000173.1:0-3049 GCA_964650425.1 uncultured Flavobacteriaceae bacterium
TCCTCACCGAACTAGAACCCAATTCTCTAGAACACCACCAGAACTTTAAAGAAACGAGCCTCAAACTCATGGAGCTCCGTAAAAAAACCCGCGAGATCTATGCGCCGACACGCTTTGAGAATGAAAACCTCCTCAAAGAAAATGAAGAAAAAAACCTAAAGATTGCCGCGGTACGTAATCAAAATACCATTTATTTACTTGCGATGATCTTGTTACTCTCTGGTATTGGCTTTATCATCTATTTTTCCAGGCAGCGTACCAAACGACTGAGTCAAGAAAATAAAATCATCCAATTCCAGGCCAGTTATGATACCGAAACACGGATCGCCAAACGCTTGCATGATGAATTGGGGAATGATATTTTTCAGGCGATGTTACAATATCAAAATGATCCCCACAATCCACAAATCACCGAACGACTCAATAGCGCTTACAACAAAGCACGGGATATCTCGCGAGAAAATAATGACTTTGAAACGGACGAAACCTTTCCTGAAGAATTGCGTAATATGCTTCAAAACTATACACAGAATTCTATTCGATTAATTATTAGAGGATTGAATAAGATTGATTGGAATTCATTAGAACAACCGATCAAAATCACAATCTATCGCGTTTTACAAGAGTTAATGACCAATATGCAAAAACATAGTCAGGCTACATTGGTGGCTTTGGTGTTTTCGAATGATGATGACCAACTGAAAATTAACTATTCTGATAATGGCGTCGGCGTTTCTGACGATTGCCTTACAACAAGAAATGGACTTCGCAATACAGAAAAGCGTATGGAAGCTATAAAAGGAACGCTTACTTTTGACTCAGAAAAAGAACAGGGTTTTAAAGCAACGCTAAAAATCCCTACATAAAACCAAAATCGAATGTTTACAAAAGTATTGGTGGCTGAGGATTATGAGATTTCCAACCAGGGAATTATAAAAGTTCTAGCGGATACTATTGGCATCCCCAATATCCATGAAGCAAAGTATTGTGATGATGCTTACCTCAAATTCCGAAAGGCTCATAACGAACAGAAAGGATTTGATCTCTTGATCACCGACCTCTCTTTTAGAGAAGATCATAACGTCCAAACCAGAAAATCAGGTATCGACTTGATTCGTGATGTAAGAGCAATAGCGCCTGAGATCAAAGTTATTGTATACTCACAAGAAGATCGTATTGACAAAATCAAACTATTGTTTGAGCAACACCAGATCAACGGCTATGTCTGCAAAGGCCAGCATGCGATCAAAGAATTAATTGCGTGCATTAATGGCGTTTTTCAGGATACGATTGTATTTCCTCCAGAATTGATAAATGCTCCTGAAAAAAATGGCATGGTGGATTTGGATGATTTCGATATACGATTGCTAGAGGAATTAGCAGAGGGTTTTACCAAAAAAGAAATCCGAATTCGACTTCAAAAACAAAATATTGCTCCCAATAGCGAAAGTTATATTGACAAAAGAGTCAGCAAACTTTTTGATGATTTCAAAGCTCGAAACTCTACGCATCTCGTCGCTATTGTCAAAGATTTAGGCTTATTGTAATCAACTAAAAAACAAACATCTACACCATTTTTTTCTCTTTTCAACAAAAATAATACCCGCCGTACAGATATCTGTATGGATATAAACCATAACCCCATTATGTTTGTACCATAAAAACATAGCAAAATGGTTGACAATAATTTTATGACGATCATTAACCTACCCCAAACTGAAAAAATGGTTAATAAGGATCAAATACTCATTAACGGAATTATTAATGGTGAACAAAAGGTATTAACGCATTTTTATCGCGACAATATTTATTACGTACAAAATTACATTCTCCGCAATTCTGGAAATATGGAAGATGTAGAGGATATTTTTCAAGATGCATTAGTGGTGCTGTATCAAAAATTACGCTCTGGTCTTATAGAAATCCATGCACCTGTACGCACGTATTTTTATGGAATTTGCAAAAATCTATGGCTGACTCGTTTAAGAAAGAAAGAAAAATTAATTATCAATGACGATAATGGATTAGAGGAGCGGCTTACCAATGAAGTCCTAGAAAATCAAGAAAACCAAGAACGCGAACATTTATATCAAAAACATTTTCAAAAGTTAAGTGCTGATAACAAACAGTTATTACATCTTTTCTTTGAAGGAAAATCCATGAAAGAGATTTCAAAAATATGTGGATACACCGAAGGCTACGCCAGAAAAAAGAAATTTGATGCGAAGAAAAAGCTATTCGCAATGATTGAAGATGATCCTATGTACCGAGAACTTACTGCATGTTAGTCTGAGATAAATTATTCTTCTAACTTCTTTTTCATTTTTAGTAATTCTTGCTCTATGGAAAAAAGTTTGTCTTCTACGCCATCGGCAAATTCTGGGATACGACGACAAAACACATAGCGTATCCGCCAAAGTTCTTTGATTTCTGCAATAGGATACTCCTTGTCTTCTATATTTTTATGATCCGCTCTGAGAACCGCGGTGTTTTTAGTAATGTACAGCCTTCTAAAAATGAGTTTGTCTTCGACGAGCGCAACGACCAAGGTTCCATTATTGAGTTTTTTTAGTACCGTTGATGGTACATTTTCTCCAATAACGATATCTTTTGGGTAAAATCCATTATCATGATTCGTCATTTCTAGATTGGTCACCGTATAGCCTCTAAATTCTTTTTCAGGATTGAGCGGCAGTTGCAAAATGGGGAGCTCTTTTATAAAATTTTTGTTGTCGTATAAAGAAATATACTCACTAGAAACCGTTTCGGTAATGCAAGGAATAATAGCAAATTGCTCTCTTTTAATATCTTCTACATCGGTGGTAAGCTCTCCTCGGAATCGCAAAAGCTCATTTACCGTTAATTCATTAGTGAGTAAGTCATCAATTTGAATGCTAAAATAATTAGCTATTTTGATTATGGTATCAATTTTTGGCTCACTTCTCCCTTCCTCATAAGCTCCTAAAGTACCTCTTTTTAAGTCGAATAGATCTGCAAACGCTTGTTGACTCAAACTTTTTACACTGCGTATCTTTTTTATATTTTTTCC
>CAZYRG010000173.1:3149-6967 GCA_964650425.1 uncultured Flavobacteriaceae bacterium
CACTTTTTGTAATATTGACACTATACGATCAAATGCCAGAAAACAACAAACTTAGTATCAAATCACTCCAGCCATTAGGCTGATCAAAATAACATTATATGCAGGATCATTTTCAATTAGTAAAAGGCTATTTACTACAACTTAATTACACGATCATCCATGAAAATAAAAAAGATGGAATCATTATGGTCAGTAAAGAAAATGAAGGGATCAAAAACCTGATTTTGGGTATCGCATCTCCCATATTGATTATTGAACAATTTATTTTCAATATTAAAACCAAAAATGAATTGGTCTTTAGAAGCTTGCTTCAAAAAAATCGAGACATTGTGCATGGTGCTTTTGTACTAGATGGATCTGGGGAGAAAGTAATATTCCGAGACACCCTGCAAATCGAAAATCTGGATCTCAACGAATTAGAAGGAACCTTAAACTCTCTAGGCCTACTATTAAGTGAGTATTCCGAACAAATTATTAATTTTTCAAAATATTAAATTATGAATTTTTTAAAACGATTATTTAAAATAGGAGAGGCAGAAGCAAATTCTGCCATCGACAAAATGGAAGATCCTATTAAAATGACAGAGCAAGGCATAAGGGATATGAAAATAGACCTAGATAAAAGCACAGAAGCACTCGCTCAGGTAAAAGCTTTGGCCATTAGAGCCAAAAACGACACCGAAGAATTTGCTGCTAAAGCCGAAGATTATCAACAAAAAGCGATGTTAATTCTTAAAAAAGTACAGAGCGGTGATATGAACACTTCTGAAGCAGATCGGTTAGCAAAAGAAGCGTTGATCAAAAAAGAAGAAGCGCTACAACACGTAAATCGCGGAAAGGAAGAAACGGAAAAATTTGACAAGTCCGTTGCTCAGCTAAACAAAAATGTCAATGAAATCAAACAGAACATTAGTAAATGGGAAAACGAGCTAAAGACACTCAAAGCTCGAGTAAAAGTTTCTACTGCAACCAAAAATGTCAACAAACAAATGGCAGAAATTGATAGCGCCAGCACGATTTCGATGTTAGAACGAATGAAAGAGAAAGTAAGCCAGGAAGAAGCCTTAGCGGATGCCTATGGAGATATTGCAAACGCTTCTAAGTCTATTGATGAAGAACTCGATGATGCCATTAATATCACGGAATCTAATGCTACGGAAGATTTAGCAAAACTAAAAAAGAAATTAGGCATAAAAGATTCCTAGTGTATTTGAAAAAACGCTAAAGAATAGGTAACATTTTTGAGCGTAAAGACACTAACTAATCTAAGGAAGCGCAATAATGCCATAATAACTAGTATTCAAATTATATCTGACTATAAAAACTGTCCATGAACGAATTATTTGACATCGCACTATCAACCGTCAATCTGCCTTTGACCATCTTATTTGGCTTGCTTATTTTGTATTGGATTTTGACCACCTTGACTGGCTTAGATCTGGATTTTTTTGATGGAGATATTGATGTGGATGTAGATGCCGACGTTGATATGGATCTTGACGCAGATTTTGATGCTAGGGCCAATCTTGATGTTCAAGATATTTCTAATACGGAGGTTAAAAAAGAGGACATCGTGCGAAGACGTGGAAAACTGAACTTTTTTCAAATCTTTCTGATTTATTTCAACTTTGTAGGATTGCCGTTTATGTTCACTTTTACCTTTTTTGTGTTATTCTGGTGGGCCATCACCATGGTCGGAACTTCCATAACTGGAAGTTATGCCAATGATTTCGGCTTTATATTCTTTTTTGGCGGGATGCTGCCAGCACTATTTATGACTAAAATTGTAACAACACCATTCAAGCGGTTTTTTACCAACTTCAATAATAAAGGAGAAAGCGCATTAGAGTTTTTGGGAAGAGAAGGTATTTTGCAAAGCCCATTATCAGGCGATAAAATTGCAACCTTAGAAATTAAAATTCAATCAGACCCCATAAAGGTTATGGTGACCTCAAAAGACGGTGCTTCCATAGCTGCTAATACTAATGTTATTATCATCAATCAAATAAAGAACAAACAAATATATATTATCCAACCCTTAAACCAATAAACAATTATGAGCACTGTAGCAAGTATAGCCATCATCGTGGTGGTATCCATAGTACTGTTGATCGTACTGTATTTTATTATTATAGCGATTTTTTACAAAAAAATTCCTCAGGGAGAATCACTGGTCCGTACCGGTTTTGGAGGGACTGCCGTGGCTTTTGACAAAGGACTCTATGTCATCCCTGTCTTGCATAAAGTAGAAATTATGGATATTTCTATCAAAAAAATCGAAATCGAACGTACGGGAGTCAACGGATTGATCTGTAAGGATAATATCCGTGCAGATATCAAAGTAGCATTTTTTGTACGGGTCAACAAATCGGTAGAAGATATTATTAATGTTGCACAAACCATTGGCTGTAACCGTGCTTCAGAAATTGACACCCTACGTAGTCTTTTTGATGCAAAATTCTCGGAGGCCTTAAAAACCGTTGGAAAAAAATTCGAATTTGTAGAACTCTATGAAGCACGAAGAGAATTCCGTGATGAAATTGTAAATATTATTGGAACGGATCTTAATGGTTACATTCTTGATGATTGTGCGATAGATGATCTAGAGCAAACAGCTTTAGAGGTAATGAAAGCTGATAACATCCTAGATGCGGAAGGAATCAAAAAAATCACCGAGCTAACAGCCGCTCAGAATGTAAAATCCAACCTCATCAAACGTGATGAAGAAAAAGTCATTCGCAAGCAAGATGTAGAAGCGCGTGAAGCAATTCTAGAATTAGATAAGCAATTAGCAGAAAAAGAAGAACAACAAAAACGTGAAATCTCCAATATCAAAGCACGCGAAGAAGCGGAGATTCTTAAAGTAAATGAAGAAGAGCGATTAAAATCCGAAACGGCGCGAATCGTCACAGAAGAAAAAGTAAAAGTGGCTGAAGAGAATATGGAACGTCAGATTATTGTTGCTGCTAAGAACAAACAACGTACCGATGCGGTAGAAACCGAGCGTGTAGAAAAGGATCGAATGTTGGAGGCTACAGAAAGAGAACGTATCGTCACCTTGGCACAAATTGAAAAAGAGAAGGTCGTTGAGGTAGAAAAGAAAAACATCCAAGATGTGATCCGTGATCGCGTGATGCTCGAAAAAGGCGTCGTCGAAGAGCAGGAAAACATGAAAGATATTGAAGCTTTTAAAACTGCGGATCGTGACAAACAAGTAAAAATCACGGTGGCAGAAGCGAATGCTCAAGAAGCACTAATCACTACGATCAAAGCTGCAGAAGCACAAAAAGAAGCAGCGAAGCAAAAAGCAGAAGAGATTAATATCGAAGCACAGGCGCAGAAAGAGGCTAGTGAAAAAGAAGCCGAAGCGCGTAAAACATTGGCTGAGGCTACAGCTAAAGAAGAAGCAACTATCGGTATGTCTGAAGCACAAGTGATGCACGCCAAAGCTGATGCGAATGAACGACAAGGATTTGTGGAAGCCTCTATTATTGAGAAGAAGGCAAAAGCAGAAGCAGCCGGAATTCTTGCCAAAGCAGATGCTATTAAAGAAGAAGGATTGGCAGAAGCCGAAGTTATCAAAGAAAAAGCCATCGCAGATGCTGCCGGAATTGAAGAGAAAGCGAATGCTATGAAGAAATTGGATGGCGTCGGAAAAGAACACGAGGAGTTCAAATTACGATTGGATAAAGAACTACAAGTGGACCTTGCCGAAATTAATATCCAAAAAGAAATTGCAGATGCACAAGCGCAAGTTATTGCCGAAGCACTCAAAGCTGCTAATATTGATATTGTCGGTGGTGAGACCATGTTCTTTG
>CAZYRG010000174.1:0-5452 GCA_964650425.1 uncultured Flavobacteriaceae bacterium
CGTATATAATCTGAGTAACCAAGTTTTTTAGCAATAAGCAAATACCTGTTTTTATTTGTTCGAGCTTTACGAAGTAAGTTTTGGTAATAAGAAGCAGGTTTATTGAACATCATTGCCAACTCCTTAGAGAGCGGCACTAAATTTTCATCAAAATCTTTTTTAGTTACCGTAACAGCATCAAATCGAATATCATATTTTGGTACAGAACTCGCTAGAAGACTACCGTCATCTGCATATACATTGCCGCGATTTGCAGGAATAGTGAAATTTTTGGTAGTGTTTTTAGCAGCAAGTGCCCGATAGGTATCCCCTTCTACGAATTGAATATCAATTAATTTCACAGCAATAAGCAACGCAAAGAGAAACATACCTCCAGCGACAAAATATAAGCGGTTTAATATGTTCTTTTCTTTGTTTGACACCGCGCTACTGTTTTTTAGTAATAATTATTTTTTGCGGTGGCGTCTCACTTGTTTGCAAGCCTCTCTTTGCCATTGCCGCAGTTATTTTGCTTTCCATTTTGGTTTGAGTAAGCTGCTTTCGCACATCTAAATACTCACTCTTTAATTCTTTTACTTCATTATTAAGCTGTGCAATACGGTGTACTTTTTTATCTGCCGTATGACTACTCCCAATCATCACTAGCGCCAAGAGGCTAAGAAAAATGATAAACCTCCAGTTTTTAAGCGCATCATCGCTTACTAGAAATTTCCCTTTGATGATATTGTAGAAGTTTTGTTTCATAAAACCCATACTCTAAACCTTCTCCACAGAGAAGGAGTTATTGTATTCTTTTTTTTATAGTTTTTGAGCTACCCTAAGTTTTGCACTTCGTGCTCTGTTATTAACTTTTATTTCTTCTGCATCGGGAATAATAAATTTACCGACGGGTTTTAGTGGAACTTCCACTCTTCCAAACACATCTTTTTCTGGTTCACCCTCAAACATCCCATTTCTCATAAAGCGTTTTACCAACCTATCTTCTAGACTATGATAACTAATCAAACTTAATCTCCCTTCAGGCTTTAGCACCTCAATGGTTTGATTTAAAAATTCTTTTAACACTTCCAGCTCCTGATTTACTTCTATCCTGATAGCTTGGTAAATCTGGGCTAAAATTTTGTTTTCTCTATGTTTCGGCAAAAACCTACCTAAGGATTTTTTAAGTTCCTCACTTGTTTTGATCTCTTTTTGCGATCGCGCATCACAAATCACCCTCGCCATTCCAGCTGCCGCCCTCAACTCTCCATATTGAAACAAGACACTTCTTAAATGCGCCTCTTCATAATTATTCACTACATCATAGGCAGAAAATGCAGCACCTTGATTCATTCTCATATCTAAATCAGCATCAAAGCGTGTTGAGAATCCGCGGTCTGCCACATCAAATTGATGAGAAGAAACACCAAAGTCTCCTAAAATTCCATCTACTTCTTTGTGTCCATGAAATCTCAAAAAGCGTTTCAAAAACCGAAAATTCTCATTAACCAACGTAAATCGAGGATCATCAATAGTATTTACCAACGCATCTTTATCTTGATCAAAGGCAATGAGCTTTCCTTCTGAACCCAACCTCTTTAAAATCTCTCGAGAATGCCCTCCGCCACCAAACGTAACATCCACATACACACCTCCTGGCTTTATATCTAGACCATCTACTGTTGGATGCAACAAAACCGGGTTATGATATTCCATCTGGCATGTCGTTATCACCCATCACTTCTTCTGCCAAATCGGCAAAATCATTCGCAGCATCATCTATGGCTTGTTCATACTTATCTTTATCCCAAACTTCTACAATGTTAATTGCAGAAGAGAGCACAACTTCTTTAGAAATACCTGCAAAAGATGCAAGGTCTTTAGGAATATTTAATCGCCCCGTAGTATCCAGTTCTACTGTCTTAACTCCTGCCGTAAAACGACGAATGAAATCAACATTTTTACGATTAAAACGATTAAGCTTACTCATTTTATCCATAAGCGCATTCCATTCTTGCATTGGGTAGATTTCTAAACAAGGCTGAAAAACAGCACGTTTTATCACAAAACCATCTACCATAACGGGAGACAACTGCTTCTTTAAAGGAGCAGGCACCATAAGCCTTCCCTTTACGTCTGCTTTACATTCATATGTCCCTATTAAACTGAGCATTCTAGTGATTTCTTCTGAAATATTAATTCATAAAATTCTTGTGATAAAAGTCAAATATAAAAAGTATTTACCACTTTTTACCACTATTTACCACATTGTTAATAAGTTTTGAGTTTTGGAAACAGAAAAACACTTTACTATACTGATTCACAAACTGTTATTTAAAAACCAAAAGTGGGATTTCAACAACACGATTCTTGAAATATGTGTTATTATTTCTCAAAAAAAAGAGACCCTTATTTTGAATAAAAAAAGTGTATTTTTGTTTTTATAACCTGAATCATTTAATGACGCATCAACTAAAGAAAGAAGGAAAATTTAATTACGTAGAAATTGGTGAAGGAACTCCAATCATTATTTTACATGGATTGATGGGAGGCCTTAGTAATTTTGATGGTGTTGCTAACTTTTTTCCAAAAAAAGGATACAAGGTTATTATACCAGAATTACCTTTATACACCCTCCCGTTGTTAAAAACGAACGTACGTAATTTCGCAACATTTTTAAAAGAATTTATCATTCATAAAAAGTTCGAACAGGTTATTTTGGTCGGAAATTCTCTTGGCGGGCACATTGGTTTATTATATACCAAATACTATCCTGAACACGTAAAAGGTTTGGTGCTTACTGGGAGTAGCGGATTGTATGAAAGCGCTATGGGAGAAAGCTACCCCAAACGTGGTGACAGAGAATATATTCGCAAAAAAACTGAAGGTGTTTTTTATGACGCATCTATTGCTACTCCAGAGCTAGTTGATGATGTTTACAACACTGTTAATGATAGATCAAAGTTAATACGCACCCTTTCTATAGCTAAAAGCGCTATACGTCATAACATGGGGAAAGATTTACCCGACATGGACACACCTACCTGTATTATCTGGGGTAAAAATGATACCGTAACCCCTCCAGAAGTTGCTGATGAGTTTCATGAAAAACTTCCTGATAGTGACTTATTCTGGATTGACAAATGTGGACATGCATCTATGATGGAACATCCGCAACAATTCAATGAAATATTATTAGCTTGGCTTCAAAAGCGCGAGTTTTAAATAGGCGAAACTAGTTTTATTTATCTTACATTTCCGAAGATAAAGCACGCACAGCATGAAAATAAAATCTGCAGAATTTGTAATGAGTAATAGCGATGTGGCAAAGTGCCCGAAAGATCGCATTCCCGAATACGCTTTTATTGGTCGCAGTAATGTAGGAAAGTCTTCACTCATTAACATGTTGGTAGATCGAAAAAATTTAGCAAAAACTTCGGGGCGTCCCGGAAAAACTCAATTGATCAATCATTTTTTGATTAATAAAAACTGGTATCTTGTAGATTTACCTGGATACGGATACGCACGTGTTTCTAAAAAAGCTAAAAAAACATTTCAGAAATTTATCACCGATTATTTTGAAAAGCGTACACAATTAGTGCTTGCTTTTGTATTGATAGACTGCAGACATGAACCACAACCTGTTGATGTCGATTTTATGCAATACTTAGGAGAAGCAGAAATTCCTTTTCAAATTATTTTCACCAAAGCTGATAAGTTAAAACCAAACGCACTTACTAGAAATGTAGAAGCATATATTGAAAAAATGCTTGAAACATGGGAAGAAATGCCTCAGTACTTTATCACTTCTTCTAGCAACAGGATTGGTAAAGAAGCACTAGTAGAATACATTGGATCTGTTAACGAAGAAATGAACAACTTGAACTAAAACTTTATTAACAACACTATATCCTTTCTTTTATTGCTCTAATTAACTCCTCTTCTGTAGCTATAGTCTCAAAATCATTGGAGCTCATAAAAACTTGAAGCTCTTGATCTTCTTCAGAAAGAATGAGTGGAAACTCGTAATTTGGTAACCACTTCGAATTGTATTTTTTTAAAAATTCATCTTTATGAAGAAAAATCATTTCTATAGGAGTTGTTTCCCTAAATGATTTCCACCTTTTATTCTCAGAAAATACTCCAAATGTGATATCGCATAATTTACAATCATAGGTACTCGGACTTAACAATTTGTGTGCGCTATCTAGCATAGCATTTAAGACTCCTGAGTTTGCGTTGTAGATAAAAATTAGCTTCATACTATGTAAAGATACCATAAAATGAAAAGAGGTACCCAATAGGAATACCTCTTTTCTCTAACAAAAAAACAAACTAAAAAAGTTTTATTTTTTCACAAAACGTTTTACAGCAACAGCTCCTGTTGTTGTATCTGTAATGTTCACTAAATAAGCTCCACTTGATAATGTAGTAGTATTTACTTTCATTTCTGATTGGGAGTTAAAATTGTCTTGAGATATAACTCTTCCTGTAAGATCATAAATTGTAATGGCAACATTTCCGCCACCAGTGTATGCAATATTCAACTGATCTTGAACCGGATTTGGAAAAATTGTAACATCTACTGTTGTTTCAACATCATCTACTGCAAGAATACCACAGTCTTCTCCTTCAAGTCTTGTCACTATAACAGAATCTATAGAAACATCACTACAATCTGCATCTCTCAACGCTTGTAATGGTTCACCTTGGAAAGTTTCTAATGCTCCAGCTTGTCCACCAAGACCTCTATAAGACCATCCCCAGATACGGCACACTCCAACACCAGCACCATCTAAACTAATTTCATTAGTTCCTACAATATTTAATATTGTTTGCTCTGCAGAGTTATCTGTAATTACATATAAATAAGATAGATTCTCAGAAGGTGTGTCATGCGTTACAAAAATTGGATCATCAATTCCATCTACACATATAGTTACTTCAAATTCTCCGTCAATACGTAATGTATTATTTGAATTTGCATCATTTGTAGCATCTACATCAATTGCAATTGTTCCAGCATTTGCTTCTTCACGAATTACACGAATTCTATCTTCTGAAACATCACTACAATCTGCATCTCGTAATACTTGCAATGGCTGACCAATTAATGCATCGTTGTCTAATCCTCTGTAAGACCATCCCCAGATATCACAAACTCCTACTCCAGCGCCATCAATGTTAATCTCATTACTTGCAGTAATGGCTAAAATTGTACTATCGGCACTTGTAGCGTCAGTAATTACATAACGATATGTCAAGTTCTCTGCTGGTGTATCATGGAATACTATGATTGGATCTGGGTTTCCATCTACACAAATACTTACTTCAAATTCACCATCAATACTTAGTGTACCACCTTCATTAGCAGCTTCTGTAGCAGCAACATCAATACCTATACTACCAGCATCGGCCTCTTCACGAATTACACGAATTCTATCTTCTGAAACATCACTACAATCTGCATCTC
>CAZYRG010000174.1:5552-6959 GCA_964650425.1 uncultured Flavobacteriaceae bacterium
CTTCATTAGCAGCTTCTGTAGCAGCAACATCAATACCTATACTACCAGCATCGGCTGCTTCTCTAATAACAGTTAGAGGGTTTGACAAATCAAAACAACCTTCTAAATTATCTATGTTTCCTCCATTAACTTTACCTACTAAACCATCTTCATAACGTAAATACCATATTTGACATATACCTATATCCGCTCCGTCTAAATCAAAAGGTGGTGCCATTGGTAATGCTAAAATTTCTCCAGATGTTGCATCTGTAATAACCCAACCACTATTTGTGCCTTGACTTGAACCCGGATTAACAAAATCAACATTTATTGGATCTCCAAGTCCATCTACACAAATCACGGCAGTCATTCCATCTTCAGAAACAGAAGTTGTATTACTTATTCCGATTTCAGAAATAACAATATCTCCGGCAGACACCGTACATAAAACATTTTCATCACCTATATTTGGCGTTTGAGAAACAAACTCTGAAGGCTGCGTTAACGTGGTTCCATTTCCAAAGTATTGTAATGACTCACCATTTCCAATAACTTCAGCAAATTGATTTGCTGAAGGCCACAATCCTGCTTGAACTGCTAAAGAAGCCCTACTTGAACCATTCTCTTCTCCCCATTGTACAAAATCAATAATATTGTTAACATTTCCAAAACCAGATGAAGTATACAGCGCTACTTCATCTCCATTTTGATCTAATGCATTGAAACCACTAAGCACTAGTATTTCATTAGGTTCCATTAAAAAATCTTCTCCACTAGGAATCGACAATGTTCCGATTCTATTATAAGTAGGTCTTTCGCAAAGCCAATAGTTCTCAACATCGACATTTGCGGCACCTAAGTTTTTTAACTCAACTGTTCCATCAGCGAGTACTTCGTTTATTACTACTTGCGCTTGTATTTGCGTTGTAAATAAAGTTAAGAAAAGCAGTAAGGTTAATTGCGATAATTTTCTTTTCATTGTATTCGGTTTTAGTTTATAATTTAATTTTTAATTCCAAAAAGTTGGCCCCACATCAGTGGCAGTACCATTAAATTCTATTACTGATGTTACAGGCACAAAGGCTTCGTTGGTGTTCCATCGTTGCGCAGTTACTGCTTGACCAACACGAGGTTGATTTCCCTCTCCATATTGAACAAAATCTAAAAGTACATCTGGGTTTGAGCTACCAAATGTGTTTGTTGTAAACAACCCTACTCCATCTGCATTTGGAGAAACATCAAAAGACACATTTACTGAACCATTTAATTCTAGATTAGTAGACTCATTTGTTCCGTTAGAAACTTGCACATATCTACCAGGTCCTAAACACAACCAATAAGAACCTACATTTGTAGCTACATTTCCAAAATTGGTAAGTGTTATTATATCATTAGCGACATCAACTTGTGTGAGCCTTATAATAC
>CAZYRG010000175.1:0-6955 GCA_964650425.1 uncultured Flavobacteriaceae bacterium
AAAATACCGTTGAGTCAACTAAAATTTGGAAAAAGCAAGGAGCAAATATGGGGACTGCAGGTGAGTCGACTGTTTTTTAGAAATGATGAACGCTCCGTTTGGCAACGTTTTCCGCAAGATGCACCAGGCTTTATTAGCGAAGCGGGGGAGTTGCATGGGTTGATAAATATAGAACCTCAAAAGCAGTTAGAAATTCAGCCGTTTACCGTTACACAGTTGGATACCTATGAGGAAGAAATAGGAAATCCCTTCCGCGATGGGTCGGATTTTGGGTTGAATGCAGGATTGGATGCTAAAATCGGCATTACTAATGATCTCACCTTAGATCTGACCGTGAATCCTGATTTTGGACAAGTAGAGGCAGATCCGGCGGCCATTGCCTTGGACGGTTTTCAAATCTTTTTTGAGGAACAACGACCTTTTTTTGTCGAGAACAAGAACATTTTTGATTATAGTTTTGAGAATGGTTTTGATAATGTTTTTTACTCGCGTAGAATAGGTAGAAACCCACAAGGAAGTTTTGGAGATGGGATTTCTAATGATGAGTTTGCAGATGTGCCTGGTAATACCACCATGTTAGGTGCGGCAAAATTTAGTGGCAAAACCAAAGATGGTTGGTCTATTGGATTGTTGGAGAGTGTAACGGCACAAGAAATTGCAAAAATCGAAGATGAAGAAGGGAATAAACGGGAAGCGGTGGTAGAACCTCTGACCAATTATTTGGTGGGGCGTGTACAGAAAGATTTTAATGATCGGAACTCGTTTATTGGAGGCATTTTTACCGCGACCAATCGCAATCTGGGCGATATTCTAAACATTGATTTTGATAACCCTGCTACGGATGAGACCAAAGAATTAGGAGGCTTACGAGAAAATAATCTCAATACCTTACGGCAATCGGCGTATACGGGGGGTGTCGATTTTCAGCATAATTGGAAAGAACGCAAGTATTTTATGCAAGGGAATTTTATTGCTAGTCATGTGAAGGGTTCCAAAGAAGCGATTGCCGAAACACAAGAATCGATCACACACCTGTTTCAACGAGTAGATGCGGATCATGTGTCGGTAGATCCGAATCGTACGTCACTTACGGGCACTGGAGGGCAATTCAAGGCTGGGAAATCTGGAGGTGGTAATTGGCGTTATGAAACGGGAATGACTTTCCGATCACCAGAATTAGAATTGAATGATGTGGGGTTTTTGCGAAATGCTGATTTGATAGAGCAGTTTTCTAATGTTCGCTACCTTTTTCTAAAACCCACAAAGTTCTATAGAAGAGCGAATCTGTTTGTGGGGCAGTTTTCGACTTATGATTTTCAAGGGAATCATAATCGGATGCAGTATGATCTTAATGGTTTTATCAACTACAAAAACAATTGGTGGACAGAAGTTGGTTTTGGACATAAACCTCGAATTTACATCAATAGTTACCTGCGGGGTGGGCCGCGCTGGCGGTTTTCACCAGAGAATTTTTTCTTCGTTTTTTCGGGTTCAGATCAACGTAAAAAATTTCACGCTACAGTGGGATACGTGAATTCGCAGACCAGTCAAAACAATTTTTCATTTATTCGTTATGTGTTACGACTCAATTATCAGCCATTTGATGCGTTTAGTATGTCGATCGAAACGGAGTTTGAGCAAAACCCTAACAAAACGCAATATGTAACAGAGTCAGATTTTAATGGCACTACGCGTTATATTACAGGAAATATCGACCGACAGACCTTAAGTTCTAGTATTCGTTTTAATTATAGTATCAATCCTAATCTGAGTGTGCAGTACTACGGCCAGCCTTTTATCTCGAATGGTCGTTATTCTGACTTTAATTTTGTCAATAATGCGGGGGCAAAAGATTTGAATGATAGAGTTACGCTCTATAATAGTAATCAAATTTCTTTGGTAGGTGATGAGTATGTCGTGAATGAGGATGGAGGAGCAGAAGAGTATCGATTTGATAATCCTGATTTTGCCTTTGTACAGTTTCGTTCTAATCTTGTGATGCGTTGGGAATATATTCCTGGTTCAGAAATATTTTTAGTGTGGTCGCAGGGTATTAATGGTGATGGAAATTCTAGAAATCATATCTTCCGAAGTCTAAATAACCAAATTTTGGGTCAGCAACCCGAGAATACCTTTTTGATCAAGGCGACGTATCGCTTTGTTTTGTAAACTCCTTCTGCCTCCATTTATACTAAATCTTAAAACTTTGAGTTTTTTATCGAGAGTTTATTTATTACTTTCCTAGTTTGATGGCAAATTGATATATTGAACTCATCTTGACTTTTTATAATTTCCTGCAAAATGATCTTTTTTACTTACATTTTGTCTTTTCATCACTTCGTAGCGCTGCTATGAAGCTCAAAAAAGCCTCCATCTAAGTAAAAAATCTTAATTTTTCGGTCAAATGAAAAAAGTCAAGATGAGTTCATTTAATACAAATCCTTAAAACCTAAGTTAAGATGAAAAATGTTACGCTAACAATTTTATTTTTAGCAAGTACCATGATTACTTGTGTACATGCCCAAGATGTGAATTATTTCGTAGTCAAGCAAGATAGCCTTGTTGGACTGGTAGATGCTAATGGAAATCAAATTGTGGTACCTAAATACGACGCCATAGGTAAGTTTGATGTAGCCAAAAAAGATTGGGCACAGGTCACTAAAGATAGTTTGTACGGTTTTATTAACAAAAACGGCGCAGAAATCGTAGCACCAAAATATCAAAAAATTGAAGCTTTTGGCGCGCAACAAAAAGATTGGGCGTTAGTAACTGAAGATGGTAAATTAGGATTTATCGATAAAAATGGCGTGACTACGGTGGTACCTGATTATGATGAAATCCAGTCGTTTGATCAGATGCGAAAAGGATGGGCTCGTGTGCGTATTGGCGATAAGTATGGCTTTATTAATATGCAAGGTGAATTAGTAGTGCCAGTAAAATACCATGATATTGAAAGTTTTAACGTCTACAAAAAGAACCTCGCTATCGTAAAATTGGATGGAAAATACGGATTGATCAATATCGACGGAAAAGAAACCTTACCACCTCAGTTTGATACAATCAAGCCGCTGGAAGGTGGGGAATAAGTTGGAAATTAGAAAAATGCGGTTAATTTTCCTGCAAGGTTTCCAAAAACCTTGAAATTATTAGTCAATTTGTTCGTAAAACCTACAAGGTCAGAAAAAGACCTTGCAGGTTGAATAACTTTTCCGATTTCTAATTTCGTAGTTATTTTAATGCGCTTCCAGCCAATTATCCCCTAAACCTAATTCCACATCGAGAGGTACTGCCAATTGATAGGCATTTTCCATTTCAGATTTAATGAGTGGTTTAATCGTGTCTAACTCTTCTTTATATACATCAAAAACCAATTCATCATGTACTTGCAGCAGCATCTTGGTTTTGAAATTCCCTTCATTAAGTTTTTTATGAATATTGATCATGGCAATTTTGATCACATCCGCAGCACTTCCTTGGATCGGTGCATTCACGGCATTACGCTCTGCAGCACCACGTACCATGGCGTTACCAGAATTGATGTCTTTCAGATAACGACGACGACCTAAGACGGTTTGTACATAGCCATTCTCTCTCGCAAAATCTACCTGCTCACTCATATAATTCCGCAACTTGGGATAGGTCTTATAATAGGTTTCTATAAGCTCTTTGGCTTCGCCTCTGGATAGATCGGTTTGATTACTAAGTCCAAATGCAGACACCCCATAGATAATACCAAAATTTACTGTTTTGGCATTGCTACGTTGTTCTCTAGTAACTTCGTCAATAGGAACATTAAAAACCTTTGCAGCCGTAGCGGCATGAATATCTTCTCCATTTTTGAAAGCCTCAATCATCGTTGTCTCTTCACTCAAAGCAGCAATAATTCGCAATTCTATTTGCGAGTAATCGGCAGCTAGTAAGGTGTAATTTTCATCTCTTGGCACAAAAGCCTTTCGTACCTGTCGCCCCCGTTCGGTGCGGATAGGAATGTTTTGTAAGTTTGGATTGTTAGAACTCAATCGACCAGTTGCGGCTACCGTTTGCATATAGTCCGTATGTACGCGATTAGTAACCGGAGAAACCTGATTAGGCAAGGCATCTACATAGGTGCTTTTTAACTTCACCAAACCGCGATAATCTAAAACACTTTGTATGATTTCGTGCTTGGGAGCCAAATACGAAAGCACATCTTCTGAGGTTGTATATTGCCCCGTTTTGGTCTTTTTTGGTTTGTCCACCAATTTGAGTTTCTCAAATAACACAATACCTAGTTGCTTCGGCGATGCAATATTGAATTCCTCTCCAGCAGCTTCAAAGATCGATTTTTGGAGTGCCGTAATATCTTTTTCTAAGTCATCAGATAATGATTTGAGAAAACCAGTATCTAGATTGATTCCTTCTAATTCCATGGCGGCTAACACTTGTACTAGCGGCAGCTCAATATCTTTGAAAAGTGCTACCGTATCCGCTTCTTTTAATTCTGGAGCAAAGTGTTCTGCTAGTTGTAGCGTAATATCAGCATCTTCTACCGCATATTCCGTTTGCTGTTCTGCAGGAACCTCTCGCATGGACTTCTGATTTTTACCCTTTTTGCCAATTAATTCCGTAATGGATACAGGCGTATAATTGAGGTAGGTTTCTGCAAGCACATCCATATTGTGTCGCATATCAGGGTTGATCAAATAATGTGCTAACATGGTATCAAAAAGTGCTCCTTTAATAATGACATCATATTTTGCCAATACTTTGATATCGTATTTCAGGTTTTGCCCAATTTTTTCAATGTTTTCCGCTTCAAAAAATGGACGTAATTGTTCAATAATTGCTTGCGCTTCTTGGCGATCTTCTGGAAAAGGAACATAAAATCCTTTGGTTGCTTCCCATGAGAAAGCTATGCCAACCAGTTCGGCCTCTAAGGGATCCAAACCGGTGGTTTCTGTGTCAAAACAAACGCGGGCTTGTTTGAGTAAATTCTGTAGAAATAGTTTGGTGCCCATTCCAGGTGCTACTATCTGGTAGAGATGCGAAGTATTTGCAATGGTATTACGAGAAGATATTTCCTCGATTTGTGTTGGGTCTCCATCACCACCAAAAAGGGAGAATTGTCCAGCTCCGGCAGCAGCTTTTTTAGCGGATTTGGCAGTGCCATTTTTTTGTGCCGTTTCTGGTGTTGGATCTCCGCTAAATAATTTGATGAATTGATCTTTTAATCTTCGAAATTCTAATTCTTCAAAGAGTAATTGCACCTTTTCAGCATTCGGTTCGGAGAGCTTATAATTTTCGGCATTAAAAGCGACATCACAATCAATTATTATGGTCGCTAATTGTTTAGAAAGGATTCCCAGTGCTGCATTCGCTTCAACCTTTTCTTTCATCTTTCCTTTTAGCTCATGCGTATTCGCTAAAAGGCCTTCCATAGAATCGTAAGCGGCAATGAATTTCTTTGCTGTTTTGTCTCCTACACCTGGTAATCCAGGAATGTTATCTACGGCATCTCCCATCATTCCCAAATAGTCGATAACTTGTTCGGGGCGGATCACTTCAAAACGTTTTTGTACCTCCGGAATGCCCCAGATTTCAATACCATTTCCCATTCGAGCAGGTTTGTACATAAAGATATTTTCAGAGACTAATTGTGCATAATCCTTATCAGGAGTAACCATGAATACTTGAAAATCTTCTTTTTCGGCTTGCTTTGCCAAGGTGCCGATCAGGTCATCTGCTTCTACGCCTTCTTTTTCGATGACAGGAATGTGCATGGCTTCCAAGAGTCGTTGGATATAAGGAACGGCTATTTTGATGGCTTCTGGTGTTTCGCTACGATTGGCTTTGTATTCTGGAAAAGCTTCGGTACGAGCACTGCTGCCTCCTTTGTCAAAAGCGACGGCAAGGTGATCAGGTTTTTCTCTTCTAATCACGTCAAATAAAGAGTTGGTGAACCCCATGATCGCAGAAACGTCCATTCCTGTTGAGGTGATTCTTGGATTTTTGATCAATGCATAATATCCTCTAAATATCAATGCGTAGGCATCCAGAAGGAATAACCGTTTTTGAGTTGCCATAAAATAGTGCGGTGTTTGATTATATATTCTTCCAAATAGAAGATTTCCAAAACTACAAAGTTATTTTAAAAAAATACGAGCTTGGTACGATTATCATTGCTAAAAATTGTAAAAAAGAAATGCCGTCAAAAAAGACGGCATTTCGCCCCAAAATAAAATTGACAACTGTAGTCATCAATTATCGTTGATGCTTTTGGTACCTTTTAAAGGTTTTTACTAAAAATAAAATAGGAATTTTGTTGTATGATAAAAGGTTTTATAAGTTGGATTGTCACAAAAATACAAATTAAAAGGGGTTTCTGTCAAAAAAACGGAATATTTAAGGTTTTATTACCAAAAAAAATACATTAAATGTTAAAGTTCTAGATGTTAAGATATAACTGCCTCAAATAATTTTTGATTTATTGATTGTTCTATAAAGTTTAACCGTAATTTCGTCTTTAAGATTTATTACCAGAAACGTGTAAGTTTCTGATTAAGATTAAAAAAGATAAAAATCAATTTTTCTGATATACATAGTACATGATACGCTGGATTTTCGTAATTATAGTAATACTTTTAATAGAATTCTATGCATTCCAAGCAATACGAACCTTGACAAAAAATAGTGTAATTCAGGTATTACATGTCGTTGTAACAACCGTAATTTTGGGCTATGTGATCTATACATTTGCCAGTTATGATCGAAGTGTAGGGCCAACAAAATATACCCTGCGAGCAACAGCATTATTTTTGTTAAGTTTTGTGCCTAAGCTTGTATTACTGCTTTTTATGTTTGGAGAAGATGTTGTTAGAGTAGGTGTTTTAGGATATACCTATGTCACAGACACTTTTTTTGACCGACAGCAATCCGTTACTTTTCCTGAACGTAGAAAGTTTATAAGTCAATTAGC
>CAZYRG010000176.1:0-6864 GCA_964650425.1 uncultured Flavobacteriaceae bacterium
ACGGGACCAGCAGGAGACCCTGCTTCAGATGATCAAACAATTGACAACTTTGATTTTAATGATACTAGTAATATCCTATCCTTATCTATTTCTGGGGATGGAGAACCAGATCAAACTGTTAGTTTGTTCGAGCTGGATAAAAATATTTATAATGCGAATGGAACATTAACTCTAGAGAGAACAATTACAATGGAAGCAAATCAATTAAATTTTGATATTGACCCAGCCAATGCAACTTCAGGTAGATCAGCTCTTACAATAAGAAGAACTAGAAGTAACAGCGAGGAAGTTGGGATTGCCTTTAGAAATTCCGGAAATGCATATGATGCCGCCATAGCATTAAGTGCTGGTAATGGAGGAACCGCCGACAAAACTAATGGAAGTCTGAACTTTTTTACTGGAGGTAATAATAGCTCAATTGCTAATGTTACTGAAACATTAGCACTTTTAGACAATAATCAAATTAGATTTAGCCAATATGTCGATGTGCCTGGTGGTGGCCTCCCTTCAGTATATCAGTTTGATGGCACACCTACTCGATTCTTAGGAATTGATGATAATGGTGACGTGCTTACTATAGATCCAGACGATATTGGCACTGATAATCAAACGGCATCAGAAGTGGATTCTGACACCCCTGTGGATGTAGATGGTGATGGAACTACGGATGATACGGTAGAGGATGTGATACAAGCTATTGCTCCAATAACCTCAAAAGCAGCTAGAATATTCTATCCTCCTTCTATTGAGATTGACGCCTCTACTACCGGAACTGGAAGAACTGTAGATCTGTATCAAGAATATATTGATCAATTTGGTAGTCCTACCGTTGGTAGTACTGGAGCTCCTGGCGCCTTGCCAACTTACACCCGAACTGAACTATACTACTATGTAACATTTGCAGACCCAACTGTATTTGGTGATGGAACTAATGTTACAGGTATGTCTATTAATGCTAATGGAATTTTAACCTATAATATTGTCAATACTCCAACTAGTTATAATACGCTTATTAACGTAGTATTTGTGGTCAAATAAATAATTGGTAGTGGAATGATCAGACTTGACAATTCTTTATCGTATTTGTTATTAACACTAGTAATGCTCGTTACTAGTGTTAACGTATTTGGGCAAACTACATTTGGGGATAACTTTACAACCCAAGCTTATAACACAAATGATGGTACAGGGAATTGGTCTACTGATTGGATAGAAACCAACGATAATGGCCAGCCTAAATTGAAAAAACACTCTTTTTATAAAATAACAAACAAAATTTCGCATCTTTATATGAAATAATTAGATTAAAATTTATTTTTTAAATATAAAATTCTGATATTATGTTAATTATCAACCACAACCTCCTAATCTGATCCCATGAATCATCGATTTTTTTTATTATCTCTCTTATTTATTTGGTCAAGTTTTGAGCTCTCCGCGCAGTCAACAAACGACTATCGCTCTATTGCTGATGGTAACTGGACGAGCACAGCAGTATGGCAACGCTACAACGGTACAGCTTGGGTAGCAGCTACAAATTATCCAGGTCAAATTGCTGGCACAAACAGAGTAACTATCGAAGGTGGTGACACCGTCGTTCTAAATAGTAATATTCCAAACTTTATTAATGAAGTCTTTGTAGGAAATGGTGATGGCACTACAGATACGTTAGAAATCGATGGTAACTCAAGCATAGATACGGATCTTTTTTATATTAATAATGATGGGGTTTTATCATGGTCTGCCAATAGAACTTTTACCTTACCTGCTAGCGTTGCTTTTGTTGTAATCCCGGGCGGTATAATTGAAAGCGGCACCAATGGTTGTAGTGCTGCGCAACGGTTAGTTATTGGCAATAATCGCTATGCGACATGTAATGGAGGTGCTGGGGCAGATTTTACCTTTCAACAATTAACTGACAATGGGGGTAATCTTTTTATTTTCGGAACGGTTTTCGAAGATGTAAATTACCCTGGTGGAAACGGAAGAGATAACGCAACTGCTAATGGGGTTGGCCTAGAAAATGTAACTGTAGAACTCTATGAAGGAACCAGTTTTGAAGCCTCGACAACTACCAACGCCAACGGAGAATATTTCTTTGGAGAAATAGAAGACAATGAAACCTATAACATAAGAATTCTTAATACTTCTATACGCTCTTCTCGAGGTGGTGGTACAGGCTGCACAACCTGTATTCCTGTACAAACATTTAGAAGAGAATTTGATGGTAATTCTACTCCATCTTTTACAGATATTACTATAGAAGTCGGTGGAAATGACCCTGATGATCAAGAATCAGCGGGTGGATCATTAACGGGTGCACAGAGCGTTTCTGAAGTGGAAATTGATGAATTAGGAGCAAATGGCGTGGACTTTGGCTTTAATTTTAATACGATTGTAAACACCAATGATGATGGACAAGGATCCTTAGAACAGTTTATTATCAATTCTAACAATCTTAATGAAACAGGTCTGGATATTGAGGCCAACAGTATTTTTGATCCTGCAGCGGGAGATGATGTATCTATTTTTATGATCCCTCCTACTGGTGATCCATTAGGCAGAACTGCAGACACCAATTATGGTGGCGGCTATTTTGATATTGAAATCCCAACTACAAACCTTTTGCCTAATCTTACAGACAACAATACGCATATAGATGGAAGGACTCAGACGTCCTATTCTGGGGATACGAATGTTGGAACCGTTGGTTCTGGAGGGACGGCAGTCGGTGTATCAGGAACTGTTCTTCCAAATTATAACAGACCAGAAATACAGGTAAGAGGTGATTTTGGAGATATTCTAAGAATACAAGACAACAATATTACGATAAGAAATTTGGCTGTGTATGGCGGAAATCGTTCATCCCTTAGACAAGATAGCGGAACAAATACCCTGATTACAGAAAATCTACTCGGTGTGGATGCAACTGGTGTAAAAGGTACGGTAGGTGTTGGAAGCTATAGCGATGATGGCTTTGAAATAAATGGAGGAACTGCTACTGTTGACGGAAATTATATCGCTGAAAATACAGATTTTGGAGTGTCCGTTAATGGTGGGTCCGCCATAACGATTCAAAACAATCACATAACTACAAATGGATTCCGAAATTGCGAATACAATGTTCGCGTTCAAAATGGAAATACGACCTTAATTCAAACTAATTTGATTGAAAACTCGGGTTCTGCAGGAATATTTGACAATGAAGGAGATATTACAATTACCGAAAATACGATAACCTCTTCTGGAGAAAACACAGGCTGTGCTAATAAAATGGGTATACTTCTGCAACGGAGCAATACAACTATCAGTTCTAATATTATTTTTGAAAATGGTCAATCAGGAATTGCTACAAACGCAACTGCATCAAATGGTAATTCTTTTTCTCAAAACAGTATCTACGCAAATGGAACCATTACCAATGCTTTAGGAATTGATCTGGGGAACAATGGCATTACTTTTAATGACACTAATGATAGTGATACGGGGCCTAATGGACTACCAAACTTTCCTATACTTGAATCCGCAATAATAGCTGGAACTACTTTGATAATTAAAGGGTGGTCCCGACCAAACACCACAATAGAGGTTTTCTTAACAGATATCAATCAAGGAAGTGCTGCGTCTGGGGATAACACCTTAACCAGTCCAACTCCATTGGATTATGGAGAAGGACAGATATATTTAGGAAACGGAACAGAAGGCAGTGCTGGAGATACCGATGCGACCACAAGCTCTTATGCAATAGATGGCAACGCAGATACAACAAATAGGTTTAGTCTAAATATTACACTTGGTGCAACTATACCTGTGGGAAGTAGCATTACAACTACCGGTACTATCGTTAATTCTACTTCCGAATTTTCTTTTGGTTTTGTAGTCAAAGGGCCTCCTACTGTTATAACAAATAGAAGAATTACCTATAGAGTTAAGCCTTCTAATTAGTACTTCATTTAATTTCATATACACTAACTATTTGGTTTCTCCTTTTAGAAAATATAGATATGTAAAGTATTCTTCAAATTTGAGACAAAAGCTCTCTAAGATATCCCAATCATAAATTATAATAGTTCATTGTTTTTTTTTAGTTTTAGAAATAATTAAATCAAAAAACGAATAAAAATGTTGTAAATCATTGATTTGCAATAAAAAAATTACGGTATAACAGTATGACCCATATTGTTATCATGGTTTTTAATCGATAAAAATTGCTTTTAATCGATTAATTTTGTACTTTTGAGTATCATTTTAGTATTAAACCTTTAATCTGTCTATATTTGATGTATAATTTAACGAGGAAAAACCTTACTTATATACCCCCAAAAAAAGTTTGAGAAAATTAATCTACATATTCTTTCTAATTATTGCGCATACTGCACTAAGTCAAAGCCTTTGTAATGTCCACAATTTTGGAAATATGCAGGTTCATGATCAGGGACGAATGGGTATTCATGCCAACATAGTCAATGATGGTATTTTTGATCAAAATGTTGGTGAAGTTGGGTTTTACAATCAAGATCCTGATTTAGATCTTACCATCTCGGGAGCAAATAGTCCTGTATTCTTTGATATGGTGACCGATGTAGCTGGTGATTTAATCCTCGAAGTCGCAGTAGGTGTTACAAATTCAAAAGATTTTAGAAACGGTAGAATATTTACCCCAAGAAATAATCCAGCAATTTCATTAAATTTCACTAATGACAGTCCATATATTGGTGCTAGTGATGGCGAACATGTAGACGGCTATGTAACAAATAATGGATTATTAGATTATACCTTCCCAATAGGTGATGACTTTAGAATACGTCCTATGAGTATAGAGGTATCAGCTTCGCAAACAACCTCTAGAGGCGCCTATTTCTTCGAAGATCCAGGGAATTCTAGTACTTTTTCTGACTCTTTTGACACCTCAAGTTTCCAACCTACTCTTTCTGTCGTAAATGATGTTGAATTTTGGGATCTGGATGGAGCGACTACTACTCAGGTAACCATTACTTGGGATGAACAAAGTAATATAGCTAACTTAGCCGATAGCCCAGAAAACTTACGAGTAGTTGGATGGAATGCTTTCGAAGAACGATGGATTGATCTAGGTAATGTAACTTTTACTGGAGATTTAACTTCAGGAAGCATCACCTCAGAGTCCATTATCCCTAATGATTATGAAGTCCTAACTATCGGATCAATTCTCAGGTCTGGTGATGACATCTTTGTCTATACTGGTATTTCTCCTAATGGCGATAATAAAAATGATTTTTTAGTGATAAGAGGTATTGAAACAAGTCCAGAAAATAAGATCTCCATATTCAATAGATGGGGTGTCATTGTATATGAAAAAGAAAACTATCGCAATGACCCTCAAACAGCATGGAAAGGTGAGTCTAATGGTAGAGTTACCGTAAAAGAAGACGATTTACTCCCAGTTGGAACCTACTTCTATGTATTAAAACTAAAAGATCGCGAAGATAAAACAGGTTATATTTACCTACAGCGCTAACGTTCTATGCAAATATCTCCAAAATTAATATCCAGCGCATTTAAATAATTACTTATCTCTTACCATAAAACGCATTTAATCGGTTAAAAAACACATTTAATCGATTGATCAAAGTATTATACCAGTACGTTATTGTATTTTTTAAAAAAGTACGTATTTTTTCATAAAGTTCAGACTATCAAACACTTAATAAGGTTTAACCTCATTATTACTACGTTAAAACCTCATTTAGAATATTAAAGCCCTGGAATCTATGAAGAATCTTTTACCTTTCTTAATTCTTGCTATTTTACCCTGGCATCTTGTAAATGCACAAGTGAAAGCAGGAGACAACCCTAATCAAATTGACAATGCATCTCTTCTCGAATTAGAAAGTACAGACAAAGTTTTTGTACTTACTAGGATTACTACAGCGGAAATGAATGCTATCACACCACTTCAAGGTGCTTTAATCTATAATACCGATGACAGTTGTCTTTATCAATATAATACTACAGGTAGTTCGGGCAATTGGATGAGTTTATGTGCAATGGCCGATACACTAACAACCATCGCGGAGAACACAGATGGAACTTTTACCTATACTGACGAAAATGGAACACCAAACACTATCGACATTAGCAATCTGGAAACACTCACCGCTATTCTACTTAATCCTGACAACACAAACATTGATTACACAGATGAAGATGGTAATACAACACAACTTGATTTAACCGCAATAGTTCAAAATCTTCAATCTATTACTTCAATAGCTTTAGGACCTGATGGAAATTCTATTGACTATATTAATGAAAACAATGTAACAACAACTATTAATCTAGGCGTAGGATCTGTAGCCTTAGGCGCAGGAGGTAATTCCCTGGATTACACAGATGAAGAAGGCACTATTACCAATATTCCTTTTCCATCTGGATCCGATAATCAAACAATTACTGACTTTAGCTATGACGACACCACCAAGATACTTACCATAACACTCGAGGATGGAAATACGCAAACCGTAAATCTAGCCGAGCTGTCCGAAACAATCATAGCTGGAACGGGTGCTATCACTGTAGTTGATGATGGCACTGGAAATTACACTGTGAGTTCAACCGACCCAGATGAGTCTATAACCAATGAGGTTAATACTGCTTTTGGAGTAGTCAATGTTGCTGGGGTTGACAACCTAAGAATCACTGATTCTAACGGAAACTTGGATCTGCCACTTTCCGTTATTTCGGACGGATCAATTACTTCACCTAATAGCACTATAACACTGACAGGAACACCAGCTAATTCATTATTCGAGGACGTAGGGCTTGATGTCGATGTATCAGCAATCGCTGGTGATGGATCAATTACTTCGCCTAATAGCTCCGTAA
>CAZYRG010000177.1:0-2065 GCA_964650425.1 uncultured Flavobacteriaceae bacterium
AAAATTCAATTAATCCAACAAAAAAACCAAGGGGTTTCTGCAGCGCGAAATACTGGAATAGCTACTGCAACCGGTCAATATATTGCGCTATTAGATGCTGATGACCTTTGGTCACCGAATCATTTAGAGTCTTTACATACACTTATTCATAAATTCCCTGAAGCTGGATTGTATTGTAATCGATATGCAATTAAGTACAGTGAGCACTACACCAAAGATATTATCTTTAGCCAACCTATACCTGAGGGAATGACTATCATAAAAGACTATTTTACAGCTAGCTTGATTAACCCAATAGCTTGGTTATCTGCGGTAGCGTTTCGAAAAGGAGATTTTTTGCGAATAGGCAGTTTCGACACTCACTTACGAACTGCTGAAGATGTAGACTTGTTCATACGATTTGTTTTAAAGTATTCCGTTGCTTTCAATAATCAAACAACTATGATTTACACTAAAAACACTTCTCAGGATAGTCTATCCAAAGTAGAATATAACGGAGAACGAGACTATTTTATAAACAAATATCGCAAGCAAGAACTAGTCGATAGTTCATTAAAAAAATATCTTGACCAAAATAGATTTGCTTTAGCAGTTCGTTCTAAGATTTGCGGTGATAACCATATATACCAAAAGCAAATTAAAGATATAGACTTTAAACAGCTTACCACTAAACAACGAATACTTCTTTTCCTGCCCAATTATATATTAAAACGCATGGCAAAAATTCATCATTGGTTAATCCAAAACAAAATTTATTTAAAACCCCTACGCTAATTTATGGACAAGAGGTATTATAGGAAGCCGTAGCATCTTTTTGCCAATTCGCTTGTGCATTGGCAGCTTGCAGGTCGTCTACTTGAATGCATTCAAGATTTGCGTTATTTATCAAATTTAAATTAGTCAAATTGGATAGCCCTTTTACATCTAAAGTTTCCAATTGATTATTTTCTAACCGTACGGAATTTAAATTCGTATTGTTACTCAAATCAACAGCTGTAAGTTGATTTTGATATAAGTTTAATTGTTGTAACAGCGTTAGATTCGTAACATCTATTGCTGTAATCTGGGTTGCAGCAACCCATAATTCTGTCAAAGCAGTATTTGTTGATAAATCTACTGATGTTAATGGCATTCTTGCCAAACCTAAACCTTTCAATGCCACATTAGCACTCAAATCTATATTTGGAATAGGGTTACCTGTTAATGTCAAGGTCTGCAACTGCGTATTAGATGACAAGTCTATAGCTGTCAATTGATTATCTTTAATCCACAAGGTATTCAGTGCTGTATTTTGACTCAAATCAATTGCAGTGATACTGTTATCATCCGCTCTTAGGGTCTCTATAGCCGCAAAACCTTCTATCCCTGATAAGGTGGTAATTTCTTTATTATTTAAATTAAGGGATTTGATACCCTCAACAACATCTCTAAATATTTTCTGATCTATCACATCATCATATCCTAAATCAATCAATGCTTGCTCAAAATTAACATCAGTTATCGAAATAGTTTCTCTTGGCTGACTACAATCCTCACTATAATAGGCTGAGGTATCTTTTTGCCAGCTATTAATATTACTAGCATTAATATCGTCTACTTCTATACAGGCCAGACTAGACATATTACGCATATTATTAGTAGTCAAATTTGAAAGCCCTTTAAAATTAAGCGTAGTGATCGTATTATCATTTGGTAAGCCCGTCCGGTTGCCTATTTCTAGTTTCTCCAATTGAGTGAGTATACTAAGATCTATTTCTGTCAATCTATTATTGAACAAATACAACTCTGTAAGGTTTACATTTGAGGATAGGTCAATAGCAAGTAACGCATTTGTATCTATATCCAAAAACTTTAGCGCGATATTTTTGGACACATCTATAGCAGCAATTTCATTAAACCATAACTCTAACCACTCTAACGCTATGTTTTGACTTAAATCTAATGCTGTTAATTGGTTTTCTTTAAAGGTCAATCGTTGTAATTTTGTATTCTTGGTAATATCTACGGTTATCAGGTTATTATTTATTGCGGTTAATTCAGTCAGGTTAATAAAACCTTCAATCCC
>CAZYRG010000177.1:2165-6844 GCA_964650425.1 uncultured Flavobacteriaceae bacterium
AAAACCTTCAATCCCCGTCAAATCAGTAATTTCTTTGTTAGAAACATCTAAAGTGGTAATCCCTTCTGCAACATCTTTTAATATTTTTTGATCAATCACGTCATCATGCCCTAAGTCAATTAATGCTTGTTCAAACTTAGCATCAGGTATCGCAATTATTTCTCTTGGTTGACTACAATCTTCGCTATAATAGGCTGCGGCATCTTTTTGCCAGTCTGTCATAGCATTTGCGGCTATACGATCATTTACCTGGATACAAGAAAGGTTTGAATTCTCCGTTGCATTGAGCTCGGTTAAGAGATTTAAGTTACTAACATCCAAAGCTGAGATTTGCGTTTTCTGGATGCGTAATAAGGTTAGGCTTGTATTTTTGGAGACATCTATCTGCTCTAAAGGCGCGCCAGCTGCAATAAGTGTCCTTAGATCCAACATTTTCGAAAAATCAGCTTCTGTAATGTTAGTAGAGCCAATTATTAAATCTCTTAGATCCGAATTATTCGATAAATCTAGACTTGATAAATTATTTTCGCCGGCCCCCAGTTGTCTTAATAAGGTGTTTTTTGTCACATCCAATTCTGCCAAATTTAGATTTCTTTTCAAATCCAAGAATGTCAAGTTTACATTATTTGTCAAATCAATACTTGAAAGATTACTTAGTGCTAAACTCAAAAAGGTAAGCGCCGTATTTTGAGTAACATCAAGACTCGTCAATTCATTGAAATCCAAATCTAACCTTCGTAATAAGTTGTTTTTAGAAACATCTATAGTAGTCGTAATTTGATTTTTCTCAAGGCTTAAAGTCTGTAAACTTACGTTTTTCGTAACATCAATGGTTGCGATACTATTTTCATTTGCAGTTAATGTTATCAATGCAGTGAATCCTTCAATACCTGTTAAATCAACAATTTCTTTATTAGAAACATTTAAAGTGATAATACCTTCTGCCACATCTTTAAATATCTTTTGATCAATCACATCGTCATGTCCCAAATCAATCAAAGCCTGCTCAAATTTAGCATCAGGAATGGCAATAGTTTCACGAACTTTGACAGTTACCTTTATTGTTCCCGATACTTCATTCCCCGCTGCATCCATAATCGTATAGGTAAAAGGTTCATTCCCTACAAATGTATCATTAGGGGTATATACGATTTTTCCATTTTCTATCACCGCTATTCCGTTGGCTGGCATGGACACATCGGTAATCGTCAACGTATCGCCTTCGGGATCTAGATCGTTCGCTAAGGCATCAATTTCGACAGGCATAGTTGCTGCTGTTTCTGCTACATCTTCTACGGCCGTCGGTGCTTCATTTATGAGCTCTTCTTTGATATCAAAAGTAAGTTCTGCACGTTTCTCACTATCATTACTCACGTCCAAATCAAATTGTACTACATTTTCTCCCACTGCCGCGCCTACATAGAATAAACGTATTGTTCCCTCTTCAATGGGCAAGGTTCTATTTAAGGTAATTGGATTTTTATCTGCATCCAATACCAAACCTGCACCCTCAGTAATACGAATGGTATTTTCAAAAGTTAAAATTGCACCCTCCGAATTGTTTTGTAATTGCAATGTCATTGGAATTGTATCATTTACAGCTGCCATCGTTTGGGGACTGGTAGCTTCCCAAAATATGGTCACTGGTACAATTTCATAAACTAATTTCGTTGCTTTACGTTTTTCGTAATTATCTTTACTAGTAATCGTAATTTTATGCGTTCCCGGGCTTGTTCCAACATATTTCCAATTGGCGGTAAAATCGTCTTTTAAATGTAAGAGTACATCAGTTTCTTGGGGTAACCTTGTATCGTCCGACGCTACATAATATCCTTCTCCCTCGTCTACTTTATAACTTATAAAATACGAAAACCCTGGATAATTGGTGCTTTCTGGCACTAAGGTAATAACCGTTTCTAAAGAATTTTTGACAAAACCGCTTTCTTCATGATCTGTGACCACTTCAAAATCGATATTAGTAATTAGATTTATTTCTTTGTTGGTACAATTGAACATACAAAGTACAGATACTGCAATGATACAGCTGGAAAAATAGTTTTTTAACATGCGTGTGTATTTTGGGGGGCAGCATTAACGTAATTTTAACGGATGCAAATATACGTAAGTTTTTGATAACTATACATTATAGCTTATGTTTTTGTTCAACAACAGGAATCCTCAATCAAATACACGTTGACAAATCAAGCCGAGTTAACTTCTTACATACTTATTTATAAAAAACATTTATTGATATATACGTTACATTTACTAAAAACATTTTTAATCTTTCAAATTCTATGTAATTTTGGATCAAATTATGCTAAAAAAAATAATACTTATTGGAAAACAATATGGTGGCAGAGAAGATGTCGCTACTTTTTTGATTATGATTATAGTATTATTTTTTTTTAATAATATTATCAAAAAAAAAGGAATACGATTGGTTAGCTCAGTCATATCAGCTTTATTCATTGTTGCACAATTATCTTCTTTATATTTCACACAATCTTTTATAGGTTATCAATTCTTTTTGCATTTTGATCTTTATGAAATCAATAGTCTTATCCATCTATACAATTGGCAAATACTTTTTATAATAGTTCTATTTATCAGCTTGTCAGCACTCTATTACAAAAGCACATCGCTCATAGAGATTTCATTTTTAGGAATCCTTAACAAAAGTTTTATTTCTAAAATTTTTGCGCTTCTTATTGCCCTCGGGCTTTTCAGCAAATCTTTGACAAGAAGCGGTTTTTTGACAGACACCAAGTCTTTGTGGATTACATTGACCACTAGTAATGCTGAAATTGATCCTTTAGCATTTAAAAAAATTCTTTCCAAATATCATATGGATGACTACGTGACTCCAGATCAAATCCAATGTACAGATTCTGGGAAAAATATTATTATTATCTCCTTAGAATCCATGGAGCGCTCTTTTCTAGAAGGAAAGTTCAATGAGCTCACACCTAATTTACAGCGACTAAAAAACAATTGGAATTACCTCCCTATCGAACAGAATGCTGGCAGTGAGTGGACAAGTGGTTCCCTTTACACCTCATTAACAGGGTTTCCTGCTTACTTTGGCAGAGGAGCTAATGATATTTTTCAAAAAACATTTGACACTAGCATAAGTAGTATTAGCCATATTTTCAAAAAAAACGACCGTGATCTTATTTTTATGAGTGGTGATGCCAATTTTTCAGGCACCAAGGATATGCTTTTAACTTTCAAATTTGATGAGATCTTGGATAAATACAATACCAAAAATACAGGTAATGAAAGTAAGTATGGTATTCGGGACAAAGACCTTTTTGAATTAGCCAAAAACAAAGTAACAACACTATCTAAGAACAATCAACCCTTTGTTCTTTATATCTCTACGACAGACACGCATTTTCCAAATGGAATTTATGATGAAAGGATGGGAAAATATGTTACAAAAAAAGACAGTCAATTAGAATTTATGGTTGCGGCTGTCGATTATATGGTTGGTGATTTTATTGCTCATATTAAAGAAAACAAACTGCTCTCCAACACCATCATTTATATCTTTCCTGATCATATAAAAATGGGAGATCCTACGATTTTTGATGATCCAGACACACGAGGATTATATATGATCACCAATGCAAACAAGCAAGCATTATGCGTAGATCCATCAACTAAATATTATCAAATAGATTTGCCAAAATTAATTTTAGAAGGCGCTGAAATCAAGCACAACCTACACTTTTTTACAGATTATATATCAAAAAACAAAAACGCATATATCCTCGAGAACATTGCTCAAATTACAGAAATTAATACTCATGGTGTAAAAATATATAATGAAAAACCGCTTGAGATAACATCTTCTAAAAACTACGAATTATATAAAAAGGATACTTTGCGTTATATAGCCCATGCGGGTGGAATCATCGACGGCTTTACCTATACGAATTCTATGGAAGCGCTAGATCTAAGTTATAGCAAAGGATTTCGATTATTCGAATTAGATATATTAAAATCAAGTGATGGGGAATACGTTGCTGCTCATGATTGGGAACATTGGTCTGAAATAACTGGATATACAGGAAACACTCCTGTTGACAAACAAACTTTTCTATCTTATAAAATGTTTGATAAATATACACCTCTTGATATAACCGCTATTAATGATTGGTTTTTTGCACACAAAGATGCCGTGTTGATTACAGATAAAATTAATGAACCTTCATTGTTTTCTCAAAAATTCATTGACCCTCAACGATTAATGATGGAACTTTTTGATTTATCTGCAGTCAAAGAAGGAATTAACAAAATCAAATCCGCCATGCCATCACAAAACATCATTGCGCATTATCAAAAAAAAGACGTGAAAAAACTCCATAACATTGGAGTCAAAAACATTGCTGTATCTAGAGAATTCATTAGAGATCACAAAGAATTATTAATGGAGTTCAAAAAAAATAACATCAAAGTCTATGCGTACAACATTAATTTTCAAGATGGAATAGATGAAGATTATGTATCTAGATATGAAATGGATTATATATATGGGATTTATGCGGATAAATGGGAATTTTAGTAAAAAACATCTCTAAGAGATTACAAAAAGACGAAGCCTTATTCGCTTCACAATTGACCATGCTACAATCCGAAATTTCGTGAAAATTATGAATAAATTGTTTCTTAAA
>CAZYRG010000178.1:0-6839 GCA_964650425.1 uncultured Flavobacteriaceae bacterium
GTGCTACCCCATTTTGTGGATAATCACCATCAGTAATCTTACTATGCTTCATATTAGAAAGTGCAAAAATATTATCCTCAATAAATTTTTGCCATTTTTCACCAGTGACCTTTTCAATTATTAAGGCAAGACCATTAAAAGCCGGGTTTGAATATTCAAATCTTTCTCCCGGTTCAAAATTTAAACGATCTGCAAATTTTAGTGGTTCGAAGTTTTCTTTGTCTTTCGCTGTTAAGTAGAACGCATTTTCTTCCTTAACTTTTCTATTATCAGGCAAACCCGATGTATGAGACAAAAGGTGTTTGATTTTGATTTTATTCGCGATCTCTTTATTCTTAAAATCTTTAAAATACATTGAAAGGTTATCCTCTAAAGAAAGCTTACCCCTTTCTTTAAGCAATAATATACCATTCGAAACAAAGGTTTTAGAAATTGAGCCTGTGTTAAAAGAAGTATTCTCTGTTACTTTTTCCTTCGTAACTAGATTTGCCAGTCCAAAACTTCTTAAATATAATATTTCATTTCCTTTTTTTAATAATATTACCCCTCCAGGAGAAAAGGAATCAAATTCTGATTCAAATAAACTATCTAATTTTAATCGTAAGCTCTCTCTATTTGTTTGCGAAAAACCTAAAAAATAGAATAAACCGATTATAACAATTATGACACTTCTTTTTCTCATAATTTCATATCCGCTTAATTACTTAATAAAAGTTTATTTCAAGTAAATTTTATAGAGCCTCTAATTATACTTATTTAAAATTCTCCAACCCTTTCTGCAACCAAGCAGTATATTCATTAACATTTGGAGTATAGCCTATCGGAGCATTAAGTAATTGTCCATTGGTATCCAATAGAATATAATATGGCTGCGAATTGTTTTTAAAATTCAGTGTTTGGAATGTTGCCCACTTATCGCCTATCGTTTTGATTTTTTTGACTCTACCCGAAGACTTTAAATAATTAAACTGTGTCGTTGTGGGCAATTCTTCGCGATCATCGACATATAAGGAGACAAGGATGTATTTTTCTTTTATTAAGCTATTCACCTCCGGAATACTCCATACTTGTTCCTCCATTTTTCGACAATTAACACAAGCCCATCCTGTAAAATCTAACAAGAGTGGTTTGTTCTGCATTTTTGCTGCTTTTAATCCAGCTTCATAAGATTTATAGGCGTCTAGTCCCATTGTTTCATGAGAAACTGGTTTTTCATAGATACTATAAAATAATGGCGGCGGAAAACCACTTAATAATTTCAAATTCGCATACTTAGTATTAGTCAACCCAGGAATAAGATACAGCACAAATAGTACCGTCAAGGTTCCCAACACTTTTCGCCAGGCAGGTAATTTTGCCACTGGACTATCATGTGGAAAACGAATTTTATCAAAAAGATATAAAGCCAACCCTATTCCTATCAGGATCCATATCCCAATAAAAATTTCTCTTTTGAAAACACCTAAATGCATCACCAATTCTGCATTTGACAAGAATTTAAACGCCAATGCTAATTCTAAAAAACCTAATACCACTTTGACACTATTGAGCCATCCCCCGCTTTTGGGCAGCGAATTAAGCCAATTTGGGAATAACGCAAATAAGGCAAATGGCAAGGCTAATGCCAATCCAAAACCTCCCATTCCCATGGTGAGCTGCATTGCTCCTCCATCACTGCTTAGCGATCCTCCAAGCAATGACCCGAGAATAGGCCCTGTACAGGAGAAAGACACTAGCGCTAAGGTCAGCGCCATAAAAAAGATCCCTATTACGCCTCCAATTTTATTTGCTTGATCATCCATCTTATTGCTCCAAGATGCCGGTAAGGTCAATTCAAAGTATCCAAAAAATGAGATTGCAAATACAACAAAAATGACAAAGAAAATGATATTCAAGGTAAAATTGGTCGAAACATTATTCAGGATTTCTGGATCTACAGAATCTAATAAATGAAAAGGTAAACTGAGTAATACATAAATTAATAAGATAAAAAAACCATAAAGAAAGGCATTCATTTTCCCTTTGCTTTTGTTGCTCGATCGTTTGGTAAAAAAAGAAACTGTAAGCGGAATCATCGGGAAAACGCAAGGTGTTAACAGCGCAATAAGTCCTCCTAGGAAACCTAGAAAAAATATGGTCAGATAGCCTTTTTGAGCAGGATCTTCCTGTGGATATTGCTCCCATCCTTTGACATGAATATTCAGTTGCTCTGTTTTTTGTGTATCCTCGGGTGAAATTTGTAGATTATTTGCTGCTTGTACTGGTGCATTTCCTGTTAAAGGAATTTCAAAATCAATTTCCTCTGGCGGTAGACACATTTCGTCATTACAAACACTAAATAAGACCGATGCCCCAATGTTCTTTACAGCGGTATTTATGAGCTTTATTTTTTGTTTAAAAATAGCTTCACCTTCAAAATATTTTATATCAACCTCCCAAATCTCATCATATTTTTCGATTCCTTCTGGTTCGATAGTAGCCCCCAGCAACTCATAATTCCCTTGTTGCTCTTTAAAAGCAAATTCGGTTGGAATTGGCCCCATGACATCGCCCAAATCTTTTTGCGAATTTACGTGCCACCCATGTTCTAAGACCGCTTTAAAAACCAATTCATAGGTTGTATCATCTATGGATGTTGCACTAGCTTCCCAAACTACTTTTTCGCCTTGAGCGAACAGGGTAACAGTCAAAAACAATGCACTGAGTATAAAAAAGAATCGATTCTTCATTTTGTTGTCGTAATTTTTAAAATCTTTTGGGTATCAGGAGTCACTTTAAATCGTTCATCGGCGCGATACCCTACGAGCCATACGATTTGATCATTGGAGCACAATACCCAAACATTTTCTTTATCTAATAACGATAGTCTTTCGTCTTTGAAGTATTTACTCAACTTTTTCTTGCCTTGCATCCCTAGTGGATAAAAAACATCGCCTTCTTGCCATTTGCGCAATTGTAAAGGATACTGCAAACGGTCAATTGCTAGATAAATGGTATTGCGATTTATTTCATTAATGGCCGCTACTTTTTTTAACTTAAGTGTTTGATCTGGCAAAATCATAGCAGATTCTCCTTCAAATATTTGATAATGCTGTCGCGTATTTGCTTCTTTTACAATAGGTGCCAGTAATAAATACTCTCGATCTTTGACTAACCGATGCGTAGCCGAACTCACATACTTTCCAGTTTGTGCCTGTAGTAATTGTGTGATATCCCCCCAAGCGGTAAAACCAAAATCTTTGAGTAACGCATACATATATACACGTGGTTCTCCTAATGCCGCTAATTTTGCAATCGACAATCGGATACGTCCCTCATTTTCGGTACCGCGTTCAAATACATCCTCCTTAATTTTTTTGACCGTATCATCAATTAATGTGACACTATCATCAAGGTATTGGATGGTTTTTTTGAAATTCTCTAATAAGGAAGGGTTAATTTCTTTCAATGTTGGAATGACATCATGACGCAGTTTGTTACGCAAATATTTCTTCCTTTTGTTACTACTATCTTCTCGCCAATCAATACCATGCTCTTTGGCAAAATAAACTAATTCTTTTCTAGAAAAAGGTAGTAATGGACGTAAATACGAACCATTCACAGCCGGAATTCCAGTAAGTCCTTCTATTCCTGTACCTCTGGATAAGTTGATTAAAAAAGTCTCGACATTATCATCCGCATGATGGGCCGTGAGCACATAATCATACCGCTCATGAGTCATCAAATCTTGGAACCAGTTATAACGCATTTCTCTTGCCGCCATTTGAATAGAAAGCCGCTTTACCTTGCCATAGGCTTCGGCTTCCAAGTGCTTTACAAAGACGGGTATTTGGTGATGTGCTCCCAAATTCTTTACAAAAGCTTCGTCCTCTTCACTTTCGGCACCCCGCATTTTAAAATTACAATGGGCTAAAGCAATATCTAATCCAGATTGCAAACACAAATGCGCCAATAGAATACTATCAATCCCACCACTACATGCCACTATGGCCTTACTATTTTTCAAATAAGGGAAATGATGATTGATATGTTCTTGAAAAGTTTTGAGCACTTTTATTGATGATGTCTTATTCCTATTAATCTTCTTTTTTCTTCACTTTATTTTTCAAAAAATCAGTTACTGCTTTCCAGTAATCTCCGCTAAAAGGGAATTGACCCCACAAAGCTCTCGAACCATGAATTCCATCAACCTCAGGAATAAAAAAATTACGATAAGCTTCAGGAATAGCGTCATAAATTTCCTGCCATGCTTTTTGCTCATTGGCTGCAGAGGTAATGAATGTTGGAACTTGGATATCAGAAGCAGTGCTCTGTATATACTGTTTATCTTCATAATACTCTCCTGGCGAAAAAGCTAGAATCCCATCTACTTGATCCGGAAACTCTCCGCCATGTTTCAACACCAAAGATGAAGAATATGAGCTTCCCCAAATAATTAATTCTTCTGGTTGATAGTTTTTTTTCACATATGCTATCGTTGCTTTAATGTCTTGATAAGCATCAATATATTTTGTCGATAGGCCCTTTTCTTGAGCCGCTTTGAATGTGAGGTTAGGGACATCATTAACTGATTTCCCAGATCGTTGATCTATGGCCAAACAGCTATAGCCCATCGTATTTAATTTGGGCGCAATTTCTCGGTAAGCTCCCCTGCTGTATCCAGCTTGATGAAAAAGGATAATAAACTTCTTAGCATCCGTTTTGTAATAATCTCCCGTGATTTGCAATCCGTCTTCTGATGGGAATTGTATTTGTTCCTGTGCAAAAATACTTGTAAAACTAATCAAGAAAAGTAAAAATAATTGTTGCGTTTTCATAATATATTAATTTAGTGTGATTTGTTTTATCTTTATATGATTATACAAACCTAATAAGGTCAGAAAAAGACCTTGTAAGTTATATTTTATCCCTGTCCTTCAATCACTTCTCGCATCGCCTTAGCTTTTAGCAAACATTCTTCATATTCTTTTTCTGGAGTTGCCTTTGCGGTTATGGCGCTACCTACAGAAAACGAAATATACTTCTTTTTAGCGTTATACAGAATACTTCTAATAATAACATTAAAATCAAAATCCCCTTCTGGCGTAAAATATCCTACTGCACCACTATACAATCCTCTTTTTGTCTCTTCTAATTTTTCTATAATTTCCATCGCTGCAATCTTGGGGGCTCCTGTCATACTTCCCATTGGAAAAGTCGTTTGTAAAACTGCCACCGGCGATGTGGTATTTGCTATTTTGGAAGTTACAGTAGAGATCATCTGATGCACCTGATCAAAAGAATACACTTTGCATAACTCCACAACCTCAACACTACCCTTGGTCGCAGTTCTAGACAGATCATTACGAACCAAATCCACAATCATAATATTCTCCGAGCGTTCCTTGGGATCTTCTCCTAAACTGGTAGCTAACTGTTGGTCTTTGTCAGGATCTATTGCCCGTTTTGCAGTCCCTTTAATCGGTTGCGAAATAATGGTCCCTCCTTCTTTGCGTAAATAGCGTTCTGGTGTAGCGGATAATAAATACTGTTGATTAAGCTTCAAAAAGGTAGCAAATGGTGGTTTGGATATGGCATTGAGATGTCGATACGTCTCCATTGGATCGATTTCACTATTTTCGGCATAAAATTCTTGGCAAAAATTTGCTTCATAAATATCTCCTCGATGAATGTGCTCTAGCATTTTTTGTACTTTTTGCTGATACACATCCTTGGTCATTCGCAATTTGATCTTGATGGGACGTTCCTTGGGGGGCGTTATGATTTCGCTTTCGCTGAAAGCTTCTTTATACATAGGAAACTGCACTTCGATCTTCGTAATTTCAGCAAAATCAAATTCCATTTCGTCATCCACCATACGGAGGTATTGCAATTCTACCTCATCTCCTTTTAATAAAAACAACTTCTTGGGTTGAAAAAAATACAGCTCCGGAAACTCTAGTCCATCATGATTTTGGGATACTAGATGCTCTGTAGCATTCTTTAGATCATAAGACAAATATCCAAAAATCCAATCCGCAGTACCTTGTTGATATTCCTGTAGCTTCTCAAAGGCATCAAAATAATCTGTTTTAATCAAGGTAAAGGCATCTACGGCCAATACGCCATCATAACTACTATAGGTTTGCTGATAATTGTTGGAATCCAGCCATAATACTTCGTCAAATTGTCGTGACCAGCTAAGCAATTGCTGCTTAAAAATCTTCGTGTCGGGGATTTTATATGTCTTAGAACTACGCAACCAATTATTGAATTTGATGAGAAAACGAACTCAATACTTCCTGTAACCCTAATTGTACATTCTCGTCCAAAAAGGCCGATTTTTCTTCAGAAAAACTATGGTGGAAAGAGGGCAAACTAAAACTTTCAATAATTTCTGCTCCAAACTTAGGAAATACTTCTTTGCCATACTGCAATGACTTAGCGCCTCCTGCTCTACCTGGAGAAGTACTCATTAATAACACTTTTTTTCCGGCAAGAAAATTACGATCCAAACGAGATAACCAATCGATCGTGTTTTTGAAAAAAGCACTCCACCCCCAATTATGCTCATTGACAGAAATCAGTAACGCATCTGCTTCTTTAATTTCATTATTAAGTACACGTACCCAACTCCCAAAACCATCTGATTTCTCCAAGTCTTCACTATAGATTGGCATGGGGTAATCTTTGAGTTGTATGATTTTAACATTATGCTCTGTGAGCTGTGTCGCAATATATTTAACCAAAGTATGATTGATGGATGTACTACTATTAGAACCCGCAAATGCTAAGATGTTTTTCATATATATACTATAAATGTAGTAATGAAGTTAATGTACTAATTTACCAATTTGATT
>CAZYRG010000179.1:0-2499 GCA_964650425.1 uncultured Flavobacteriaceae bacterium
TATTTCGCTTGTTAGCCTTAGCAGCCATAATTACGGCAATGGCGCGTCCGCGAACCGTAGATATTTCGACCAAAACAAAAACCACTCAAGGGATTGATATTGTGATGGCGATAGATGTTTCTGCAAGTATGTTGGCCAGAGATTTGAAACCAGATCGTCTGGAGGCACTCAAAAAAGTAGCAGCAGAGTTTGTACAAGGGCGCCCTGGAGATCGAATCGGATTAGTGGTGTATGCTGGAGAGAGCTTTACCAAAACACCGATCACTAGTGACAAATCAATTGTGCTGAGTGCCTTGAAGAGTATTCAGTACAGTAATGTGTTGGAAAATGGAACAGCGATCGGGATGGGTTTAGCCACTTCGGTGAATAGATTGAAGGATAGTAAGGCAAAAAGCAAAGTGATTATTTTACTGACAGATGGATCAAACAATTCAGGATTTATAGACCCCAAAATTGCATCAGAATTAGCGGTAGAATATAAGATTAAAACTTATACCATTGGAGTTGGAACCAATGGAATGGCATTGTCTCCTGTAGCAATACGTCCTGATGGCCGATTTGTTTTCGAAAATGCTAAAGTAGAAATCGATGAGGTATTGCTTAAAGAAATCGCTAAAGTGACTGGTGGCAAATATTTTAGAGCGACAAACAATAAGAAGCTAGAGCAGATCTATGAAGAGATCAATAAGTTAGAAAAAACGGATATCGAGGAGTTCAAATTCTATAATTACGAAGAGAAATATCGACCATTGATTTGGATCGCAGGGATTCTTATATTATTGGAATTTTTATTACGCCATACGGTGTTTAGAAGCTTTATTTGATACTCCTGCAAGGTATTGCCGATAGGCTTCCTTGTAGGTGTCACATTTTTGAAGGAAATAAACAAGGTTTATAATAACTAATGCAAAAAGGAATAATCATATTAGGAAGTGCGAGAAGTGATGGCGATTGTGCTGTGGCAGTAAATTACTTTCAGGAAATAACAGGTTTTGATGTCTTAGATTTAAAAGAAAAGAACATTAAGCATTATGATTATCAATACAAAAAAAATCTAGATGATGATTTTAATGCATTGTTCAAAGAGCTGGTAACCACGTATGATATTTTGGTTTTTGCAACTCCAGTATATTGGTACACCATGAGTGGTCGAATGAAAGTGTTTTTTGACAGGATTTCAGATTTTTTGCATAATGAAAAAGAGTATGGACGCTTATTAAGAGGCAAAATGATGGCGGTAATAAGTTGTAGTAATACTGATGATGTAACCGAAGAATTTGAAATACCATTCCAAAAAAGTGCGGCTTATCTCGGAATGGATTATGTGGGACATCAGCATGTAGTGATAAACCAAACTGTTTTAGACCAAAAAAACCAAGGGTCTCTTAATGCGTTGAGGGATCTTATAAGTAAAAGAACTAGAAACTAAAAACTATAAATTAGAAACAATGTATTTGCTAGAAGAGAAAATATATTTTTGGTTTTTACTGGTAATCCCGGTACTTATCCTATTGTTTTTAGCTGTTGTACTTTGGAAAAGAACGATACAAACAAAATTTGCGGATAAAGCGTTGTTAAAGCGTTTGAGTCCTAATAAATCTAGATTCAAGCCTGTTTTTAAACTGGTGACAGTATGTCTAGCTCTGGCTTGTTTAGTTATCGGCTTGGTCAATCCAAAAATTGGGTCAAAACTCAAAACAGTAAAGCGCGAAGGAGTAGATGTAGTATTTGCTATTGATGTATCTAAGAGTATGCTTGCCGAAGATATAGCACCCAATAGAATCGAAAAGTCCAAGCAATTAGTCACGCAAATCATTAATAGCCTGGCAAGTGATCGTATAGGGATTATTGCCTATGCGGCTAGTGCATTCCCGCAATTGCCTATTACTACGGACTATGCCTCTGCAAAAATGTTTTTGCAATCCATGAATACCGATATGCTTTCCTCTCAAGGAACAGCCATCGATGAGGCTATTGCATTAGCAAAGACCTATTATAACGACGAAGAGCAAACCAATAGAGTATTGTTTATCGTAAGTGATGGTGAGGATCACGGAGGAGGAGATGTGGGTAATGCCGCAGAGGAAGCCGCTAAAGAAGGGATCAAAATTTTTACTATTGGTGTTGGTTCTAGTAAAGGAGGCCCTATTCCGCTAAAGAGAAATGGTATAGTACAAGGGTACAAAAAGGATATGGGTGGCGAGACGGTTATAACCAGGCTTAATAACGAAACCCTACAAAAAATTGCCGACGAAGCCAACGGACAGTACATCGACGGTACTAGAACTAAAGAAGTAATAGAAGAAGTAACAACAATTTTGCAAGGCATGGATAAAAAAGAGTTCGAAGCCAAGCAATTCGCAGATTTCAAAGATCAGTTCCAATGGTTTTTGGGAGTAGGATTATTATTGTTGTTATTAGATGTATTCTTGACGGAAAGAAAAACCAGTTGGGTTCAGAAACTGAATTTGTTTAATGAGAATGTTAATGATTAACGAT
>CAZYRG010000179.1:2599-6798 GCA_964650425.1 uncultured Flavobacteriaceae bacterium
TGATTAACGATTTAAAAGATGACATCACATACACTTGAAGACCGATTGATTGATTTTTTAGTTGCTGTTATTAATTTGAGTGAAGATTTAAAGAAATCTTACGCAGGAAAACATTTGGAAGGCCAATTAGTGCGATCAGGAACTTCTCCTGCATTAAATTATGGAGAAGCTAGAAGTGCTGAATCGCCTAAAGATTTTCAGCATAAAATGGGGATTTCATTAAAAGAATTAAGAGAAACATTCAATACTTTGAGAATTATAAAAAGAGCAAACCTTTATACAAAGAAAGAACAAGATTTAGATAAAGTATTAACAGAAAACAATGAATTGATTTCCATTTTTGTCGCAAGTATCAGAACTTCAAAAAAGAACATGAGATAATGAAACATATTCAAAAATCGTCAATCCATATTCGTTACTCGTTAATCAAAAGAATGATGAAACATATAGTTTTTAAATATCAAATTATCGCATTACTGCTACTTGCAGCAACAAGTATTTGCGCTCAAAAAAAACAGCCAACGCAAGAAGCATTGGAATTAGAGGCAAAGCAGTACGTGGCCGAAGGTAATGACTATTTGGTCAATGATAAAAATTTCCCAGCTGCGGAAGGAGAATACCGTAAGGCAATAGCCAAAAACCCTATATACGAACCTGCAAAATACAACTTAGGCAATGCCTATTATGTTACGGAAAAGTACGATGAAGCTTTGCAGCGTTTTGGACAAACTTCAAAGGTAACAGACAATAAGCAAATCAAGCATATGGCATTTCATAATCAAGGAAATACCTTTATGCGACAACAAAATTTTGGAGAAGCCGTAGAAGCGTATAAAAATGCGTTGCGTAATAATCCTACTGATGACGAGACGCGCTATAATTTAGCTTTGGCTAAAAAAATGAAAGAGCAACAGGATCAACAGAACCAAGACAATAAAGATCAGAACAAGGACGATAAAAAAGACGACAAAAAGGATAAAAAGGACGGGGATAAAAACGAAGATCAAAAAGAAAAAGAAGGCGAAAAAGACGAAAAGAAAAAAGATCAGGAAGGAAAAGACGAAAAAGACGACAGAAAAGAAGGTGATGATAAAAAAGATGGCGAGGATAAAGAGGATGAAGAAGGAAAGCCAAAAGAGGATAAAAAAGAGGAAGGAAAGGATGAGAAAGATGGTCAAGGAGATCAAAAAGAAGAACAACAGCCACCACAACAGGTTCCAGGTCAGTTATCACCACAGCAAGTAAAAAGCCTTTTGGAGGCGATGAATAACCAAGAGAAAAAAGTACAAGAAAAAATCAATGCCAAAAAAGTAAAAGGAGCTAAGGTACAAACGGAAAAAGATTGGTAGCGGCTTTGTCAGCACTATGGGCTTAAAAAATTGATAAAAAAATAGAAAAAAGAAGCGTATTTTGCACTGCGTTTAAAAATGTTTAAACTATTTGTAAAAAAGAATACTATAAAGAATGAAGTTACAACTATACATATTAGCTTTTTTATTGGGCATTTCGAGCATTGGAATGGCACAAGTAAAGTTTGAAGCTAAGGTTAGTAAAAAGACTTTGGGAGTCAATGAGCGACTTCGTGTAGATTTTGAGATGAATCAAGATGGGGACAATTTTAACCCGCCAAACTTTAAAGGATTTACTGTAGTAGGTGGGCCTAACCAATCCGTAAGTAATTCATGGATTAATGGTAAACGTTCTTATTCCAAGAAGTACAGTTATTTTTTGGAGCCTCAAAAGAGAGGAAAGCTGACCATCAATCAAGCTACGATTGTTATCAATGGCACTACCTATAAAACAGTACCTATTCGAATTACAGTTGGAGCCGCAGTGGATAAACCAAAAGATGGAAATAACTCTGAGTTGGTGGCTAGTGAAAACTTACATTTGGTTGCTGAGGTTTCTAAAAAGAATCCTTATCTCAATGAAGCAATTACAGTGGTTTATAAATTGTATGTAAGCCCCAGAATTAGTGTGAGTAATTGGCGAGAAGTGGATAACCCAAAATATAGTGATTTCTGGAGTCAGGCTATTGACACTAAGCAATTGCGAGTACAAAATGGACAGTATAAAGGGGAACCCTATCGGTATGTCGTACTCCGAAAAACAGTATTGTACCCACAAAAGACAGGAAAATTGAATATCGAACCATTGACCTTGTCGATTGCTGTAGATGTGCCGACCAACCGAAGGGACTTCTTTGGACAACCGTTATATTCAACCGTTAACAAAACGGTTGCAGCAGGTAACACAACGATCAACGTAAAACCGCTGCCACAACAAGGAAAACCAGCTAATTTTACTGGAGCAGTGGGTTCGTTTTCTTTTAATGTAAAACCAAGTAAAACTACCTTGGATGCTACAGAATCATTACAAGCAGTGGTAGAAGTTCGTGGAAATGGAAATCTAAAGCTTTTTGACTTACCAAAATTAACGGTTCCTAGCGGTTTGGAGCAATATGAACCCGAGCGTAGTGAAAAAGTGCGAACCAATTTGAGTGGAATGGGGGGTAGCATATCAGAAAGCTACACATTGGTACCACAGTACAAAGGGAAATATCCTATTCCAGCAATAGCTTTTTCTTATTTTGATTTAAAAACGAAGACCTATAAGGAACTAAACTCTCAAGAGATTGTTATTAATGTTGCAAAAGGACCGGATGCAGGAAATGCTGTTGTACCATCCAATAATGGAACCGTTAATAAGCAAGTAGTCACGCAAACGGGCAAACAATTCCGTTTTATCAAACAAAAGGCAAACCTCAAGCAAGCAAATGAGGATCATTTTTTCAAATCAGCGGGCTATTGGACCGCTTTGACATTGCCGCTATTAGCAATACCGTTATTTATTTTCTTTGGCAAAAAACAACAACAGTTGGCGAATGATGTTCGTGGTAATAGAATCAGAAAAGCGGATAAGCTAGCAAGAAAGTACCTGTCTGAAGCCAAAAAGAATTTGGGGAATCAAGAGCAATTTTATATCGCCATGGAACGTGCTTTGCACAATTATTTGAAGGCAAAATTGCAGATACAAACTAGTGAAATGAGCAAGGATCGTATTGGTAGATTACTAAGAGAACGTTCTGTAGAAGAACAAACAGCCATTGAATTTATTGGTTTATTGGAGAGTTGCGAGTTTGCACGATATACACCATCTTCTAGATCTGCAATGCAACAAGATTATGATAAAGCCTCTCGTGTAATAGCAGGAATAGACAAACAACTTACGGCCGTATGAAAACACTAATCAAAAGTATTTTTTTGTTGGTAGCTACGATCGCTTTTGGACAAGAATCGGAGCTATTCACTAATGCAAATAACAATTATGGCGAAGGTAAGTACCAAGAAGCTATTGCAGATTATAAAGCAATATTAGATGGAGGACAGGAGTCTGTTGCATTGTATTATAATTTGGGTAATTCGCATTATAAACTCAATCAGATTGGACCGAGCATCTATTACTATGAAAAGGCGCTAAAACTAGACCCAAGTGATGCAGATGTAGCCAATAACCTAAAATTTGCGCAACGGGCAACTATAGACCAGATTGAAGTACTTCCTGAAGGAATTATAAAGAAAACAATGAAAAGCATTACGAATACTTTTAGTTTTGATGCTTGGGCATGGCTGTCTGTTTTAGGTGTATTAGTATTTGTAGGCCTTTTTATAGTGTATTATACCGCGGGTAGCGTAGCAAAAAAACGTTTATTTTTTCTAGCTTCTTGGATCTCGCTGTTTTTTGGACTGATGGCTTTACTATTTGCTTTCAAACAATATAACTTTGTGCAAAATAGTCGTTATGCGATTTTATTCGCTCAAGAAACTACGGTCAAAAGTGAGCCTAATTTGGCAAGCGAGACGGTTTTTACGTTACACGAGGGGACCAAAGTGGCAGTTTTGGAAGAAAGCCGTGATTGGAAAAAAATACGCCTTGTAGACGGGAAAATAGGGTGGGTTCCTAAAGAAGAACTTAAAGAATTGTAAGCTTATTTGATCTTTTGAGAAAAAGATGAACAAGTGTACGATTTATCATTTATATTTGTTTCAACAACCACAAAACATGCATTACACTATAAAACAGCATATCGCAAAGATAGCCATCCTTCTAGGATTAGTGCTGTGTATATCAAACAGTGGTTATAGAATCCATGAACTTTTTTTAGATAATGTTACTATTTCTTTCGTAGATTTAGAACA
>CAZYRG010000180.1:0-6793 GCA_964650425.1 uncultured Flavobacteriaceae bacterium
AAAACCAAAAACCAAAAACCAAAAACCAAAAACCAAAAACCAAAAACCAAAAACCCCTACCTCAACACTATTTTTTTGATTAACTCCCTTCCTAATTCTTCATTCAAGTTTTTAATAATCTTTTCCTTTCCATAGCTTAACTCCGATCGCAGTACAGAAGAGCTTAGTTGAATGTGTAATGTTTCTCTAACCAGACGGATTTCTGTAGTGTACTTTGTAATAGCTGGGCCCATAACAGATTCCCAAACATCTTTTACATCAACACTATCCAGTCCTTTTTGTAGTTTATTATCGGCAACAAAATTTTGTAATACTTCACTAATAGTTTGCTGATTGCTTCGCCGTTTAGTCATCATTAGAGTTCGATTTTTTGATAAGGTTTGTATTGATAAATGATTCCCTGATCATTTTTGATCAGTAATTGTGTTTTGTGTATGCGTATGATTGTTTCTTTCCAAGAAGCCAATGGTGTTTTATAAAATAAACGCAAACTATCATTTTCTTGTTTTAGTGTAAACGTTTTGATGTCATCACTCGCAAGAAAAGTACCATCAAATTTTGGTTGTACTTTTTTACGAATTCCAGAGCTATCCTTTACGACAAAAAAATCAATGGTTGGGTTGTAATTGTATAGTTTTTCACTACCGTCAGTTAGTGTTACTTTTTCAATTTCCCAATACCCATTCAATACATCAATAGGATATTCTGGTTGTTTTTGACATCCCCACAAAAGTAAGGTAATGAATAGTACTCCAACTATATTTTTCATCTCTTTTTGTTAACGTGTCCCTTCAAATTTATGAACGTTGGCTGTTTATAGTTTTTGATAAGTTTTTATGGACGAATTTACAAAACCAAAGGAGGGAATACCTAAAAAATACACCGATTCTTGTAACTTTGTTCAAAAAACAAAATGGAGTTATCCAAAGAAGCAATATTGCAAGCCTGTAAGCAGATGTGTAAAAACACCTTAATGGAAACATTGGACATTTCCTATTGCGATGTGGGGGATGATTTTTTGGTAGCCAAAATGCCAGTTACCCCCAAAGTACACCAACCAGATGGGGTGTTACATGGAGGTGCCATGGTGGCTTTGGCAGAAAGTGTAGGTAGTGCAGCAGCGTACATGTTTTTGGATAGCAATGCGTTTTACATCCGTGGAATAGAAATAGCCGCAAATCATGTAAAAAGTGTTCGAGATGGTGAGGTGTTTGCACGAGCAGAAATAATTCACAAAGGACGTACGACCCAACTTTGGGATATTAAAATTAGAGATGCCGAAGCTAATTTGATTTCTGTAGTAAAATTGACCACGATGTCATTACCTAAAAACAAAAAGACAAAAGAATAATTCCTAGATGCGGCAAACACTATTTTTTGAAACCCTCACAGCACAATGGGAACAAAAGCTTCCTTTTGTTGTATATCGAAAACCAAATTCAGATCGTTTTAAAGCGATATTGCAAAGTGATACTACATTGCATTATACAAAAAACTATGAAGAAGCCGGTTTTGTTTTTGCACCTTTTGATAATGCCAAAGAAGCAATTCTTCTTCATCCAGACAAACAATTAGTGTCAGAAAAAATCGTAATGGCAAAACGAAACAAACGGGATATAACTAAAGCAGTAAAAGAGAAGATAGATATAACTGCCAAAACTACGCACATTGCTTTAGTAGAAAAAGCGTTACAATTATTAATGCAGCAAGATTTAACTAAAGTAGTACTATCTAGAGAGGAAAAGATAAAAATAGTAACTCAGGATTTTCTTGAAAAGTTTCAAGATTTGGCAACATTATATCCTACCGCAATGGTGTATTGTTGGTATCATCCAAAAGTAGGTTTGTGGCTGGGTGCTACACCAGAGACGTTGTTGTATATGCAGAAGGATTCGCTGCACACTATGGCTTTGGCAGGTACACAACCTTATAAAGATACGGAAGATGTCGCTTGGGGAAAAAAGGAGTTAGAAGAACAACAGCTTGTTACAGATTCGATACGGGAGGAATTAGCACCGCTAGTGGGTACAATGACTATTTCTGATGTCTATACACATAGAGCTGGGGCTCTGCTCCATCTACGTACCGATGTCAAAGCAACTGTTTCAAAAATATCTTTAAAAGAATTACTAGATGCATTACATCCCACACCAGCTGTCTGTGGGTTACCCAAAGAGGCTGCGAAACGTTTTATTTTAACTAATGAAAACTACAATCGTGAATTTTATACCGGTTTTTTTGGAGAGTTACATCTCATTGAAGACAATGATCCCAAAAAAGTGCTAGTAACAAATCTTTATGTAAATCTGCGTTGTATGCAAGTAAAAGATCAAGAAACGGTCTTATATGTAGGTGGAGGAATTACAAAAGCCTCAGATGCTCAGAAAGAGTGGGAGGAAACTGTAAAGAAAACGAATACGATGAAATCAGTGCTTTAAGAGCAAGTGTAGATTTTTCTACGTTCTTATATTTTTAAGTTCTAATTGGTATCCCACGATATTTCTATGGACCATATTGTTAGATGCTTTTAATTTTGTTTTTCTATTTTTCAAATTTAAAATTTGGAATGCTTGCTAACATTTTTTAGCTATATTTAGCATGCTAAAGAATGCTTCATCTATGCCCAAACAACATTATTCTAAGATTGCAGTATCACAAACTATTGTAGCGCTTTGTCAAGCTAAAGGAATACAGCATATTATTATCTCTCCAGGGTCACGTAATGCGCCATTGACTATTGGTTTTACAGAAAACCCTTATTTTGAGTGTTATAGTATTGTCGATGAACGTTGTGCAGCTTTCTTTGCCTTAGGTATTGCGCAACAGTTACGACAACCAACTGCAATTGTTTGTACTTCTGGTAGTGCACTACTTAATTATTATCCAGCAGTAGCAGAAGCATTTTATAGTAATATCCCCTTAGTAGTGATAAGTGCTGATCGTCCTAGAGAGTTGATTGATATTGGAGATGGACAAACCATACGACAGGAGTTTGTAATGCAAAATCATGTGCGTTATGAAGCCAACTTATTAGCATCAAAAGAGTATGACGAAGAAAAGTACTATCGAAATGAAGAGCTAATTAATGAAGCTTTGAATGCAGCATTTGTAGAAAAAGGCCCTGTACATCTCAATGTGCCTTTTTATGAACCTTTGTATGAAAAGGTGCAAGAACCAACTGTTTTTCCTGATAATGAGCCTCCTGAGTATAAGTTAAACACGTTAGATGCAGAGCTCCAGGCAAAAATGTTGCAACAATGGAACGAAGCACCAAAGAAAATGATCCTTGTAGGAGTCAATGAACCAGAGAATATCTCGCAACGTTGGATTGATCTTTTGGTAACGGATCCTGGAGTTTTGTTAGTGACAGAAACGACGTCAAATATTCAACATGCTGCTAAAATTGGACGTATTGATCAATTAATCGCACCATTATTTCCGTCAGAATTAGAAGATTTACAACCAAATATCCTTATTACCTTTGGAGGAATGTTGGTGTCTAAAAAAATCAAAGCCTTCCTTAGAGAATATCAACCAGAAAATCATTGGCATATTGATCCATTGAATGGACCGGACACTTTTTTTTGTCTGACGGAACATATCAAGATGTCAGCAGAACGTTTCTTTGAAACCTTTATGATTCAGACGGCGCATCAGGATAGTAATTATCAATCCAAATGGACTACAATTGCTATGCAACGCAAATTAGGACATAAGCGTTATCTGGAAAAAATCCCTTTTACGGATTTGATAGCTTTTGATAGGATCCTAAAAGTAATTCCAGATTATAGTTTGTTGCAGTTGGGTAATAGTTCTACCATTCGTTACACACAGTTGTTTCAACTCAACCCTACATTAAAAGTTTTTTGTAATAGAGGGACAAGTGGTATAGAAGGAAGCACATCTACTGCGATTGGAGCAGCACGAGTCTCTGATCGGTTGACCACTTTTATCACTGGAGACCTTAGCTTCTTTTATGACAGTAATGCCTTATGGAATTCCTATATCCCCAAAAGTTTCAAAATTATTGTGATTAATAATAATGGAGGAGGGATTTTTAGAATTTTGCCTGGAAAAGAGGAAACAACAAATTTCGAAAATTATTTTGAAACCACACATAAGCATACGGCCAAGCAGCTTTGCTCCATGTACGGTATTAAATACACCGCTGTTACGAATGAATTTGAATTAGAAAAAGCGCTAGATACTTTTTATCAAAAAATAGAAAAACCCCAACTCTTAGAGGTTTTTACTCCTAGGGAACTTAATGATGCTATTTTGATCGATTATTTTAATAATTTGGGCTAAAATCGCTTGATAAAATCGTTATTATGCATTCATATTAAAATAAGAAAATAGTATATTTGAGAGAATATAAAATTAATTATTAATTAATAACACTTAAATCTTATGAGCAAACGCGACGAATTAATTAAAAAATATGCTTCTGATATTAAAGAAAAATTAGGAGAAACTCCGGATATGGATTTTCTTACTAAAGTTACTATAGGATGTGGACCTTCTATATATGGTAAAGATGCGTCGACTGTTTCTGGTAGTTCTGCAAAAGAATTAGAGACTGTAAAGAAAAACTTTTTGATTAAAAAATTAGGGTTATCCGATGGACCTAAATTAGATGAAGCGATCGCTTCAGTAATGGAGGCTTATGGAAAATCTAATCGTAGTAAATATAGAGCTGTTGTATATTACAAATTAGCGAAGCATTTCAAAAAAGAGTCAGTTTACAAATAGGATACTGTCATATAATTTATATAAAAGCGCTTCCAATTCTGGAAGCGTTTTTTTGTGGTCATTACTTTTATGCACAAAACTCATAACTCCGAATTCACAACTCTGAACTATAAAAACTATCTTTGCAAAAAAATACGGAATTATGTTAGACCTTGGGGTGTATCACACTTTAGAGATATTGAGAGAACGAGAACCTGGATTATTTTTGGGAGACAAAGATGGTAATGAAGCTAATGAAGTGTTGCTACCTAATAAGTATGTGCCAGAGGAGTATGAGATAGGGGATTTGATCAAGGTTTTTGTGTATTTGGATAGTGGAGAGCGCGTTGTGGCAACAACTTTGGAACCTTTTGCGACGGTCAACACCTTTGCCTACCTCAGATGTACTGCCGTAGCGGAGATTGGCGCATTTTTAGATTTAGGTTTGGAAAAAGATTTGTTTATCCCCTTCAAAGAGCAAGCGACCAAAATGCGCGAGGGGAGTAGGTATCTAGTTTATGTACATTTGGATGATAAGACCAATCGTTTGGTAGGATCTAGTAAAACCAATCGTTTTCTGAAAAATGATTTGGTGCTTTTGTCTCCTTATGACAAAGTAGCATTAATCGCTTCGCATCCGTCACCATACGGGTGGAATATGATTGTAAATGGCAAGCACTTGGGTTTGGTATATGATAATGAAATTTTTAAAAAAATCCATGTTGGAGATGTTTTAGATGGGTATGTGAAAACAGTACGCTCAGATGGTAAAATTGATTTGACATTACAACGCCACGGCTATCGCGCCATAGAACCCAATGCACAACAGATCCTGAAAGTACTAAAAGTGCAAGGAGGATTTATACCCTTGACAGATAAGTCAGCGCCTGGTGAGATTTCGGCAATGTTGCAGCTAAGCAAAAAAAGCTTCAAACGCGCCATCGGAACGCTTTATAAATCTGGTGATATAACACTAGAGAAAGATGGGATTCAGTTGGTGGAGAAGGAAGAGTGAGTTATATAAAGAAATCACTTTTTTTAATAAACTTTATTGGTATTCAGTTTACAGTCTCAGTATGCAGTTTGATAAACTCTAAGATCAAAACAGCTTGCTGTTGCTGTCTACTTTTGTGGGTTTATTAGTAATAAAATTTATTCATTGTTTCAAAGTCAATGGTACTTTTAATCCATAGTTGTTTAATTTTTTTCAATCAAAAGTAGTGCATTTGAAACTGCACGTTCTCCATTTATATCACTTGGAGTATTTACTATTCCTTTATTTTTAATCCACATTAAAGAAGAGCCTCCTCCGTCTAAATTTATTGCATCAATACATCCCAAGCTTAATAGATATTTTTGAGTCTCAAATAAGTTCATTCCACTCGCATTTTTATTTCTACCATCTACTACGATAAAAATAATTGTATCCTTTTTTTTGCAAATACATGTTCTTGGGTGTTTAGTGATCGTAAAATTCTTTTTAGGTAGTTTCTGTAAGATCGAGTTTTTTAACAAGAGGGGCCCTGTAGCGATTGCAAAACTTTCGCTTTTTGAGTTTTTATAAAACTGATCATTTTTAAATGTATCTATTTTGATTTCTTTATTTTCTAATAAAATAATACCATTAATTAATGAATTGATTTTTTTAGTTTTACTTATTACCTCGTTATTTTTCTCTAAATAAGTTGTACTCATTCCATTTTCAATATCGAAGAAACTTCCGTTAATTGCAGCAACAGCATTGTTGTTCTTTGCTATATCACTTGTTTTTGATAATGTTGATTTATTATATCCAATGTCTATTAAGTAATCCGAGTTATTTTTTATGGTTAAAAGATGAATTCTTTGTTTACTTTGAAATAATGAGTCGGTTGTTACCCTAGATAAATGATAGGCCTTTTGACTTTGTATAGGGACTTTACATCCAATAAGTAAACAGGTAATGATAAATGTTGATAAACATTTGAAGAAAATTATGAACTTATAATAATGCATGAAAATTGTATATTAATAAAAGTAACAATATATCTCTAATGTAAGATATATAAACACTGTTCTAATC
>CAZYRG010000181.1:0-6787 GCA_964650425.1 uncultured Flavobacteriaceae bacterium
TATATGTCGTATATTCCGAACTGCTTTCTGTAGGGGTAGTTTCTGTTTCTTTAACTTTTATATAAAGATCGTCATCTATATATACTCTAAACCAAGGCCTTTTTACATCTGCACCTCTGTTGTGAATTTGTGCTATAGTAAGACCATTTTCAGCAATGCTGGTGTATTTTGCTGTAAACATCATTTGTCTGTATGTGCTCAAAGCTGATTCATTACCAACATTTTCTTTTAGCTCAGTCCTGTGTCCATCTTCTTTCAGGCATTTCATCATAACGACTCCATTGTTGTATTTGTCCATCCAACTCTCGTCATCTATGCTGCAGGCGTTATACGTGTCTTTTTTACTTATATTTTCTGTATCCCAACTAGTTTCTACGACTAAGTCGCCAAAATTTACCTCCGAGCTACAGCTAATACTGATAGGAGGGGTAGGCGGGATTGTAGTAGAGGTATCGGGATCATCAACGGATTCTTTTTCGGAACAGCCAATTACAAAAATTGATATAGGCAGTATTACAAACAAAATAATCTTGAGATTTCTCATGTTTAATTTTTCTTCTAATGTACTGAAAAAATCTGGTTAACCAATTTTAGAGGTAGATTCCTTAAGAACTAGGTTGCCCTATTTTTAATCTCAATTGATCTCGTAAATCAAAATGCTATTGTCTTCCCCTTTTACAGTAAATTCCAAAGCACTGTCCTTATCCATATTTCCTAAACTCATACCAGAATTGCCATAGACAGGAAAACCAGAGAACAAAATCCCATTACTATCATATAGATATACTTTTTTGGCTTCGATATCCGTCGTGGTTACATAGATTTTGTTTTTGATATAAAAGATTTTTGGTTTTTCATAGAGCCCGTAATCCAGCGTGACCTTATTTCCTTTTATATTCAAAGTGTTTTCTGATAGCGTTGCTAAGGTTTTGGAAGTAGTAGCAATTCCTGCGTTTTTATCAAAACCGGCAGTTTTGGACACTGTTCCTTTAGGAGTGACGGTAACTTGTTCTCCATTCGAGTTTAAGGAAGTGAATTTACCCTTGTATCCATACCATTCATTATCCGAAAACGCAATTTTTTCACCCACATTTACTCTAGGTCTACCTACGCGATCAAGAATGGTTAGTTTTCCACTTTTTTCGGTAAACAGAATGTAATCTTTAGAACCTAATCGGATGTGTTTTGGAGCTTGTGTCAAATCGGTTTTAGTACCTTTAAAATCAAATCCACTCACTTTATTAATCTTAGCATCAAACATGTTGATACGGCTACCTTGAGTTACAATAAGACGATAACGTTTGTTGTTGTCATAATCAAAAAGTGCCAGTGGTTGTGTAATTGGATTATTGAATTTCATGGGATAAGGCTTTACGTCATCTCCATTACGATCAACTAGGTATAGACTCTTGTCGGTGTTAAAAACGAGTTGCAAACGCCCATTTTTGTAGATGTCTAGTTGTGATATTTTTCCGAGGATAGGGCCGTCTAATTGTTTTTTCCAAAATACATTCCCTTTTGCCGAGATTAGATATAATTGATGATTCGCATCTTGAACAACAATATCCATTCCCTTGGTACGATGGTTTTTTACCAATTGTGGGTTAGAAATAATTTCAGTATCTAGCGTAGTAGCGGCAATTTGAGATACCGATTTGGTACGGGATTTTTGCGTATTTTTTTGTAAAACAGCATGCAAGTGCGCAAAACTGTTTTCATTGATGAATTGAATGGCTGTAAACGGATGCTTCTTAATATTTAGTTTTTTCCAATCAGATTGATAGGTCTGGGCAACACTATTTTTAATTGATTCTTGTAAACGCTCCGTACTTTTTAGATACACCATGGATGCTTGATCGGACAAATGTTCTGATAACTTAAGAAATGCTTTACTAGTTGCTAGAACACTTCCGTTTTTATAATTAGCGATTAGTGTTTGCAAACCTTCTTGATTTTTTGAAAAAGCAAAATAGCCTTCTAATTCAAAAAAGTAATTTGCTTCAAAGTCAGTGACCAATGGATCTAAGATGTCCGAAAAAATGGCGGGACTTTCAAACTTATAGATAGGAACACCGCGGTAGGTGTTAATCCGTTGTTCCTGATTGATGAGGTTCTCCGTATTCATTTCCTCATCGATTAAGGTAAGCGTCAACACGGTTGACCTTGATAGTGTGATAAGTCCTATTTCTGAGGAAGCGAGTAGTAGTCCATCGATCGTAGTAGGCATCTCTTTGTAGTTGCGATCCTGAAAAAGGGCTAAATTTTGCTTTAAGACTTCAAAATCATCATACGTATAGGATTGAATACTCTCAACAGTGGCAGGGCTTATTTTAGTAATCGTATTTTCCTGCGGTAGTGTGTTTCTGAAAATTCCTAAAACACTAGGAACAGAATCTTTTATAGTAACAACGCCATTCACATACAATTCATTTTGATCAGCAGTAATATCTGCCGCTCCCCAACTACCAAAGTTAGCTAGTAATGCATTTTTTTTACTATTTGGTAATAGTCGATCATTTAGCTTTTGTAATTCCTGACTATTGAGTATTACCGAAAGTGCTTGATCATTATTGGTGGCATTATAGGCTTTTTTTAAATCTTCACTTAGTGTATTAGAAGTGTTTTGTTGCCTCAGAGTGTTTTCTATGACCAGTTTGGAAGAACTAGCAATTAGAACACTGTCTACTTTTGTAGCAAAATAATAAGTATTCCCTTGTTCTATACTATAATAATTCTTTTGATTGTAGGTCTGTTTCGTAATTTTCATCGTATTCAAAGAATCACTTTGTAATTGTTTGGGGTCAAACTTGGTGATAAAAGAATACGCAAAATCCTCTTTTCCTTGCGGAATGATACACAATAAGCTTTCTTTAGAGGTGCTTGAGGTGATTTTTGGAATTTTCTTAAAATATTTCACCAACTGTAAATGACTATTCTTTTTGATAAAGTCATTGTTCTGTAGATTACTAGACGCTTTTTCCGGATTGTTTATTTTGATAACAACAGAAGCTTCTTTTGGAATATAGTCTAATAGAGAATCTGTTTTTTTGGTAGTCTCAGTACAACTTATAATAATAAGGGAAAAAAGGATGAGAATTTTTTTCATTCCAAATGTTTAGTTAATGCTGTTTTTTGTGCTCAATATCAAGGTTGTCTTATTTATGAACTTCAAAGCTGCTACAAAAGTATATTTATCTGCCCAAAAGTACTAGTTATTTAGATTCAAAATCAAGACTAAGTTGTTCTGGGAGTAATCTGAAACTTTTACGATGATATTTAGTGATGCCATATTTTCTGATAGCTTCTCGATGTTCTTTAGTTGGGTAACCTTTGTTTTTCTTCCAATTGTACATCGGAAACTCTTCATGAATTTCTTCCATATAAGCATCGCGATAGGTTTTGGCTAATACGGATGCCGCAGCAATATTCATATATTTTCCATCACCTTTAATGATGCATTTATGCGGGATTTCTTTGTAGGGTTTAAAACGATTGCCATCCACCAAAATATGTTCTGGAGCTATTGTTAGTTGTTCAATAGCACGTTGCATGGCAAGTATAGACGCATTTAAAATATTAATTTCGTCAATTTCTTCCATAAAAACATGTGCTACGCCAAAAGCAAGTCCTTCAGATTCTAGTATTGGACGGAGTCGAGCTCTTTGTGGTTCACTAAGTTTTTTAGAATCGTTGAGTATGATGTTTTCAAAATCATCGGGCAGAATGATGGCGCCAGCCGTTACAGGTCCAGCGAGACAACCTCGACCAGCCTCGTCTGTGCCGCATTCAATTAGGTCGGTTTTTAGTTTTAATTCCAACATAGAACGAAGATACTAAAATAGCTTTAGAGCATGTTTAAAAACAATGCAAACTGATTTTCAATAATTTGTCGTTCTGGCTATACTTCAAATTGGTATGATATCGAGATATCTTACTCATTTGAAGTGACGCTGTGGTTGGCAAAGTATTGGCAATCGGGAAGTAGGGTTTTTAAACATGCTCTTATCCCTGTAATACGATCGTTAATTTGACTTTGATTTAAAAAATTCAAAAAAGACCAATCAGATTAGTAAGATTGGAATGATTTGTGTGAAGTTTTCGGCAAAACAGAATATCATAATTGTAGAACAGTTCTCTTTCGGTAAAAAAAGTATATTTTTGTTCCGGTTTTATCTAGAGCAGCCCTGAGAATTAATTACGAATTTCAGATAAGTTCTAAAAATACATTGCGCTATTATACATGGCAGATCAAAAAAACAAACGAGTGAAAAATTTCCTTTTTATTGTAGTACTTTTTGTGGGTATGATACCGAGTATTGCGCAGATTTCAGAATCTGAAAAAGACAATGAAGGTCCCGTAGAAGGAGGTGTAGAGCGCAAATTTCAAAAAAAGAAAAAGGAACGAGAAAAACCACCAATTACAGAATATAAAATTATTTCTTACACGCGTGATACGACCCATGTCGATACCACATTAAGTATGAAAAAGGAATATAAGTTTAATTACTTACGGCGTGATAATTTTGAGTTGCATCAGTTTTCTAATACTGGTCAGACATATAACAGTCTGGCAAAAGTGGAGGACCCTTTTCGATTGATGCCTCGGTTCGGAGCCAGGGCAAGACATTTTAATTTTATGGAGGTAGAGGATATCTCCTATTACCATGTTCCAACACCTTTGACAGAAGCGTATTTCAAAACGACTATGGAGCAAGGGCAACAATTAGATACCTTTTTTACGATCAATATTAATCCGCAATTAAACTTTTCTTTTGCTTACAAAGGAATGCGTTCATTAGGTAAGTATAAGCATCTGCTTACAAGCACTGGGAACTTTAGAACAACAGTGAGCTATAATACCAGAAATAATCGCTATCAAAACCGAATGCATTTTGTGTCTCAAGACCTTTTGAATGAGGAAAACGGTGGTTTGCGAGCCGATGCACTTGGACTCTATCAATTAGCTCAAGCTGAGGGAGATCTTGCAAGTGATGATCGAGAACAGTTGGATGTGAATTATGAAGATGCACAAAGTTTATTAAAAGGAAAGCGATTTTATTTAGATCACCGATACAATATAAAAAGAAAAGATAGCACGTCGTCATCTGCGTTCTATGTGCAACATCAAATGGATATGACCGACAAATCGTATCTTTTTCAACAAACGAACTCCTCATTGTTTTTTGGTGATGCGCTTGTGGCTTCTAGCTTACGGGATGACGTAGCATTAGAAGATTTTACGAATGAATTAAGTCTGCATTTCGAACATAAATATCTCGGTAATTTTACAGCGAGCGGTAGTCATACAAATTTTAATTACGGATATAAGTCGGTATATAATTTTGAAAATGGAGATCAAATTACGAATAGACTAAAAGGAGAGACTACTGCAGTAGGAGGAGCATATGAAAATAACTATAAAGGTTTTGATGTATATGTTAAGGCAAAAGCAATAATTTCAGGTGATTTTACCAGTCAGAACCTACAAGCCGGACTCGGTTATGTGTTGGATGCGGATAATAGGATCAAGCTACAGGCAACTATAAGTTCAAAGCCAGCAAATTATAATTTTTTATTGCATCAAAGTGTTTACAAAGAATATAACTGGCAAAGGGAATACAGTCAAGATGACTTAAGTAGTGCAAATGGTCAAAATACTACTAGAGCGCAGTTTAAAAATATAGAGCAGCAAGATGTACGTTTAGTACTGAATTCAAAAAAACTATTAGATGTTTCTGCCCAATTGACGAACATTACTAATTTTACTTATTTTGGTAGTGAACGAATTGAGGTTGAAAACCCTGAAGTTGAACAAATATTAGATGAGGCGGGGAATAGCATAGATACGGATCAATATAGAGATATTGTATCGCCGCAACAAGCCTCCGATGAGATTAACTTACTGAAAGTTACTGCACATCGTGAATTCAAATTCTGGAAGCTAGGACTTGATAATACCTTTATGTATCAACAAGTAAAGCATGGAGATTTAATAAAGAATGGAGATGTGCCATATAATGTATACAATGTGCCGCGGATTGTAACCAGAAATGCGTTGTACTTTAATGATCACCTGTTCAAAAAAGCACTGTTTCTCCAAACAGGAGTGATGGTCAAGTACTTTTCTGAATATACAGCAGATGGTTATGATCCCCTTCTGGCAGAATTCTACACGCAGAATGAAGATATGATAGGAGGTTTTCCTGTGGTCGATATTTTTATCAATGCCAAGGTTCGACAAACCCGCATATTTTTCAAGCTTGAAAACTTTAATGAGCTATTCCAACAGAACATACAGCTTGCAGCACCATTGCATCCAACGAGGGATTTTATCATTCGTTTTGGATTAGTGTGGAACTTCTTTATGTAAAGACTATTTTTATTAGACGGTCTATTATAAACATCACCTAGCTTATATATTATAGATTTTCATTGCACATTCACTATTCATTTCCACTGTCCATATTACACCTTATTAATTACGCATTATACATTATTCATTGTACATTATTCATTATATATGTGCGTGTCCTTCGGCCGGGCTATTCATTCCAATTCCTCGCACTTCCCTTTGGTCAGGCTGCGGGATTTCCACTACTATCCCTCACGCGAGCATTTTTGTGTTTTTAAAGAGATGTTTAGAATTACCTATTATTAATTACTGATTTTTCTTTTGGACGAGTTCAGGGGGGGGAGGGTTTTTAGTCATGAAAACTAGCTATAAACAAAGGCGTTATAAAAAAGATTAAAAATAGTTTGGTAAAAGTGTTGTGGGATTAAAAAAGCC
>CAZYRG010000182.1:0-3791 GCA_964650425.1 uncultured Flavobacteriaceae bacterium
GTAATTTGTTCTAAAATTGGTCCGATATACGCTTTTCTTACCGCATCCGGCTTTAGCATTGTAAATGTTCTGTTTGTAGTCATGATATTTTTGATCTAGTTATTCTTCTAAGCATATTTAAAAATCCATGCAAATGTAGCTTTTTTGTAATCAATAGCAAGCAAAGCATTCGCTATTAAGAGAATTTTAGGGTAGACCACCTTTAGGCAAATCCGATAAAAAACGTATATTCGCTACCTTATGCAAAAGCTATCATTAACAGACCTCAAACATTTACTAGAACAACCAACCAAGATCGTAATTGTTCCTCACAAAAATCCTGATGGAGACGCCATAGGTTCTACATTGGGTTTATATCATTATCTGAAAAAATTAGGTCATATAGCGACAGTTGTAGCGCCCAATGACTATCCAGATTTCTTGAAATGGGTTCCCGGAGAAGAGACGATTATAAAGTATGATACAGATAAGGATACAGCAACGACATTGATTCAAGAAGCTGTCCTGATATTTACATTGGATTTTAATCATTTTTCTAGAGTAGGAGAGATGCAGGGCGTATTGGAGAAAGCTTCTGCGACCTTTGTCATGATTGATCATCATCAGCAACCGGACAACTATGCTGCTTACACGTATAGTGATGTAGGTATGAGTTCTACCTGTCAGATGGTCTACCATTTTCTGGAACAATTAGAGGCAACAGACGCAATTGATAGTACTATTGCAAGCTGTCTTTATTTGGGAATTATGACGGATACGGGATCGTTTCGATTTCGATCAACAACTAGTACCACACATAAGGTATTGGCAGATTTAATTGATCGCGGAGCAGACAATACTGCAATTCATGAAAAAATTTATGATGCCAATAGCTATTCTCGATTACAATTAATGGGGGTTGCGTTAAGTAATTTAAAGCTGCTGCCAGAATACAAAACTGCTTATATTACGATATCACAAAAAGAATTGTATGACCATGATTTTAAGAAAGGGGATACCGAAGGCTTTGTGAATTATGGATTATCTGTGAAAGGAATTATTTTTGCTGTTATTTTTATCGAAAATGAACAAGAAAAAATCATTAAAATTTCATTACGTTCTAAAGGGGCGTTTTCTGTAAATGAATTTTCGAGAAATCATTTTGAAGGAGGAGGACATCACAATGCGGCAGGAGGAAAAAGTGATTTGTCACTAAGTGCAACAGTTGAAAAATTTATCAGTATCTTACCTAGTTATAAAGAAGAGCTAAACGCATGAAATATTCCTAACTAAATTTGAGAAATATACTATAATGACTAAAATGAATATACATATGTCCCCTAAAACAATATCATAAACAGATGAAATATTCATAACTAAATTTGAGAAATGAAACGTATTTTGAATCTAAGTTGTATTTTTTGTATTCTGCTATACGCTTGCAAAACGCCTGAAGCCAGGAGGCCAGTGAGTGTGAAAACAGGATCATTTATGAATGAGTCTGTGATTCGGAATAAAAAGCGTTCTGCACAGGAAGAAGCTGCGATCAAACAACTAATAGCACAAGATACGTCCAACACGTATTATAGTTCTACATCAGGTTTTTGGTATTATTATCAACAACAAGATACGGTAAGTACCGTTGTTCCAAAATTTGGAGACATTGTCAATTTTGATTATGATATTAAAGATTTAAAATCTAATAGTATTTATACTAAAGAAGAATTAAAAAATACTACCTACGCGATTGATAAAGAGGAATTGTTCTATGGCCTACGAGAAGGGTTGAAGCTCATGAAACAAGGAGAAATAGTTACTTTTTTGTTTCCTTCTTATCAAGCATATGGTTATTATGGGGATGCACGTAAGATTGGGACGAATATTCCGTTAATAGTCAATGTTAGGCTTAATGCCATAAAAAAAGAAACACCAGCACCATAATTTGTAATAAACATAAACTAAGTATAAACATAAACAACAAAAATGAAAAAAGTAAATCTTGTACTAATAGCAGTACTCACACTACTAATTAGTAGTTGTAATGAAAAATACCCTGATTTGAAAGATGGAATCTATGCAGAGATTGTCACCAATAAAGGAACAGCGATAGCAGAGCTTTTTTATGAAGACACACCACTTACTGTAGCGAATTTTATATCACTTGCAGAAGGAACAAATACGATGGTAGATAGTATTTACAAAGGAAAAAAATTCTATAATGGGATTATTTTTCATCGGGTGATCAAAGATTTTATGATTCAGACTGGAGACCCTAAAGGTACAGGTCAGGGTGATCCAGGATATAAATTTCCTGATGAATTTGTAGATAGTCTGACTCATAAGTCTAAAGGGATTCTTTCTATGGCAAATTCAGGACCAGGGACTAATGGGAGTCAGTTTTTTATCACCTTAAAAGAAACTCCATGGTTGGATAAGCGACACACAGTGTTTGGAGAAATAGTAACAGGACAAGATGTAGTAGATAGTATTGGTACCGCTCCTACAGCGACGGGTGATAAGCCTAAAGATACTATTGCTATGAAGCAAGTAAATATTATTCGTAAAGGAAGCACGGCAAAAGCTTTTGACGCGCCAAGTATTTTTACCACAGAATTACAACGTCTGGAAGAGGAAGCTGCTGCAAAAGAACAAAAGCAAAAAGAAGCAATGACTGCAAGAGCTGCTGAGTTTGAAGCACTAAAAGCAAAAGCAACGAAGTATGATAGTGGATTGTCCATGATCATAACAGAAGAAGGTAGTGGTCCAAAACCAAAAACTGGAGATAAAGTTGGAACCTATTATGCAGGATATCTTACAGATGGAGCTGTTTTTGATACCAATATAGAAGAAAAGGCAAAAGCTCTCGGTATTCATAACCCACAAAGAGCTGCGCAAGGTGGTTATAAAGCTTTTCCTGTAGATTACTCTAATGATGCACCGATGATTCCTGGATTCAAAGAAGGGATACAAAATATGAAAGTTGGAGATAAAGCAGTCTTGTTTATTCCTTCTCATTTAGGGTATGGAGAGCGTGGAGGCGGTCGTGTAATTCCACCAAACTCTGATCTTATTTTTGAATTACAAATCGAAAATATTGTACCAAAAGGAGAAGCACCGCAGTAGGAAAGCTTAAGAATGTACAAAGTATTGGTCTATTGATCAATGCTACACAATTACAGAACCGAATAGTTACTAGGTAGCTATTCGGTTTTTTGTTGTAGATGCTATAAATCGATAGTTTTGAACGTGTTTTTTGCGTGAGTGATTGGAATGGAAATCCCACAGCCTGACCAAAAGGAAGTGCGAGGAATTGGAAAGGAAAGCACGACCCTTGTGGTCACGCCCAAATTCTAAATAGAGGATTTAGTATCTCCCCTCTAGTTTATGTAAAACTTGTTTATAAAATAAGTCTCACATGCTTTTGTTTGGGCACTACTTTGCGTAATTTTCAATGTTAAAAAAAAGCGCAAAAGAAAAGAAAATTTGGAAGCATATCTTAGTCAACTTAATGAAGCACAATTAGCGCCGACGATTCATGTAGATGGTCCGCTCATTGTTATAGCAGGAGCAGGATCTGGAAAAACACGTGTGCTTACGTATCGTATCGCCTATTTGATGCACAAGGGAGTAGACCCATTTAATATTCTGGCATTGACCTTTACGAATAAAGCAGCACGTGAGATGAAAAAGCGTATTGCAGATATCGTAGGTTCTAGTGAAGTAAAAAATCTATGGATGGGGACATTTCACTCCATTTTTGCCAAGATGTTACGATTTGAGGCTGATAAGTTGGGGTATCCTTCTAATTTTAC
>CAZYRG010000182.1:3891-6766 GCA_964650425.1 uncultured Flavobacteriaceae bacterium
GGAGCAATGGATTTTGATGATTTGTTGCTAAAAACGAATGAGTTATTGAATCGTTTTCCTGAAGTTTTGGCCAAATACCAAAATCGCTTCCGATATATTCTGGTCGATGAGTATCAGGATACCAATCATTCCCAATATTTGATTGTAAGAGCATTGTCAGATAAGTTTCAGAATATCTGTGTAGTAGGTGATGATGCGCAAAGTATTTATGCATTTCGAGGAGCGAATATCAATAATATTCTCAATTTCCAAAAGGATTATGATAATGTAGAAATGTATCGTTTGGAACAGAATTATCGTTCGACCAAGAATATTGTTGAAGCGGCCAATTCTATTATTGATAAGAATAAAACGAAGTTGGACAAAGTGGTTTGGACAGCCAATGATGAAGGACCAAAGATTATTGTAAATCGCCTTTTAACAGATGGAGATGAAGGGCGCTATGTGGCGAGTTCGATTTTTGAAAACCAAATGCAGCATCAATTAGGCAATAATCAATTTGCTATTTTGTATCGTACCAATGCACAATCCCGTGCTATGGAGGATGCCTTACGCAAACGCGATATCAAATACCGTATCTACGGAGGATTATCGTTTTATCAACGTAAAGAAATCAAAGATGTACTGTCCTATCTTAGGATTATTATCAATCCTAAGGATGAAGAAGCATTAAAACGGGTCATTAATTATCCAGCAAGGGGTATTGGGCAAACTACGGTTGATAAGTTAGTCTTGGCTGCAAATCATTATAACCGTTCAATTTTTGAGATCCTCGAACATTTGGATAAGATTGATCTTAAAATAAATAATGGTACTAAGGGCAAGCTTCAGAATTTTGTGAATATGATTAAGCATTTTCAAATCACAAATTCGACTGCAGATGCGTTTACAGTAGCAGAAACCGTAGCTAAAAAAACAGGCTTATTGCAAGAGCTTAAAAAAGACGGAACCCCAGAGGGAATAGCACGTATCGAAAATATCGAAGAACTCTTGAATGGTATTCGGGATTTTGTAGAAGGACAAAAAGAGCTTGACGGAGCTACTGGAGATCTTACGGAGTTTTTAGAAGATGTGGCTTTAGCAACAGATTTGGATAACGATACGGGGGATGACGATCGTGTAGCACTAATGACGATACATTTAGCCAAGGGATTAGAATTTCCGTATGTCTATATTGTAGGGATGGAAGAGGATTTATTCCCTTCTGGAATGAGTATGAATACCCGTAGTGAATTAGAAGAGGAGCGACGCTTATTTTATGTGGCATTAACACGTGCCGAAAAGCAAGCCTACCTCACGTATACCCAATCTCGCTATCGTTGGGGTAAATTGGTCGATGCGGAACCAAGTCGTTTTATTGAAGAAATAGATGATCAATACCTTGATTATATAATTCCTATAGAAAATTATCGCTACAAGCCTTTGATAGATTCTGATATTTTTGGCGAAGTAGATAAGAGTAAGTTACGTTTGAAAAAACCGAGTTCTGGTACACCGCCGCCATCCCACAAACCTACAGAAGCACAGTTGCGTAAGTTACGTAAACTCCGTCCAGAAGGATCAACATCTAACAGTAGTGCATCCACAACGACAACTAACTTATTTGATAATGAATTAGTGCCAGGTACTTTTGTAGAGCACATGCGTTTTGGTAAAGGTAAAATCCTTAAGATTGAAGGCATGGGGCAAGACAAAAAAGCAGAGATCAACTTTGAGAATGGTGGGATCAAAAAACTGTTATTACGATTTGCAAAGTTGAAGGTATTGTGATTTATATTGATTAGTCACAACTTACTCCTGTTGAACCACCACATAGTAATAAAAATACATTCCTAGTAATGGGCTCTCCAGTTGATGGAGTTACTGTAAATTCAAGTGATCTTTCTTGGGATCCACCTCCACTATCGGTATAAAAGCCAGATGAGGTTCCTGTATCTACATCAAAAGTTTGTGTTGTCAGGTATTGTATACCATTGTATGTGAAAGTATTCAGATTACCTCCTGATCCAAGTTCTCTAAACGTCATTTCATACGTAATACCTGTAGAAGCAGCATTTGGGTTGATATTAAATTGTATTTGTGTTTCTCCCTGGGGTACGGGAGAAATTGTAAAAGTAAAATCAGGTTCTAACAAAGGGTCTATAGTAACACTTTGTTCAGCAGCTATACTTAAAGCTCCTTTGTCATCCACAACTACAAGCGATACTGTATAATCACCAGCTGTGTTATAGGTATGAGAAGCTGTCGGAGTGCTTCCATCATTGATAATAGTGTTATTAGAAGAACCAGGATCTCCAAAATCCCAACGATATTCTTCTATAGTTCCATCAGGATCGCTAGAATTTCCACCTGTAAAATTTATGGTATCCGGGGCACCATCAGTTTGACTTAATAAAGGTGTTATAATAGCTTGCGGTGGTTGATTGAGTAAGGCTGTAACCTGAACTGTTTCCGTAACAGGAGCTGATTTATTATCAGTTACAGATACTTCAACTTCAATAGGCATCAAATTGTTTGCAACCGTAAATGTTTGTAAAGGGTTTTGTTGTGAAGAACTTCCATTATCCACAAAATCCCAAGAATAAATCAAATTATCTCCGTCTGCATCAGTAGCATCTACACTAAATTGAATATCAAAGGGTACTATACCCATGTTAGGTGATGCGTTAATGCTATTAATCACTGGAGGATTATTAGGTGCGTTAACTACAACAGATGTGGCTACGGAGTTGCTATTGTCAATGCCATCAGATACTATAAGAGTAACTGTAAAAGCAGGATTTGATGCAGCAGTATAAGTGTGTAAAGGATTCGCTTCTGTCGAAGTATTACCATCCCCAAAATCCCATGCATAGGTGAAACTGTCTCCAGCATC
>CAZYRG010000183.1:0-6754 GCA_964650425.1 uncultured Flavobacteriaceae bacterium
ATTTGAACAAGTGTTTTCACCTAAAAGTGAATACATTTTGGTCGATTATAAGCTTGATGTGCGTTTAGCTTTAAAGCAGGTTTAAAAACCCTACTTCCCGATTGCCAATACTTTGCCAACCATGGCGTCACTTCAAATGAGTAAGATATCTCGATATCATACCAATTTGAAGTATAGCCAGAACGACAAATTATTGAAAATCAGTTTGCATTGTTTTTAAACATGCTCTTAATGCGGTTTTTTAGGCTTTAAAATTTTCTGAATGGGGTTAATTTAACTAAATTTCAGTTTTAGATACTCTTGGGTGAATAAGCAATATACAACACGAAGATATACCATAGAAGACTACGCACTTTGGAATCAATTTGTGGCAAAGGCAAAAAATGCTACTTTTTTGTTTCACAGAGATTTTATGGAGTATCATAGTGATCGTTTTGAGGATTATTCCCTCATGATTTTTGATCAAAAAAAATTATGTGCTGTTATACCAGCGAATTTTAAAGATCAAAAGGTCTATACACATCAAGGCTTGACGTATGGTGGAATAGTGTTTTTGGGAAATTTGAAATTTTCAGAATCCTTAGGAATTTATAAAAGTGCTTTAGAATTTTTGCTAAATAATGCGATCCAACATTTTGTGGTAAAAGTACTTCCAAGAATTTATAGTACCGAAGGAGTAGATGAGCTAGATTATTTGCTATTTCTAACCAAAAGTACTCTAGTACGGAGAGATTTGACTATTGCAGTTGATAGATCTAATGAGTACAAAATACAGTCCAATAGAATGGAAGGTGTCAAAAAAGGTATCAAAAACCAATTACAAATTCGAGCGGATCAAAATTTTGAAGCTTTTTGGGAGGAATTATTAGTTCCTCACCTCAAGCAACGTTTTCAAAGTACTCCAACGCATAGTAGTAAAGAAATTCAACAATTGGCCAGTATTTTCCCTGAGAATATCAGACAATATAATGTGTATCATCAAGAAAAACTGGTTGCAGGTGCCACCTTGTTTATCACAGATACCGTAGTGCATACCCAATATATTTCTGCTAATGATGATAAGCAGCAATTGGGGAGTTTAGATTTTCTTTTTCATTATTTAATTAAAGAAGCGTACACGGATAAACGTTTTTTTGATCTTGGTACCTCCAGCGAAAATGCAGGAAGGGCTGTGAATAAAGGATTGCTATACTGGAAAGAATGTTTTGGAGGTAAAGGCTATGCCCAAGATACCTATAAGGTAGCAACGGAGAATTATACATTATTAAACGAAGTATTGTAAAAAAGTTTAAGTAAATAGATAAAAATTAAGTGATCCCATTTTTAGACTTACATAAAATTAATAGAGGCTATCAAGAGCAGTTGACTGAAGGGTTTCAGCAGTTTTTGGATTCAGGCTATTATGTGCTGGGAAATCAAGTAAAGGCTTTTGAAGCGGCTTTTGCTAGGTATTGTGGTTCGCAATTTTGTATTGGCACTGGGAATGGATTAGAAGCACTAACCTTGATTTTAAGAGGGTATATAGAGTTAGGGAAGTTGCAAGAAGGCGATAAAGTGTTAGTCGCAGCAAATACCTATATAGCGACAATACTTTCGATTATTCATGCAGGGTTAGAGCCTGTTTTGGTAGAGCCCGATGAGGCTACATTTACTATTTCACCAGAAGCGATCAAAAACGCTATTGCCCCTGCTGTAAAAGCCATTGTCCCTACGCACTTATATGGGCAGTTAGCAGCTATGAAATCCATAAATGCGATTGCCAAAGCGCATAAATTATTAGTGATAAGTGATGCCGCACAAGGACATGGCGCAAGGGATACTGATGGTAACGTAGCAGGGAACCTTTGCGATGCTACCGCTTTTAGTTTTTATCCAACCAAAAATCTAGGTGCTTTGGGGGATGCTGGTGCTATTACAACCAATGACAAACTGTTGGCAGAGGTGGTCAAAAAAACACGTAATTACGGAACAAGTAGTAAGTATATCAATGAATATATTGGTTGGAATTCTAGGTTAGATGAATTGCAAGCGACCTTCTTATCCATAAAACTCCCGTTTTTGGATCGAGAAAATGAAAGACGACGTCAAATCGCGGCGCGATATTTAGCCGAAATTAAGAATTCAAATATAGGTTTACCGTATTGGAATGGTACGGAAGATCATGTTTTTCATGTATTTATTATTCGAGTATTAGACCGAGCTGCATTTTGCGATTATATGACCAGCAATGGTATTGGATATTTAATCCACTATCCCGTTCCGCCACATCAGCAAAAAGCGTTAAAAAATTTCAATACATTGCAATTCCCGATCACAGAAAAAATCCATGAAGAGGTAATAAGTATCCCATTACATCCAAAGTTAACGGATGCAGAAGTCTCAGAGATCATTACCGTACTAAATCGCTATTGATTGAAAAAGCTTCTTGATATATTCCGAAACAATGTGATTTTAAAAATCACTTCTCTGAATGGAGTTAGTGTGTTATTGAGGGCACTTATTGGCATTGTAACGTCCAAATTGGTCGCTATTTATATTGGTCCTCAAGGAATGGCATTGTTAGGGAATTTTCGAAACTTCTTCAGTTCTGTGCAGACATTAAGTACCCTTGGGTTGTCTAATGGTGTGGTGAAATATGTAGCAGAGCTAAAATCAAATATTGTCGAAAAGACGAAGTTTTTTGCTACCCTATTTTTTCTAGGAAGTATAGCCTCCCTAGTTGTTGGTTGTGTGCTATACTTTGGTGCCACCTACTGGAATCAGTATGTTTTTGGAGCAAGTCTTGATTTCCGACAACTTTTTCAACTTTTAGGAATATTGTTGCCCTGCTATGTGGTGCAGATGTTTTTACTGAGTATTGTGAATGGGCTTTCAAAATACAAAACCTATATCTATATCAATATTATAGGGAATAGTTTGTATGGTATTGCAGCGGTTTTTTTGATTGTAAATTATAGATTAACAGGAGCGTTATTTACTATTCTTATGACGCCATTACTCTTGTTGGTTGTTACATTGGTTCTATTAGGGAAAGAGAAATTCACTTTTAGTATCCCTAAACTTAATAGGGTGTCGGTCGGTTATATCAAAAAATTGTCTGCCTTTGCTTTGATGGCTTTATTTTCGGGCCTAGTGTTCCCTCAGGTGATGCTTCAGATTCGAAAACACTTGATCAGCACGATTGGCGAAGCTGAGGCAGGTATATGGGAAGGCTTACAACAATTAAGTAGTCATTATCTGTTATTTGTAACCTCACTTTTTACGTTGTATCTATTGCCGAAATTATCAGAAAATCAATCTGATCGAGGTTTTAAGAATATCGTTCTTACCTTTTATAAAAGCATACTGCCTATATTGGCAATAGGGTTGGTGGTAATTTATTTCTTGAGAACGTATATCATAACACTATTATTTTCTGAAGATTTTTTACCGATGGAATCCTTGTTTATATATCAACTATTAGGAGATTTCCTGAGAATAATCTCTTTGACGCTAGCCTATCAACTAATTGCGAAGAAAATGTTATGGAAGTACTTGCTTACGGAAGGGATTTCGATGTTAGTGATTTATAGTACGAGTATCTATTGTGTTAACTCTTTCGGTTTTGTTGGGGTTACCCAAGCGCATCTGCTGAGTTATATGTTGTATTTGGGGATGTTGGTTGTTGTTTTTAGAAGGGTGCTTTTTGTCGAAAAAGAAGATGTGTAAAAATGTCGTTTTTTATACGTTTGACCATGAATTGAGGTATTTTTTGGCTATTTCTATATAGTGATGTTCTTTTTTTATAAACTCTCTGGCATTTTTTCCTATTTCCTTAATTTTTTCAGGATTCAGTATTAAATCTTCTAGATCATTAACAAGTTGATCAACATCAGGGACAGCATTGATCGCCACAGTTTTTTCTAACTTATAATGCTCAACAAAGATTTTTTCTACTCCAGTGAATACTACTTTGCCTTTTGCCATTGCTTCAAGAGCATTATAGCCTTGATCATGAGAAAATACTTGATCTAGAAGAATATGTGCTTTGTTATATTTATTGATATACACATCGTAGGGCAAGGAGTTTGTTGTAATAACTTCTATTTTTTGGTCATATTTTTCTTTGATAATTTCAAGAGCATCTAGAAAATATTGACTCCCTTTTTTAGTTTTTGATAATTTGTTGACTCCATGAAAAATAACAATTTTATCATCCGTTTTAAGTTCTGTAAAATCAATTTTATCGATGTTTATGGGATTTGGAATTAATGGTTTCCCTTTAGGTAAATGTGTTACAGCTGGTGCATAGTCAAAGTCAGTAGGGATAATGCTAATAATGTTTTTATAGATAAAATCATGTAGTTTTTTATATGGTTTCATTACATATTTAAAACTATGGTTTCGGTCGTGATCATTTTTGTTAGAATTTTTATATGCCGAGAGTATATTGTAGTTGTCTTTTGAAGTTAGTTGATAGGAGGTACTTAAATAATCATCACTACAACACAAAAGATGAACATTGTTATTGTGGTTGAATAGATATTGCCAAAATCGTTTCAAAAACCAGATATTCATACCAAAAGGAATTTCATTAATAACTTGTATGATATCATAGTCTTTGATGATGTGTCGTTTATTATAGAAGCGAATAATTCTCTCCGTATTGTATAGATCCCATTTAGAAAATGTCAAATGGTATAGGAAGTGCCTAAGTGCTTTAAGTATAATTGTACTTTGACAAATGGTTGCACCGATATTAATGTCTCTAGGGTAATTTTTGAATACATCACCATCAGCCATCAATGTAACATCATTATCGAGGCTGATAAGTCCTTCTTTTAGAGAATTATGCAGTCTACTGTATTCTCCTATAAGTAAAATCTTCATTTTATAAATTAATATTTGTTAATTTCACCGAACTATTTAATGCAAAATCATTTGTACAATTAAGGCTGTTTTTTTATGAAAAAAAAAGTATGCATCGTTTTACCTTCTCTAGGAGTTGGTGGTGCACAACGTTCGGGAGCCGTGGTATCTCAAATGTTGTACGATGCTGGTATGGATGTCAGTGTGGTTATTACGCAAAGTGATGTAGTTTTTGAATATGCAGGAACGCTTCATAGTGTAAAAAATAGTGTAAAAAGTAAAAATAAGCTTTTAAAATTTATTCAAACATTTATTGTTTTCAGGCGCATTATGCATAGTGAAAAATTCGATTGCATTATAGACGGCAGACATAGAAGAACATGGATAAAACAAAAGTTTATAGAGTCCTTTGTGTATCCCAAGCTTCCCAAGGTGTATATCGTGAATAATTGCGAACTTGGAATTTATTTGCCATCCAAGAAATGGATGGTTCATGATATTTACAGTAAAGCATTAAAAGTTATAGGGGTTGCTAATCAAGTAACTGAATTGGTTAAAGAACGATTTGATTTGAAGAATGTACAGACTATTTATAATACCATATACCCAGATCAAGTAATCCGTTTAGCTAATGAATATGAGACTAGTATCAAAGATAAGTATATCTTGTATTTTGGTAGACTACAAGAAAATGAAAAAAATGTTAGTTTCCTTATTGATAGTTATGCGTCATCTATTCTTCCGAATAAAGGAATTCAACTATTGATCGTTGGCACGGGAATCGATGAAAAAAAACTAAAAGACAAAGTATTTGAAATGAATTTGGAAACACACATAACTTTTCTAGGTTTTAATGCGAATCCATTTCCATATGTCAAAGATGCATTGTTTACGACCTTGACAAGTCATTTTGAAGGGTTTCCGATGGTACTTATAGAAGCTTTAGTATTAGGCACTCCAGTAGTAGCTGTGGATTGCCCATCAGGTCCATCAGAGATTATTAGAACTGGGATTAATGGTGTTCTTACGCCTATTTATGATCAAGAGGCATATACCAATGCATTAAATAGCATGATTGAAAATGAAAATTTCTATAACAATTGCAAAAAAAATGCTTCTACAAGTGTCGAATCCTTTTTGCCTGAAAAGATTAAAGAACAATGGGCAACACTTATTGATGGTATTAAATCTTAGTATATGAATTTATCTGATATTAAATTAGTAAACATTCCAAAAATCAAAGATGTAAGAGGGAATCTTTCGGTGATAGAAGGAGATGTAGTGCCTTTTGAAATCGAACGTGTATACTATCTATATGATGTTCCTAGTGATGCTTCTAGAGGGGGACATGCGCATATCGAACAGTGGGAATTTTTAGTAGCATTGAGCGGAAGTTTTGAAGTACTGGTTGATGATGGGAAGGAAAAAAAAACGTATTTGCTCAATAAACCTTTTCAAGGCTTGTTATTGCCCAATGGTATTTGGCGATCATTGGATAATTTTTCTTCCGGTAGTGTGTGTCTGGTTGTTTCTAGTGGAGAATTTTTGGAAGCGGATTATATTCGAGATTATGAGGATTTTAGACAGTTAAAAAATCAATAGTAGCGAATTTTTCATGTTTTGTAAACGACAAAATAGAAAGTTAGGAGTATCATCGAAAAAATGATCTTGGTTGGACATTTTTTTAATTTGTTATTGTATTGTAATCACCTTTTTAGCAAAGAGATTTTTCGGGGCAAATTAAAAAAAAAGTAAACGTAAAACGTTAGAACGAGTTCTGATATATTTCTTAAAAGTGATATGAGTCAATTAAAATTTCTTGATATTCCACAGAATTGAAATCATTTAAAATTTAAGAAACAATTTATTCATAATTTTCACGAAATTTCGGATTGTAGCATGGTCA
>CAZYRG010000184.1:0-6720 GCA_964650425.1 uncultured Flavobacteriaceae bacterium
GTAATTGTTCCTTTGGAACACCGACATCAGGTAAGTTAGCAAGTTTTGACAGAGCAAACTATACGAATATTTTTGTATTAGGTGATGGACCGAACTTGTCGAACATTAGACGATTTAGAATTAGTTGGAATGCAGGGACTAATAGGTTAACACAGTTTGCTTTTAATACGGCAAATGGAAACCCAAGCTATTATGTGGATTTAAGAGGTAAAATTGAACAAAAATTCAGCAGCAGTAATCCATCGGTAAAAATAACTGGATCTGGAATCGGAGTTGATGGTGATTATTGGGTTACAAAAAGAGGAAACGACTTTGTGATGGCTTCCAAGGATGGAAAATTTAGCATCTACTGCAGCACTTCTTCTAGCAAACCAAGTTGTACTGGTCAAAAAGCTGCGCTACAAGAAAATGCTATTACCGTATATCCAAACCCAGCACAAGAAACACTAAATATAAGTGGTCTAACAACAGAAAATGCTGTTGTAACTATAAGTGACTTATTAGGAAAAGTTGTGCATTCAGTTTCTTTAACTAAAGATCAAAATAGCCTCAATGTAAGTCACTTAAAAACTGGTTTACATTTCATATCACTTACGCTACAAGATGGGACAAGTTTCCAAAAAGCATTTGTAAAAAAATAATAGCATCTTCATCAATTTGATTGAATTAAAAAAGACTGTCTGTAAAGACAGTCTTTTTTTGGTTCAAATATTTTTTTACTCCGGATTCTATAGACATTGTTTCACAGTAACATAAAGTTTCTAACTAATCCACATGAATGTTATTTTTAACATTTTAAAAACTAGTTAAATGGAATGTATTAAAACTTCGCCGTGATGGTTGAAAATACACGACACGGATTCAAGTGTATCCTATTCACATTTTTTGATTCTATCAAAAAACAATAAATCAAAAAAAAACGAGTTAGAACTATTGAATTAGATGGAGTTCCATCAATTTGAAACCAACTAAAGCTTAAAGTCCATGAAAATTAAAGGCAAAAGTTTCGCATGGCGCGAAATCACATTAGCTATTTTGTTCGCCCTTATTGGGATTTCCCAAACCTTCTCCCAAACAATCCAAAAACCAAACGTTCTTTTAATCTATGTTGATGACATGGCAGCTGTTGCTGGCACCTATGGTGGTCCTGCTATAACGCCCAATATGGATCGGTTTGCAGAAGAAGGAGTTCGCTTTGACAATGCATATTGTAATGTTCCCATATGTACAGCGTCTAGAACGAGTATTCTCACAGGTGTTCGGCCAGAGACCAGTAAGCTCTTTGGCATAGAGCATGATTTTAAGAAAGCGTTGCCCAATAACGTTAATATGCCCAAACATTTCGGAAATAACGGCTACCATACCGTGACTATGGGGAAAGTTGCTGATAATAGAGGGGGACGATGGAATGAACAATGGGATGATTTTCACTTTGGTTACAGAATATCTTCTTCACGAGCCACAAACAAACTAGATGAACTCGCTAAGAGAAATGATCCTTGGCTTCTGGCTGTTGGTTTTTCTGAACCACATTGCGAGTGGAATCCAAGTAAGGGTTCATTAGATAAGTACAATGTCAATAATATTGAACTGCGCGGTCCGGGACGTAGATTAAATAAAGGCTATCAAACGGAATGTTATGGATTTCCAGGTCAAGCAGCTCAAGGAATAACCATGAGCAATGCTCAAGCCAGGGATGTTACGATGCGGTATTATGCGGATATCACGGATGTGGATAAAAAAGTTGGTGATGTACTGCAAAAAGCACGAAACCTAAAGCTCTATGATAACACCATTATCGTTGTTTGGTCAGGTGACCATGGTTTTCAACTAGGAGAAAACGGCCTGTGGGGAAAATGGGTAAACTATCGCGCAAGTACAAGAATACCACTGATGATGCATGTTCCTGGAGTGACCACTCCAAACACCTCTACCGATCGTCTAGTAGAGACCGTAGATATGTATCAAACACTTTCTGACTTAGCGGGATTGCCTGCGCCAAAAACGAACTTAGAAGGACATAGCTTTGCCCCTGTATTGGCAGACCCAAATATTCCATGGAAAAAAGCAGTGTATTCTTACGATATAAGCGGAAACAAAAGGGCGGTAAAAACCGAGCAATATGATTATATCATGGACAATAAAGGAAAAGGTTTGGAGCTTTATGATATGATTGCTGATCCTTTTGAGACCAACAACATTATCAATTCAAAACCTGCCGTGGCTTCTCAAATGAAAGCGCTGTATGACGGAGGTTGGGAAAACGCATTACCAGATGGTCAAAACAATCGTAATGAACTTAATAATCTGCAGGCACCATCCAGTGTAAGTCAAGGTCAAACTGTTTCATTAGCTGTGGATTATGAAACCTCAACCACACGTGAAATAGTCGTGATGTTCCAGCGTGATACAGCACCATGGACGCTATATGAACAGGTACGTACTACTGTGGACGCAGGAAAGGGGACCAAGTCGATCGATATTGCTATTCCTGCTGATGTAGCAGTGGCCAATGATTCGTATCAGTTTCAGTTATTCCTGACGACTCCCGGCGGAGGTTGGGATGATCGGTTAGCTAATACGCAAATAAGAGATGTCAACGTGACCGACGGAAACAATTTGTCAATAAATGATTTTGAAAAAAACGATTTTTTAATTTACCCAAACCCTGCAAGTACTTATATCAATGTAAGTGGAACTTATATTTTCGAATCATTAGTTATTAGAAATATTAATGGGGCTTTAATAAAGAAAATTGAAGTAAAAGACGTTACATCAAACTATAAGCTTGACACAAGTAATTTACCTAAAGGGTTATATTTTTTGGAAATAAAAGTAGATAACAGGCAGGCTACTAAAAAATTTATTAAGAATTAAGAAAATATATAATTAAAAATATTCAATTGATTATATCAAGTGGTTTAAACTTTTTTTTAACAAATTGAAAAAAAGTTTAAACCACTTCTTCTATATGAGATTATGATATAGAAAATAATTTCTAATTCTAAAATTATTATGTAAAAATAGAACACACAATTTCCCCAGATGATGTAGAGAAGAAACGGCCTCAGAAAACTTTGGTTAAAACATGTAATAAATCAAATTATCCAGTGGATGATTTCTTTTGGCAGCGAGATGATGCCGCTGTGGAATTCCTATAAATAGCAGTAAATAAAAATAAAGGTGACTCGAACCCGTATTACCTGTCAGAAACCATTTTTAGTTTCGAGTTAGAAATAGTATCTTAGTTGTTGAATTGGATGGAATTCCGTCAATTTATAACCAACTAAAATACAAAATCATGAAAACTAAAGGCAAAAGTTTCGCATGGCGCGAAATCACATTAGCTATTTTGTTCGCCCTTATTGGGATTTCTCAAACCTTCTCTCAAAAAAGCCAAAAACCAAACGTTCTTTTAATCTATGTTGATGACATGGCAGCAGTTGCTGGTACCTATGGTGGCCCTGCTATAACACCCAATATGGATAAGTTTGCAAAAGAAGGAATTCGCTTTGACAATGCCTATTGTAATGTTCCAATATGTACGGCCTCTAGAACAAGTATTCTTACAGGTGTGCGACCAGAGACCAGTAAGCTCTTTGGAATAGAGCATGATTTTAAGAAAGTGCTTCCCAATAACATCAGTATGCCCAAACATTTCGGAAATAACGGCTATCATACCGTGACTATGGGAAAAGTTGCTGATGATAGAGGTGGACAATGGAATAATCAATGGGATGATTTCCATTTTGGTTACAGAATATCTTCTTCACGAGCCACAAACAAACTGGATGAACTCAATAAGAGAAATGACCCTTGGTTTCTGGCTGTTGGTTTTTCTGAACCACATTGCGAGTGGAACCCAAGTAAGAGTTCATTAGGCAAATACAATGTCAACAATATTCAACTACGCGGTCCAGGACGTAAATTAAACAAAGGCTATCAAACGAGATGTTATGGGTTTCCAGAGCGAGAAAACCAGGGAATAACAATGAGCAATGCCCAAGCCAGAGATGTTACCATGCGATATTATGCTGACATCACGGATGTGGATAAAAAAGTTGGTGATGTACTGCAAAAAGCGCGAAACCTAAAGCTCTATGACAATACCATTATCGTTGTTTGGTCAGGTGACCATGGTTTTCAACTAGGAGAAAACGGCCTTTGGGGAAAATGGGTAAACTATCGTGCAAGTACAAAAATACCACTGATGATGCATGTTCCTGGAGTGACTACTCCAAACACATCTACAAATCGTCTAGTAGAAACTGTAGATATGTATCAAACACTTTCTGACTTAGCGGGACTACCTGCACCAAAAACTAACTTGGAGGGACATAGCTTTGCCCCTGTATTATCAGACCCAAATATTCCATGGAAAAAAGCGGTGTATTCTTACGACATAAGCGGAAACAAAAGGGCGGTGAAAACCGAGCAGTATGACTATATCATGGACAATAAAGGAAAAGGTTTGGAACTTTATGATATGATTGCGGATCCTTTTGAGACAAAAAACATTATCTCTTCAAAATCTGGCGTGGCTTCTCAAATGAAAGCACTGTATGACGGAGGTTGGAAAAAGGCACTGCCTGATGGTCAAAACAATGGTAATAAGATAACTAATCTGCAAGCGCCATCTAGCGTAAGTCAAGGTCAGACTGTTTCAGTATCTGTTAACTATGAAGCTTCAGCCACACGTGACATCGTTGTGATGTTCCAACTCGACACAGCACCATGGACGCTGTATGAACAAGCGCGTGCTAGCGTGAATGCAGGAAAAGGGACCAAGTCGATCAATATTTCCATTCCTGCTGATGTAGCATTGGCCAATGGTGCCTATCAGTTTCAATCGTTCCTAGTAGCTCCAGGTGGTAATTGGGCTGCCCGACTTGATAATCAGCGAAAAAGTGATGTAAGTGTGACCGGCGGAACAACACCTAATCCAACTACTGATGGCGGAACAGTCGCTTCTACCACCAACCAAACTGCAATTGCTACCACTACTGGAGACGGAATTGCAGATCTAGTGCAATTCAAAAACACAAGTAAAGCTAGTGCTTCGTATCGTTATTTAATTACTGATGAGGATGGAAATATTTTGACTACAGAGACGAGTTCTCATGATTTTGAAGGGGCATCTGTGGGCATCTGTAAAGTCTATGGAATTTCCTATCAAGGAAACCTTTCTGTTGGAGGAAAAAATGTAAAAAGTGGTGGATTAGCTACAGGTGCATTTGATGTATCAAGCAATTCGATTGTAGTAACACGTAAAGCACAAACTACAACACCACCTTCTGGCGGACCTGATGGTTACACTTATGCTACTGACGAAGGCGGCACCGTAAATGTATCTGGCACCGTGAACATTGCATATGGTGCGAATGGAAAATTCGAATTTTTGAAAAATGTATCGTCCAATACGCCTTGTAATAATGCTACTTTTGGGGATCCTATACCTGGCGTTAAGAAGGCTTGTTATATTCAACAGGTATCCACAACGAATCCTAATCCAACACCTCCTACTTCCGGTAATTGTTCCTTTGGAACACCGACATCAGGTGGCTTAGCTAGTCTTGACAGAGCAAGCTATACAAATATTTTTGTACTAGGTGATGGACCAAACGTATCCAACATTAGACGATTTAGAATTAGCTGGGATGCTGGATCTAAAAAGTTATCACAGTTTGCTTTTAATACTGCAAACGGAAATCCAAGTTATTATGTTGATTTAAGAGGTAAAATTGAACAAAAATTCGGTGGCAGTAATCCATCGGTAAAAATATCTGGATCTGGAATCGGAGTTGATGGTGATTATTGGGTCACAAAAAGAGGTAATGATTTTGTAATGGCTTCCAAGGGTGGGAAATTCACCATATACTGTAGTACTTCTTCTAGCAAACCAAGTTGTACTGGTCAAAAAATTACTCAGCAAGAAACTGCTATTACCATATATCCAAACCCGGCACAAGAAACGCTGAATATAAATGGCGTAACAACGGAAAATGCTGTTGTAACCATAAGTAACTTGTTAGGGAAGGTTGTATTTACCTCTTCTTTAACTAAAGGTCAAAACAGCCTAGATGTGCGTCAGTTAACATCTGGTATATATTTTATTTCAATCACACAACTTGACAGTTCAATATCCAACAAAACGTTTGTGATAAAATAATTAAATCTTTATCAATTTAGATTGAACTAAAAGAGACTGTCTAAAAAGATGGTCTCTTTTTTAGCCCAACCACTCCTTAACACGTTAAAAATAAGTTTTTTGTGATTTCATCATGAAAAATAATACTTTGAACGAAAAAGCTGTATCGTTCATTAATTTTAGAAAAAAATAGTAATTTTAATATAACCAACTTTTAAAAAATATTACATACAAGACAATGAACACTTCCTATCGCTACATCGATTTCGTGCAATTTCTAAGATCTTAAGTTTTTCGATTTTTGATGATAGCTACTTATGAGCTTTATAATAGCGTTACTGAAAATTAAACCCGCTTTATGCATTGGAAAATCTATTACATCTGTGATCTATTGCAAATACTACCGTTTCACTACTTTTTTCAATTTCACCATAGCGATGCTATGCAGAAATCAAGAAAAAGTTAGTATTTACAACAGCTCAAAGCTTCATTACGAAGTTCCAATGCATAAAGCGGGTTAAAACACTGTTTTCAAAATAAACTTTTGAACGAGGGCAATCTTTCTAGTATTC
>CAZYRG010000185.1:0-6673 GCA_964650425.1 uncultured Flavobacteriaceae bacterium
TGTTACGATAAGGTGTTTCGATAAATAGTTGTGCTTGTTTTTTTTCTGATGAGGTACGTTCTAGATTTTTTATGGCATTTTTACGCTCTGATTTTTCTATAGGGAGATATCCGTTGAATGTAAAACTCTGTCCATTCATACCACTACTCATCATAGCCAATAGGATAGAGGAGGGGCCTACAAGTGGAATCACTTTAATGCCTTTTTGATGCGCTATTTTTACAACATCAGCACCAGGGTCGGCAATACCTGGGCAACCAGCTTCAGAGAGTATACCGACAGGAATACCTGCTAGGCAAGGTTCTAGATAACTGGGTAGCTCAGAAACATCGGTATATTTATTAATCACATTAAGATGCAACCCTTGTTGTGATTTTCTAGGGCTAATTTTTTTGATAAAACGACGTGCCGTTTTCTCATTTTCGACGATAAAATGATCTACTTCTTCCAAAATCTTCTTGATGGATATAGGAAGTACTTCTAAGGTGATATTTTCCCCTAGTCGTGTTGGTATGAGGTATAAAGCTCCCGTAGTGGCATAAGAAAGATTTTCCATAGCGGTAAATATACTCCTAATTCTCAAATCTCAGTATAGAAAAAATAGGATTTGTTCAAGCGTCTAATAATTAGTTTTGAATAATTAATTTTTGCTGAAATTCCTTACCATCTTGATCCGTTATTTTTAAAAAATAACTACCAGTTTTTAGGGTCGCTATATTGTATAAATGATCAGCTTGGAATTGAAATTCTTTGACTAATTGTCCCTTGACGTTAAAAAGAAGTATTTTTTCTAGCGGTGTACTGGTTTTTAATTCAAAAAAATTAGTTGAAGGATTTGGGAAAAGTGTATTACCATTTTTTGTAAAATTAGGGGTGCTGAGTACGTTGTTATCGATAATTTTAAAAATAGTACCATTATTAAAGTTGGCAACATATAACTCCTTGTTGTTAGCTTCTCCAAAAGTAGAATAAGAGCCAGCACTAGCCGAAGTAGGAGTAAAAGAATTTATTGTTCCCCCATTATTCGTAGTCATATATATAGCACTTCTTGTAAAATCACCAAAAATATACCTGCCGGTTAGTATTGGATATTGTGAACCGCGATAGACATAACCACCCGTTATTGAATTACCAAATGGTCCACCTGTATCATAAGTAATTATTGGTTTGACATCATTGGGACAATTATTATTAGAAAAAGTAGAAGTTCCTTCAAAACAATTCCATCCATAATTAACGCCAGAAGCAGTGGTAGCGGATTTGCTAACTTCTTCCATGACATTGTTACCAACATCAGCGATCCAGAGCTCATTACTTTCCATATCAAAAGAAAATTTCCAGGGATTACGAAGGCCATAGGCCCATATTTCTTCTCCTCCCGCTGTTTGCGCAAAAGGATTGTCTTGAGGGATATATGGAGCAGGTAGATCTACATCAATTCGTAGAATTTTACCTAGCAAATTGGAGGTATCTTGAGCATTACCATCTGGGTCCCCTTGTTTTCCGCCATCTCCACTTCCAATATACAGCATTCCATCCGGCCCAAATGCTAGATTTCCTCCATTATGATTGCCTCTAGGTTGTTCAAAACTCAAAAGTATGGTTTCTGAAGTGTTATCTGCGATATCTGGGTTGGTGTCGTCTCTTTTAAATCGAGATATTCTAGAGAACGTGTCGTTTGAAATAGTTGTGGAATAATAGACATAGAAAAAACCATTATTGATATAATCGGGATGAAAAGCTAAACCTAATAGGCCTTGTTCAAAAAATGGATCTACTTGATTCGTAATGTCTAAAAAAGGGACAGTATTTACTGTTCCATCTGAATTTATCACTCTAATGGTTCCTTCTTTTTCGGTGACAAATAACCGATTATCACCAGCATTTGTAATTGTTGTAGGTTGATCTGTGCCGGTAGCAAAAACTTCTAAATCTATATCTGGTTGTTGTGCTGTACAAATAGCGAATGTTCCTATACAACAAAGTGTGAGTAGCGTTTTCATGATGGTGTGATTGTGTTCGTATTTATAGAACGCTAAAGAATGAGTGTTTATTTTCTTGTGCAGAAGGTGGTCGTCGATTTTTATTTTAAACTGTTAGTTCTTCTAGGTTTCATAGGTAGAAATTGGAGAGGGACTGAAAAATAAACAAAAATCAAAATGTCATATTGAGCTCAGTCGAAATGATCGGAAAATCAAGTTGTATAATTTCTTGACTACAGCCTGTCCTGAGTAAAGTTGAAGGGCTCGGAATAAGAAGGGATTTTACTTTTCTGACCTCCTCATTTAGTTCGCTATAACAATGAATTCACTTCGTCTATTTTGTTGATGTTCATCTTTGCTACATTTCACACCGTTTTTACATCGATTTTTTAGCCTAGTTTCTCCATATCCTTTACTTTTTACTCGAGATGCCTCAATACCCTTTTTAATGATGTAATTAGCAGTGGCTAGAGCTCTTTTTCCTGATAATTTTTCATTATAGGCATCACTACCTCTACTATCGGTATGCGAACCTATTTCAATAGAAATAGTTGGATTGGTTTTCATATAACTTACTACTTTCTCCAACTCTATAGAAGAAACATTCTTGATTACTGCTTTATTTGTTTCAAAATAAATAGGTTTCAGCGCTAATAATTTGGCCAGATCGACTCCTTTTTCAGGAGTGTTCTTTTTTAATCGAATCATTTTTAACTGATCTTGTTCTTCTTTTGATATTTGAATAGTACTTTCATGGGTTTCATAGCTGCTTTTGTCCACAATTATTTTATAATCTTTATAATTACAATCAGAAGCTATAGTAAATTGTCCATCTTCATCTGTGAGGGTTTCATGCAATACTATATTGTCATCATATATTTTTACAGCGGCATTCGTTATTAGAGCACCAGACTTATCATCCACAACAATACCTTTGAAGGTATCTTTGCATTCAATAACTAATGGTTTGATTCTCACAGCTTTGTAGATGTCATCATCTCCTTTACCTCCTTTTCGATTGGAAGCAAAATATCCTTTATTGGTGGATTCATTAATAATAAAAGTGATGTCATCTGCAGGACTATTAATTGGAGCACCTAAGTTATATACTTTAGTCGTATCGGCTGTCAAGTCAACCCTAAATAGATCTAATCCTCCCAATCCAAGATGTCCATCAGATGCAAAATATAATGTTCCGTCGCTACTAATAAAAGGGAAGGAGTCTCTTCCTTCCGTATTTATGGTCGGGCCTAAGTTTTTTGGCACTCCTAAAGTACCGTTTTTATTGATGGTTACTTCATAGATATCGGACATTCCATATCCTCCAGGCATATCGGAGGCAAAATATAGTTTTTTTTCATCTGCACTTAGCGCTGGATGCGCTGCGGAGAAATTCTCATTACAAAGTTCAAGGATTTTTGGAGATTCCCATTTCAAATTATCATTAATTGAGGAAGTGAAAATCCTCAGGCGTACAATGTCTAAAGAGTCTTCAGAAATTTCGGACTTGATAATGTTATTTCTTGTGAAATAGATCCTTTTCCCATCTTTGGTGAATGTAGACGTTGACTCATGTAATCTGGATCTAAGTTTTTTAGAAAATACTAAAGGATGGGAAATGGCGCCATTATCAATTATTTTTCCACTATATAATTGTAGATAAGGGTTTTTCGTCCAGTCATCACGATTGCCAATATTGGCGCCTTCTTTACGAGAAGAAGAAAATACGAGTTCATTTCTATAAAATGATGGTGCAAAGTCTGTATTTCTGGAATTTTCTTTCAGATTTGTAATGTTGTATCTTCCTGATTGTAACAATATATCTTCTAAGTAATTTGGATTTTCTATGAATCGTTTAGCCCTAGAATCCTTAGTACTCAGTTGTCTTATGGTATCCATCAACTTAGCAGCTTCTTCGTATTTTTGTAAATATTTATACGATTGTGCAGCTCTAAAATAATATTCTGCTGGGATAATGGTAGTACCACGTATAGCGATCATTTTTTTGTACCATTTTGCCGCTTTTCCTAATTCGGAATTATAAAAATAACTATCGCCTAATTTTTGAAAAACAGCAACAGAACCTTTAGCTGTTTTCAAACTATTTTCATAAGCCTTAGCTGCATCCACGTATGCAAATTTTTTAAAGGCCTCATCAGCTTTTTTAAATTCTTTAGACTCTTGCGCAACTATATTTGTTGTAAGTATGGAAAATACGAGGATTCCTATTTTTACGATATATTTCATTCTTTGCTTTTGTTTTATATTAAAAGAATCTAGGATATAAGATACGTTTGTTTTTGAAAATTTCATAGCGTAAGAAAAATTCATATGAACCGCTATTGAATTCCGTATTTCCAAGAGAAGTCGTTTCTTTATCATATGCAAATCCCAATAGCATAGAATCCGAAAGTTGAAACCCGAGTAACGCACTAAAAGCTGCGCTCCAGCGATAGGCGAGTCCGGCAGTAATTTTATCATTCAATAAGAAATTAGCTGACACATCTACTTGTATTGGAGCTCCAGAAATTATTTTTCCAAGTACCGCAGGTTTAAACTTTAAATTTTCACTAATATCAAAAACATAACCACTCATTAAATAGTAATTGAGCCGCTCTTTAGCAAGGAAAGAGGATGCTAAGTTATCATTAGAATTTTCATTAAAATGCTGGGTTTGTAACATATTTGGAATAGAAAAACCTGCATAAAACTTCTCTTTACGATAATAGATACCTGCACCTATATTAGGAGAGAACTTTTTATCTATATTGGTGTTTAGTAATAAATCACTATTCGTATATTGGTTCAATTCCTGAAAATTGACATTCAAAAGATGCCCTCCACCTTTGACTCCAAATGATAGTTTCCCGTTCTCGGAAGTATTAATGGAGTACGAAAAATCTATATCAATATAGGTTTCTTGCGTCGGCCCTATTTTATCATTAACAATAGAAAGCCCTAATCCTAATTTATTCTCTCTTCCAATAGGAGAATGAATATTAAAGGTTTGTGTTACAGGCGCTCCACCAATACCGACCCATTGATTTCTATACAATCCAGTGATACTAATAGCTTCACGAGATCCTGCATATGCGGGGTTTATACTAATGGTGTTATACATGTATTGCGTATACTGTGCATCTTGTTGTCCATACGTTCTTACCAAAACTAACATCAGGAAGGTTAGTACTATTTTAAAAGGAGTCTTCATTGTACGGTTTTTATGGGTTTTAATTACTACGATCATTTCTTTACTATCTTTATTTATCGATTGATATATAAATAGTCCGATCGTTTCTTGAGCTCACCATTTTCATTTTTATATGTTAAAATATAGAAATAGGTGCCTACAGGTAGTTCTTTAGTTTTACTTATTGTTACCCTACCATTGGAGGTTCCATTGAATAATTCACCATTTGTTCCATATCCTTCGGCTTCAAAAACTAATACACCCCATCTGTTATAAATATAAAGTTCATTTTCTGGGAAATTCTCGATATTTCTAATGACAAAAGTATCATGGTCTCCATCACCATTTGGAGTTAAGGCGTTAAATACTTCTACACCATCTTCTGCATTTGGATCAGCATTATTTTCTTCCAAAAAGTCTGGAGTTCCATCATTATCTGTATCAATTGCATCATCTGGGTTGCCATCACCATTAGGGTCAGGGGATTCATTGATAGTATTAATGGAATCGCCATCGTCATCAATATCTTGAAAATCTGGAGTTCCATCGCCATCGGTATCCATAGGAATGTAATTAATATCTCCACCATTTGGTGTGTCTTGGATATCATCGGCTATACCATCAGTTCCAAAAGGTCCATCTAATTGCCCATCGTTATTCGCGTCAGATCCATCGTTTCCAGATTCAGAAAGGTCAGTAATTCCGTCACCATCCGAATCAGGGTCTAAGCTATCAATGATCATATCACCATCTGTGTCTAGATTAGGATCTCCACCTAATTCTACAGTATCTGGTATCCCATCATTATCATCATCCAAATCTATAGCATCGGGAATCGTATCTCCATCGGTATCAATTACCCCAGGGTTAACTGTGATGATTGCCGTTGCCGTATCACATACATTAGGCGTTACTGCAGTATTACATACTTGGTAATCTACTGTAACAACGGTTCCTTCTTCACCTGAAACAGGAGTATAGGTTAACTCTCCAGTTATAGGATCAAAGACGATGGTTCCATTTGCATTTCCACTACCCAGATCAGTAATTGTTGTATCATTTCCAGGAAGGAAATCATCATTAGCCAGGATATCCAAAGATGTTGGTGTTCCAGGCATTGCTGTTAGCATATCATCCGCTGTTGTTGGGTTTAATGGATTTGGATCTGTAGCATCAGGATTTCCATCATTATCATCATCAGGATCCGTTACATTCGGTATTCCATCCCCATCCGTATCTTCCTGAATGGTGATGTTTACTGTTGCCGTATCCATATTTCCATTAGCATCCGTAATGGTATAAGTGAACGAATCGGTTCCTACAAATTCAGGGTTTGGTATATATTCAAATACGCCATCACTTAGTTCAGTAAGAGTTCCATTGGCAGGTGGAGTATCTAGGGCATAATCTTCCCCATCACCACCATCTGTTCCGATAGTATCATTAGTAGTTACATCAATCTGATTTGGCACTCCAGCTGTACTGTTTTCTACCACTGTTA
>CAZYRG010000186.1:0-6600 GCA_964650425.1 uncultured Flavobacteriaceae bacterium
ATAGCGTCCTGTTTCGTAAGGATAATTCAATAATCCCACGATAATCACACTGTATAAACAGTGATTTCGGTGCCGTATGTATACTATTTTCTCTCATTTCTTGATGCAAAGATGCTAAAATTATCTCACAAACTCCAAATATGGTCCGATAGAATCATTTTTCAGGAAAAAAGCTATTCCTGAATAAAGCCCATAGAATCCCAATAGTTTAGAAAATTAATTTCTAGATTTGAACGTAAACAGTAATCCTTTGCAAATACTGGGATAAAGTTGCAAAATAAGCGTTATGAAAATTGAAAAAATACTCTCCTATTATCAAGAATGTTATCGACAAGAATTTAGAGATAGTAACATATTAAACTATTTAGGTGCTAAAGTTGATGAACGCTTTTATTTTGAAAATATCTCAAAACTATATCAAGAGCAAGACACTGCCATTATCGATCAAAACCTTGGAGAGGAATTGTATAAATATATGGAGCTGCACAAAAAAGAGAAAACTCTTGTAGCCTCTAGTTTTTTTATTACTGGGAAATTAGATTTTCTAGGAAAAAAACAAACGATTTGCGCCCCTATTATCTCTACACCTGTAAGTTTAGAAAAAAACACTGCAGGCATATATTTTTTCAACTATAATTTTGAAGAAAATAGCTGTAACACCACCCTACTAAATATCATTAAGAATAACTTTGATTTACCTGATACCTTTCTCGAAGAAATCATAGCGTTACTAAAGAATGGCGAACCCAAGGAACAGAATATCCAAGCTATTGCAAAAAAAATCAACAATCACGTTTCAATTGACATTACAGATTTACAGAAACTCCCTTCACTTGTAGCAGACAAACAACTGAAACAATATGCCCGAAAAACAGCATTAAAACTAGCTCCTGCTTTTTCTGTAGGCATTATTGAAAAGTCCAAATCCAGCAGAGGAGTACTTAATGAAATCGAAGAAATAAAAGAAGATCATTTGTATAATGATATGCTTCGTACTATTTTTTCTGGTGATAAAATTTGGCCTACTAAAAAAAATAATAGCGAAGAAATATATGTCCCAGCCAACTTGACTGTACCACAAACAGATATTATACAAGGTGCAAAATCTTCTGATGTTAACGTCGTTATTGGCCCTCCAGGTACCGGGAAATCGTATACCATAGCTGCCTTGGCTATCGATATGGCCTATCATAACAAAAGCGTTCTTATCTGTTCCAAAACGGATCAAGCCGTAAATGTATTACAAGACAAAATTGTTCATGATCTAGGTGTGACAGGTTTGTCCGTTCGTGCTGGAGTAGGCAGAAGTTATAAAACAGTCCTGAAAAAGAAGATCTCATCAATATTGCATTTCAAAAGTTATACGAATAGGAATGACAATATCCAACGCAAAAAGAGCATTGTTAGTGATCGGCTCAAAAAGATTGCAGACATAGAAAAAGAAATCCAAAAAAGAGAGGAAACAGAAATTGAAAATGGATTATTGTTTACAGAAGAAAATCCGTCTTTTTTTAGAAATATAAAGAAAAAATACACTTCGTATAAAGTATTGAGAGAACTTCCATTTTGGGTATTGATAGATGTGTTACATGACAAAATCCTAGAAAAAAATCAGCTTGTAAAGCATTTGATCAAACTACAATACAAAAGTAAAATTGATGAGCTCTTACAGCATAGCAGAGGCACCTTTCAAGATTTACTAAAACTAATAAAATCAAAAAACGCGGTAACCAAAACTGGGTTATTTGAAGCAATAGATTATGAATTAGTCTTGCAGTGTTTACCCATATGGATTACCAAATCCGCCGACATAAGTGAGGCATTGCCATTACAAAATGATTTGTTTGATATAGCTATCATTGATGAAGCATCGCAATGTGATATAGCAACAATGATTCCTATATTAGCTCGTGCTAAAAAAATTGTTATAGTCGGTGACCCCAAACAACTTAGGCATGTTTCTTTTTTGTCTAAAGAAGCTATTGAGAAAATAGCAAAAGACAATACACTTACTGTTGGAGAAGAAGTTGTCAATTATAGAACCCATAGTTTTCTGGATTATCTAATGGAACGCATCAATTCTCAGGACATCATACACTTTTTGGATGAACATTATCGGAGTTTACCAGGTATCATCAATTATAGTAATCATAAATTTTATAATGACAATCTAAAAATCATGTCTGACCTTCAAATTCATCAACAAGAATCTGCAGTGCAGTGGATATTTTGTGATGGCGCCAAAGAAAAAAACGGCAGTAATATAGCGGAAGCTGATCGGGTCTTGAAAGATGTTCAAAAATTAATTGTAGAAGAAACAGATCTCCCTTATGGAGTTTGTACGACCATTGGGATATTATCGCCATTTAGAGGCCAAGTAGATTATTTAAAGAAAAAAATTGAAGAATTTGATTTGATAAGTATCAAAAAACATAAAATAGCTGTTGGTACTCCTTTTAGTTTTCAAGGAGAAGAACGGGATGCTATGTATATTACATTTACCATTGACAATAGTACAAGTGCTTCAATTTTTCAATATTTGGATAAGGAAGATGTTTTTAATGTGAGTATTACCCGAGCAAAAAAGAAGCAGTTTTTGTACTATTCCTTTACACCCAAGGGATTTAAAAACAAACATTTACTAATTGATTATTTTTATGAAAGTCAAGTAACTAATAGTATTCAAAATACGAATAAGTATATCGATCGTTTTACCCATCAGGTACATGAAGCACTGCTTGCATTGAGAATTCAAGAATCCGATATATTGATTAATTATCTCCTTGCAGGTCATGCAATGGACATGTTATTTACTCATAATAATCGGGTTGTCTGCATTGACCTAGTTGGATATCCAGGAGCATTAGAACGGACATTTTCTATTGAGCAATACAAAATGTTATTACGAACTAAGATTGCCATAATCACTATTCCTTATGCCTATTGGCATGTAAACAAAGAGGCTTGTATCGCACATATTGCTAAAAAAGCAGGGATCCCCATAGAAGTTTGATTCCTGCCTTTTTTAATTCATCAACTTTTCTTTTTGCTCTTTTTAGAGGCCTCTTTCTTTGATTTCTTCTTTGCTTTCTTTTTAGGCATTTTGTCTTTGATTCTTTTTTCTTCACTTTCAATATCACCCATAAAATAGTTGTTATAGGTATGTTGTTTCGCAACTTTTAATGCCTTCAAGGCTTTTTTATATTGCTGCTTTTGCTCAAAGAGAATTCCTTGGTTTCTATACAACACTGCCTTATCGCTTCCTTTTACCGTTAGTGCAAAATCAATTAACCTTTCTGCTTCTTCATAATCCTCATTCCAAAGTAATACGTTGACATAATGTGGATATACATCTAGTGCATATAAATCTTCTGCCAATGCCTGTTGATAATAGGATTTGGCGGCTTCATAGTTTCTGAGATGCCCTGCATATATCTGACCTAGTAAACATAGGGCAACAGGATTTTTGTCATCATAAGACAACGCATAGTTCAACGATTCTACCGTTACTTCTAAATCGTAGGGATAAGAATCCAATGCCTGAAAAAGATATTTATCTAATAAATTGCTCATTTTTTCTAATTCTTTAGCTGATTACGCAACTCGTTTTTCAACTGGTTTCGTTGATTTTTGAAGGTCTTTACTTTCTTTTGCTTTTTAAAATCCGTTCCTTTAAATATTCTAATTGGGTTTCCACGTGCTACATTCAGGTGGTTTTCCCATTGGTCACTTAGTGACTTTTGTAAACTTTCTAGCTGAATTTGGTTCACTTTTTCTTTTAAGCGTTCCGTGGCCAATTTTCGATTCTGATGTTGTGATCGACTATCCATTGCTACTACCTGTATTCCAGTAGGAGTATGTATTGCCCGAACTGCAGAATTCACTTTATTGACATTTTGGCCACCAGGCCCAGAACTACGCATGGCTTGGAAGCTTATGTCTTTTTCTGATACTGTTGTTATTTGCGATTGTTCCAACTCATAGCAACCGATAAACCAGTTTTTTCGTTTATGGTATTTGCGAAAAGTCGATGTGCCGATCCACTGTATGGTTCCCAACCATGTGGTTAAAAACGCACTCAAATTCGTTCCTTCTAGTTGTACTGTAACCGATTGTATCGTTCCATTTTCAGAACCTGTTGTTCTTTGGAGTATGGCGTAGGTCATTTTTTGGTCTTTTACTTCTTTCAGGAAGCATTTCAAAACCTGGGCAACGACCCAGCCACATTCTGCTGGGCCTCTACCCGCTGTTATTTGTAGTATTTTAGTTTTCATTTTCGTTTCTTTTAAAAGATAATTGGTACTCGGGCGTCAGGACAACATTTCTAATATCCGACACCCGAAACCTTATACTCTTTTTATTTATCCATCCGCACAATTTTTGGTGTGAAAGTGCCTAACACTTCTACCAATTCTTGTTGGTTTGCCATCACTTTGGTAATGTCCTTGTACGCCATAGGTGCTTCGTCAACTCCGCCGCCAATCAAGCTCACCTCATTAGCTTTTAGGTGCTTTTAGGTGCTTTTTGATGTCACTTTTGGTGAACTTCTCTTTGCACTTCCTGCGAGAATGTAAACGTCCTGCTCCGTGAGAGGCAGATGCCAAACTTTCCGCATTTCCTAGTCCTCTGACGATAAATCCTGGAGCCGTCATAGAACCAGGAATGATTCCCAGTTCGCCCTTGGCTGCTGGGGTTGCTCCTTTTCTATGTACGATACACTCCTGACCATCTACTTCCTGTTTCCAAGCAAAATTGTGATGGTTCGCTATTTTAGCTACTGGCTTTGACCCCAACAATTTTCCAATTCGTGCATGGATATTATCGTGACATGCCTCCGCATAATCTCCGGCAAGGTTCATCGCTAACCAATATTCTTGTCCATCGTGCGTATTCATATCCAACCAAGCTAATTGTTGTACCTGCTTTGGCAATGGACATTGTTTAGTCGCCAAATAGGTATAGTGTTTTGCAATATTAGCGCCCAAACCTCTGGAACCACTATGACTCAACACTCCTACATATTCACCAATCTCCAGACCCCATTCATTTTTTGGATCGGTGATCGTTACCACACCAAATTCTACAAAGTGATTTCCACCACCAGAGGTGCCAAGTTGCTTGTAAGCTTTATCTTTCAATCGTTTCACTAAAGGAATCGTTTTAAATTCCGCTCGCTCAAAGATTTCATGATCGTGCTTTACCTTATGCGTCTCATACATCCCGAATTTGGTATGCTCTGAAAGGATATTTTCTAACTGATGCTTTTTTCCTTTCAGGTAAGAAACGGCCATCGGATAAATCGTCAAACACATTCTACACCCAATATCGACCCCAACGCCATACGGAATCACTGCATTTTTGGTCGCTAGTACGCCGCCGATTGGCAATCCATATCCGGCATGTGCATCTGGCATCAAAGCACCTGCAACAGCTACGGGTAATTTTAAGGCATCGAACAATTGGTATTTGGCTTGCTCCTCGATTTCGTTCGCTCCATAGATCTGAAAAGGAGCACGGGTTGTTTTTAGCGCATGCCTTTTGACCTCTACAGGTTGCAACAAACTCTCGGCAATCTTGCCCCAAATGCCATCACCTTGATAATTTTCTGGATGCAACAATACCTTTTTGGCTTCTGCGAGTATTTGTTCTTTTTTTACTCTTTTCTTATAGCGGTTAATCTGACCCAAGGTCACATTAATGCTATTGTTTTTTGGAAAGCCCAATTTGATCAGGTCTTTCCCGCTTAATTTCTTTCCCATGATAGTTCTTCATTTATAATTTCTCGTAAAGGAAACTTCTTTAATGCACTGAGTTTTTCTTTTACTTCTTTTTTGTTTTCTCTATAATTGGGCCAATACCACCAATATTTCCATGGATTTACACTTTTTTCTGCTTCGTAATAACCTCTTTTCAACAACTGTTGTTCTATTAAGGCATATTCACTTTCCAATAGTGGATCTATCCGTTTGCTATGCGTTATATAAGCTCTAGTGAACTTAATACGATACGTACCCCTCGGAATATTGACATAAAAACGGACTCTTAGCTTTTTCCTTTCTGTGTAATATTGAAATGGAACACATAAACGTTTTGCACCTTCGCTCAATCGGTTGAACTGTCTCTTGCTAATGGTCGGTATTTCTTTATTGATCATGTATTTTGAGGTTTGAAATAACCACTTTCTTTCGGCTTCTTCCTTTGTTCTTCCCCAAAAAGATTTTTCGATAACATCATACAATTCCAAAATAGAAGCTTCATTTTTATAGCGAGTTACTCTTCTGGTGATTACGATTTCTTTGAACCAACCATGACGGATAGGATTCTTTAACTTTATATATCCTAATTCGTCTTTTTCTACCCAAATTTCACGTCGTCGATGCAATAATCCACGGATTTCCTTTTGTCTTTGCCTTTTAATATGTACTGGTTTCATTAAACATATTTTTTTTAATGTTTACGTGTTTCTCTAATGATTCCAGTAATCGCCTTGGACTCCCGAAACCTTAACGGTGTTTCGAATAAAATTTCATTTCGTTTATTTTTCTTTGAACCCGCTTTATGCATTGGAACTTCGTAATGAAGCTTTGAGCTGTTGTAAAT
>CAZYRG010000187.1:0-1133 GCA_964650425.1 uncultured Flavobacteriaceae bacterium
ATCTTCAGCTTAGGCTCTTTTAGTGTTTTCTTGTTTGCGATATTTCGCTCTAGCGAAAGTAGCAAAGATGGTAAAAGGATAAGGTTCGAAAGCATTGCAAAAAGTAAAGTAGCAGCAACAAGTCCTCCTAAAGCTTTAGTGCCGCCAAAGTTGGAGAGCATAAAAACAGAAAATCCAAAAAATAATACGGTAGAGGTGTAGAACATGCTCACCCCAGTTTCCCGCAGTGCTGCGTAAACGGATTTTTTGATTTTCCATTTGTGTTCCTTCAGCTCTTGTCGGTATTTTGCCAAGAAGTGTATGGTGTCATCCACCGAAATTCCGAAGGCGATACTAAACACTAATATCGTAGAAGGTTTAATAGGAACGCCAATAAAGCCCATCATACCAGCAGTCATAAGTAGTGGTAATAAGTTCGGTATTAGCGAAATCACAATCATCTTAAACGATCGGAACATCCAAGCCATAAAAATGGCAATTAGTAAAATGGCGAGTGATAAAGAAAACACGAGATTTTTAACCAGATAGTCGGTGCCTTTCTGGAAAATCAACGCCTTTCCTGTAAAGGTAACATCGTAACGTTTCTTGGGAAATAGCTTTTCCAATTTGGGTGCCAAGGTACTTTCGATTCGTTCCATTTCTTCGGTACCTACATCTTTCATAAATGTAGTCATCCGAGCATATTGTCCAGTACTATCAATGTATGCGCTCAGCATATTGTTATTGTCAGATCCAAAGCTTTTGGCATAGGGCAGAATAAAATTCCGTTCTTGGCTGGTAGGTAATTGATAGTATTTGGGGTTATTATTGTAATACGCTTGCTTGGAGTATTTGACCAAATTTACAATGGAAATCGGCTTAGAGAGTTCAGGGTTTTCCATTAACAACTCTTCTAGCTGTTGCATGCGTTTCAAGGTAGAAAGCTTTAAAACCCCTTGTTTACGTTTGGTATCAATCATTACCTCCAATGGCATAATACCATCAAACTCATCCTCAAAAAACTCGATGTCTTTGTAAAAGGCCATCTCTTTGGGCATATCCTCTAGTAAACTCCCAGAAACTTTGATGGTGTAGATGCCAATAATACTTACAATCAATAATATAATCGAAATGATATACACCGTGATACGCTG
>CAZYRG010000187.1:1233-6578 GCA_964650425.1 uncultured Flavobacteriaceae bacterium
ATTACACGTTGCAAAGATTTGGCTTTGTTACCATGTTTTTTAATCTCTTGCTGGTATTTATTGATCAGAAAAATACAATTGGGTATTCCAATCACAATAATCAAAGGTGGTATGATCGCAGTTAGGGCAGTAATCTCATATCGGAACCAACCCAAAAACCCAAAAGCCCACATCACTCCAATGATCACAGTAACCATAGAAATTAAGGTAGCACGGAAGGATTTGAAAAATAAGAAAAAAATCAGTGAGGTGATACTCAGAGCTGCAATAAGAAAGATAGAAATCTCATCATTAATATTCTGAGAATTCAACGTTCTGATGTAAGGCATTCCAGAAACCTTGACATCCATTTTATACTGTTTTTCAAAATCTTCGACAGCAGGGATGAGTTGTTTTAGGATGAAGTTCTTGCGCTTCTCTGTATTGACAATCTCTGCCTTTACGTAGATCGCACTCTGAATAGTTTGCGATTTATTGCTATAGAGTAACCCTTCATAGAAAGGAAGACTGTCAAACAGTTCTTTTTTATAATTGTTGACACTTTTTGTGGTAAAAGTGCTATCTTTTATAAAGGGTACAAGTTCAAACCTCGGTGGGTTGTTTTTTTTCTCTAGTTTTTTGAGATCTCCAATCGCTAATACCGTTTCGATCTCATCATAGGCTCGCAGTGTATTGTTAAAGTCGTTCCAAGCCTTGAATTTTGATGGCGTAAATAAGGCACTATCATTCACCGCCATGACGATTAGGTTCCCTTCGTCACCAAATTTTGATAGGAAACTCTGATACTGGATGTTGATTTCATGATCTCTTGGCAAGAGATTGGCTTCCGTATACGAGAGACGCATATGTTGCCACTGGGAACCTAGGAATACAGTCATTCCTATAATTGCCAAAAGGATTAAGGTTCTAAAACGAATAATCGTACCAGCTAGGCTATTCCAAAATCCAAAACTAAACAATCGTAACATGCAGTGGTAGTAGGGTGTGTGAATACTGTGTGGGTGAATATCACACCGTCATGATCTCTTTTTCTTTTGCAACAAGCATCTCATCAATCTTTTTGATATACGTGTCTGTAAGTGTTTGTACATCCGCTTCAGAGTTTTTGAGTGCATCTTCAGAAATGCCATCCAATTTTTTGAGATCGTTATTTGCATTTTTGCGATCATTACGCACACCAACTTTAGCATCCTCAGCTTCAGCCTTAGCTTGTTTGGCCAAATCACGACGACGTTCTTCGGTAAGTGGTGGTACACTGATGATCACGCTTTCACCATTATTCATGGGATTAAAACCTAAATTGGCATTCATGATGCCCTTTTCGATTTCCTGAATCATTGACTTTTCATATGGAGCAATTGTCAAAGTACGTGCGTCGGGCGTATTGATGTTTCCTACCTGTGCTAATGGTGTCGCAGATCCGTAATAATCAACCATTACACTACCGAGCATGCCTGGAGATGCTTTTCCAGCACGAATATTTAATAATTTTTTTTCTAAGTGAACCAATGCATTTTGCATGGCTTCTTTGGTAGCGTCTAAAATAAAATCAACTTCTTCGTTCATGATGCGATATGTTTTAGAAGTGCTTTTGTTGTCAAGCACCAAATAGTATAGTTTTTATAAGTTTACTCGGGTGCCAATAGTTTCTCCAGAAACTACTTTGGTTAGGTTCCCTTGTTTGTTCATATCAAATACAATGATGGGTAATTCATTTTCCTGACTCAGGGTAAATGCGGTGGTGTCCATCACTTTTAAGCCTTTTTGTAAGACATCGTCAAAGGTAATAAAATCAAATTTTGTGGCCTTTGAATCTTTTTCAGGATCTGCGGTGTAGATGCCATCAACACGCGTTCCTTTCAGGATGACATCAGCATTGATTTCTATGGCTCTTAGTACTGCAGCAGAATCTGTAGTAAAATAAGGGTTGCCGGTACCACCGCCAAAAATCACAACACGTCCTTTTTCAAGATGGCGTGTTGCCTTACGTTTGATAAAAGGCTCGGCAACTTCATTAATCTTAATAGCGGATTGTAATCGCGTAGGGATCTCAGCATCTTCTAAGGCACTTTGTAGTGCTAGGCCATTAATTACTGTTGCCAGCATTCCCATATGATCACCTTGTACGCGATCCATTCCGCGACTTGCTCCTGCAACACCTCTAAAAATATTTCCTCCACCGATAACGATGGCGACTTCTACTCCCAAATCAACCACTTTTTTGATTTCGTTGGCATATTCTGCCAAGCGCTCCGGGTCAATTCCGTATTGGCGATTCCCCATTAGGGCTTCTCCTGATAATTTGAGTAAAATTCTTTTGTATTTCATGGGTGACTCTTAGAGTTTTTCATCGGTCACATGGTATATCCCTATGGTCAATTTTATAAATATAAAAATTCAAACATGGATATTGCATGTGTCTGTTAGTGCTTGTGGTGCAAATATAGGAGTTTTGGAAAACTAACACACAAAAAAATCCCGCATAGTTAAACGCGGGATTTTTAAATTGTGATTTTAGGCTTTATTATCCTAAAGAAACTCTTTCGAATCCAGATACCGCAATATCACCTTGTGCGGCAACATACTCAGCAACAGTTTTCTTTTCATCTTTGATAAAGTTTTGATCCAAAAGACACTGCTCTTGATCCAAAGTGGTGTTATCAGAGATAAAACGCTCTAATTTTCCAGGAAGAATTTTGTCCCAGATTTTTTCTGGCTTTCCTTCTGCTTTCAACTGCTCTTTCACCGCTTCTTCTGCTTTTGCTAAAGCTGCGTCTGTCAATTGTGATCTAGAAATAAAGATTGGAATGTTTTTCAAAGGTTTTCCAAGTCTTTTTAATTCTTCGTTATCTTTTTCGATTACTGCGATACGTGCTTCCGTTTCTGCAGCAACAAATGCAGGATCAAAATCTTTGTAGGATAATGTAGTTGCTCCCATAGAAGCTACTTGCATAGAGACATCTTTTCCAACTTCAGCAATGTTCTCAACTTTGTTGTTGAACCCAGTCAAAGATCCAATTCTGTTCCCTACGTGTATGTATGAAGCAACATAAGGAGCTTCTAATACTTTGAACGCACCGATCTCGATTTTTTCACCGATTACACCTGTTTGCTCTGTCAATTTTTCTTGTACAGAAAGCCCACCGAAATCAGCAGCCAAAAACTCGTCTTGGTTAGAAGTGTTCAAGGCTAATTCTGCTAACTGATGTGCCAATTCTACAAAAGAATCATTTTTTGCAACAAAATCAGTCTCACAATTCAGTGATACAATAACGCCTTTGTTGTTAGCGTCATTTACTTTTGCAATCACAGCACCTTCTGCAGAATCTCTATCTGCTCTTTTTGCAGCAATTTTCTGCCCTTTCTTACGAAGGATTTCGATTGCTTTGTCAAAATCACCCTCAGCTTCTACCAAGGCTTTTTTGCAATCCATCATACCAGCACCGGTAGATTTTCTAAGCTTATTTACTTCTGCGGCGGTTATTTTTGCCATGTCTATATTTTATTTTTGTGTTAAAAAAATAAGTCGCTCAATTCTTTTCTTTTTGTAGAAGTAAAGAATTAAACGACTCATGGTTTGTATGCTTTTTTGAAGCAACAGAACCCTAAAATTTTGAGTAACCTATTTTGATCAACTTCAAAACTCGAGCTTACTGTTTATTCTTCTTCTTCCTGACTTGCTTTAGGAGTCGCTGGAGCTTCTTCTACTGCAACAGGAGCTGCTTCGGCAACAGGAGCCGCTTTTGCTGCAGGCGCTTTCTTAGCTGGAGCTGGTTTTGCAGCTTTCGCTTTTTTAGCAGGAGCATCAGCAGGTGCAGCTTCTTTGCTTGCTTTTCTTTCGTTCAGACCTTCAATGATCGCCTCACTTACATAAGTCATTACTTTGTCAATAGATTTTGAAGCATCATCATTTGATGGGATCACATACTCAACCTGACGTGGATCAGAGTTGGTATCAACCATCGCAAAAATTGGAATGTTTAATTTCTGAGCTTCTTTCACTGCGATGTGCTCGCGTGTGATATCTACAACGAATAATGCACCTGGTAGACGTGTCATATCAGCAATAGAACCTAAGTTCTTTTCTAGTTTTGCTCTCAAACGATCTACTTGTAAGCGCTCTTTCTTTGATAGTGTAAGGAATGTACCATCTTTTTTCATTCTATCGATAGCAGCCATTTTCTTAACGGCTTTACGGATAGTAACAAAGTTGGTCAACATACCACCTGGCCATCTTTCTGTGATGTACGGTTGGTTTGCTTTAGCAGCCTTTTCTGCTACGATTTCTTTTGCTTGCTTCTTGGTAGCAACAAATAATATTTTTCTACCAGACGCTGCGATTTTTTTCAAAGCTTCACCAGCTTCGTCAATTTTTGCAGCAGTTTTGTAGAGATTGATAATATGGATGCCATTACGCTCCATGTAGATGTATGGAGCCATATTTGGATCCCATCTTCTGGTCAGGTGACCGAAGTGTACACCTGCATCCAATAATTCTTTTACTTCTATAGTACTTGCCATTTTTGTAATAGTTTACGTTCTGTTATCGTCGCAATGTATAAGTGGCTACTTTCGTACGGCCTCATACATTTAGATGCTAAACTCACTCAACCCTAATTGATGGATTGATAACAACATAATTGATTTAATAAATTTCTTAACGCTTAGAGAACTGGAATTTCTTACGAGCTTTCTTCTGTCCGAATTTCTTACGCTCTACCATTCTTGGATCTCTTGTTAGTAATCCTTCTGGTTTTAGGATGCCTCTGTTTCCAGTAGCTTTTCCTTCTTCTTCTCTTTCAGCATCTCCTTCGATATCTGCATCTAGGGTACACATTGCTCTAGCGATTGCTAAACGAATCGCTTCAGCTTGTCCAGTGATTCCACCTCCATACACATTTACATTAATGTCGAACTTGTCTTCATTATCTGTTAATGCCAATGGCTGATTTACTTTGTACTGCAATGGAGCAGTCGTGAAGTAGTTCTCTAGTGGTTTCTTGTTGACAGTGATTTTTCCTGAACCTTCTTTAAGGTATACTCTGGCAACTGCTGTTTTTCTACGGCCAATTTTGTGAATAACTTCCATTACTTAACGTCGTTTAAGTTAATAGTTTTTGGCTGCTGAGCTTCATTGTTGTGTTCTGCTCCGGCATATACCTTTAAATTACGGAAAATTACTGCACCCAATTTGTTTTTTGGAAGCATTCCTTTTACCGCTTTTTCAACAAGTCGCTCTGGATTTTTGTCATACAATTCCTGAGCAGTAAGACTTCTTTGCCCTCCAGGATAGCCAGTATGACGGATATATGATTTTTCCGTCCACTTCTTTCCTGTCAAGTTGA
>CAZYRG010000188.1:0-6554 GCA_964650425.1 uncultured Flavobacteriaceae bacterium
TACTATAACGATTTAGGAAAAAAACCATATTATTTGCAGAATAGTCGTTAAAAATTGTATTTTAGTCGGTGATTTACAAGTAAAAAAATGACTTCCTATAAAAAAAAATTACGTACCAGTATAACAGCGTTAATTACAATATTTTCTTTAAATAGTGTAATTGGGCAGCAATATATCGATATGACGGAACAATTGTCCAATATAAGAGGACATCTTACTATCGATGGAAATACAATACAATCCACGAACAACAATAGAGAGCAAGTAATTATAACGGGAAAGGATATGGTTATTCATGATCGTTCTAGTTTTGTGTTTCATAATGTTATAGTACAACTTACCGGGGATATTGTAATTCTTGGAAAAATAAAACCTGTACTTTTTGATTCCTATGTTTTCTGTAATGATGCTGGAGGACTACAGGCAAATAGTATTATCGAAACTGATGACTTTGCAGATGTAATGGTATCTAGAGTAAATTATATAAAAAAAATACAAGGAAATCCACAGATCTGGATCTATGATACGGCAGGTAAGCGGGTGTTTAAAGGTTCCAAAAGTGAAACAAGTAATGTTACACTGCCAATATCTAGATATGATGTCAAAGTAGTAGGACAATCTTTTGAAAGTAAAGTGTTGTTTCATTGATTCTATAGCTTTTTAAATACTATAGAATTAATTTTTAAATCACTTATTATTAGGGTTTTATGTATTTTATGAGATTACTTTAATAATTTCTCTGTAACTGCAATAAGTTTTTACCGTAACCAAATGCATAAACAATGATTATTTACTAGTATTTATAGTGAATAAGTAGTTTTTTTCGCACGAATAGGGTTTAATTTCATTGTTTTTTATGGTAAAACCGTAATTTTTTTTGGTGAATAGCATATTTTTTGTATGTTTGCACCGTTAAGTAACAGATTATTAACCCTTAAAAATCTACAAACTATGAAAAAAATTACGCTACTAACTTTTTTATTAATTTCTACTTTTACGTTTGGTCAAAAAATAGTTGACCTGTCAGATGTGTTGGCAAATGTAAATGGCCACGTAACAATTGATGGAAACATGTTACAAGCAAAATATAATACTAAAGATCAGATTATTGTAGTCGGAGAAGACATGGTGATTCAAGATCGTTCTAGTTTTGTGTTTAATAATGTTATCATACAATTATCTGGTAATGTTGTAGTTAAAGGTGATGTTAGACCTAAGCTTATAGATAGTTACATCTTTTGTAAAAATTCAGATGGTTTGAAATCAAAAAATATTATCGAATCTAATGACTATAGTGATGTAGTTGTTGGTGAAGTAGACTATATTAAAAAATTACCGGCAGGTTCAGAAATCTGGTTGTATAATGCAGAAGGTAAAAGAATATTTAAAGGAAAAAAAGAAGAAACTCACGGTTTTTCAGTTCCAGTTTCGCGATATGACGTAAAAGTCGTTGGTCATTCTTTTCAAGAAAAAATGTTGTTTGCTCATAACTAGAAGAAAGTAAAATAGATACGTATAAAAGCAAGGCAAAAAGCCTTGCTTTTTTTGTGTCTGATTGAATACTCAACAAAACACCATAAATTGCAGCTGTTATTCTAAAGAAAGGATGCATGAAATGAACCATCAAAACAAGCTCATTACTAAGCGAATTGTTCTAAGGTGAATTCTATCTGATAGTTTTAATAATTTTAAAAAATCAATAAAAAACTGATGAAAGCTGTAACGGTCAAACAACTCAAAACCGCATTGGATGATGCATCGCATCAAGAATTAATCACTCTTTGCTTGCGCTTAGCGAAGTTCAAAAAAGAAAATAAAGAATTATTGACCTATTTGCTTTTTGAAGCTTCTGATGAAGAAGGATATATCCTACAAGTAAAAGAAGGAATTGATGCACAGTTTGAATTGATTAATACCAAAACATGGTATTTCATTAAAAAAAGTGTTCGAAAAATTCTACGGATGATCAAAAAGTATATTCGTTATTCACAAAACAAAGAAACGGAAGTGGAGTTGCTGTTGTACTTTTGTGAAAAATTAAAAGCTTTTCGCCCAAATATCAAAAATAATAGAGTGTTGACCAATATTTTTGAAAGAGAGCTTGCTGCAGCAAAAAAGAAGAGCCTCTTACTTCATGAAGATTTGCAGTATGATTTTGAGATGCAGATGGAAGCTTTGCGATAACTTTTTAAAAAGGGATTAAACCGATTGAAATTTTTTCCATCTGATTTTTGCAATAACACTCAATACTATTAGCAGCGGAACAGTCACAAATATCCAATCTGGAATAGGGAAACTATCTCCTTTTGCATAAGAATGTAATCCAGATAGATAATAATTGACACCAAAAAAAGTCATAATCAAACTCCCTAGGGCAAATAGACTACTTACATTATAAATAAAAAGAGCATTTTTTTGAAATATAATTCGGATGTGCAATACAAAGGCATAGATTACAATGCTTATAAGTGCCCAGGTTTCTTTTGGATCCCATCCCCAATAACGCCCCCATGATTCATTGGCCCAGATGCCACCTAAGAAGGTGCCAATTGTCAGCATAAATAGTCCAATAATTGTAGTGCGTTCGTTAATCTGTAGTAGTTGGGTGACAGTGCTACGTATTTTTACAGCATTTTTTGATCGTATGAGGACCATAAGAACTAATGAGATGAGCGCTAATAGCGATCCTAATGTCAAGAAACCGTAACTCCCGGTAATAATTGCTACATGGATCATGAGCCAATAGGATTTCAGCACAGGAACCAGATTGGTTACTTCGGGGCTCATCAAATTTCCATGCGCTATACCAAGCAGGCAGCATGCGATCAGTGCAGTTGCAGCAGCAGGGAATGTTGTTTTTTTGCTAAAAAGCAACCCAGCTAGCACGCCAATACTTGCTATAAAAACGGTCGCTTCATAACCATTGCTCCATGGAGCGTGATTAGAAATATACCATCGTAAAATAATTCCAAAAGCATGATATATGAAAATAACCCAAATACCTAGGAAGAGTGTTTTTGCGCTAATTCTAAACCATTTATTTTCGAAAAAGACAATTAAAAAGCTCAATACAACAAGTAGTCCCCCTAACATGGTATATCCAATCATACACATAAAGAAGATGTTTTTGTTGTTGTAAAATAACTCCCAAGTTACCCTTTGATCAGAAAGGAGTAATGATCCAGCATTTTGTGTTTGAAATGTATGCAGTAATGTAACAGTTTCATTGGCTGTAGACCAATCATTGGTTTCACTTCCCTTTTGTAGTTGTAATAGATAAGTGGGGATTATTTGATTGTAAATAATTAAGTCTTCTTTTTCGAAAGGTGCATCCTGATCTTTGGGGGCATACCATTTATTATTAGCTACTTGTTCATTGGGGAAAATCTTGAGGAATTGCCCATTGAATAAGGTCCAAATGATATTAATACGTTCATCAATTTTGAGGAGGTCCTTATCAAAAGCATTTCGTTTGCCTTGTGCCTTACTATAGGCATTTTCCACTTGTTCTTTTAGTTTGTAAGTACCTGTGAAATCAAAAAAACTTGCAGGTTTAGCATAATGATCGATAGGAGTATTTAGGATTTTGGATAAAGAATCTTTTGCTTTTCGTTCGATTTTTACAAATGGTAATAGTTGCCAGGAATCCGGTTTGAAATGCATTCCCAAAAATACTTGCATGGCGTTGAGTTGTTTTTTAGCACCAATGCTATCTAGGTATTTAAAGCTTTCTTTACCGTGCAGCTTGCGAAGTAGTTCTAATGCTAATGTATGAATGGGTTTGATTCTTCCTTGAAAATCTTGTACCTGTAATTTGGAAAAATTATCACAATGTGTTTTGTCAATATATTGTCTGGCTACTAGTTCATGCGGAGACAAATGATGTAATTGTTGTGCAGTGGTTGTATTATAATTGCTGAAAAAAGTTATGATAATGGCGTAAACTACTGTTAAGGTTTTTGTCTTCATAATGCAGTAGTTTTGGTTACTAAAGCAACAATAAACTTTGATCGCCATAACAATGTTAGAAGCATGCCGAGTCCAAGTAACGCATATCCGATATAGGTAATTAAAGTCCCCCAATAATCGTGATTCACAGATAGAATTGTTCCGCTTTCGTCGGGGAGATACGCTGACTGAAAAAAGCGATACCCTTTGTAATCTAAGACATTATTCATAAAAATTCTATAGTCAAATACTTTGGTCTTGTCTTGTACTTCGATGTCGCTATAAAAGGCAGAAGGGCTATCCGATCCCGGATATCTTTCCAGGGTAAAATCATCGAGATACAAGGAAAAATCTAGTGGTATAGGTTTGGATCCATAACGTAACTGTACATGTAATCCATTAATAACGGTCGTTGTTTTTGGGTTTAGATATCCTCTTCCGCCAAATAGCGTAATGTCTTTAGTTTCTGAGTCAGAAGTCATAGATAACACGATAGCGGATTCTGGATTTTTGACACTCAGATCCAAAGGTTTTTGAACCAAATGACGGATCTTCCCCTCTTCAATAGTATTGAAAACAAAAGGAGTCTCTTTAATGGTGCTCAATGCTTTGAATTGCAGAGGGACGATACTGTCTTTTGGGTAGAAGCTGGCCTTATTTAATACCATGGAAAAATAATTAGTGTCTTCTGGAAAAACAGCCATGGGGGTATTTTCTTTGGACGTAATATAGATTTCACCAGTTTGTTTTTCTTTGGTATCAAAAGCAATTGTAGTCCCGTAAATGCGCTCTCGTGTTCCTTTTTTTATATAAAAATCCTTCCGTTGTTCTCGATCAGCTACGACAACATGTAAATAAGAATGGCCATTCGTAGTGTCTGTTAATTTGTACGTCGCTCGTGGTACGTATTGTTTTAATTTCAGTGTGATTTCTTTGTCCTCAAAAGTATAAGATTCATTAATATTGTTGAATCCTAATTCGCTCATAAGAAGTGGTACATGAGCATAATTCTTGAATAATTTTTCATTTCCTATCTGCACCTGAAGGTAACTGTCGATGCTAACCATGCTGGTGCTCGCTTCTTTTTCTTTAATAGTCATCAGGGCTTCAAAACCACGATATTTGGTTACACCTGCTCCCAGAATTATTAGTATAAAGGCCACATGGAAGATGAATATCGGAGCTTTTTCCAAAGAGACGAGATTGTACTTGGCAATATTACCAGCAAAATTAATGGCTAAAAGGAGTAGGGCAACTTCAAACCACTTGGCGCTATATATAAGTGCTTTTGCGGTCTCCGTGCCATAGTCGTTTTCTATAAACGTGGCGATGGCCATGGCGAGGGCAAAAGCAATAAGCAATATCCCGGTAAGCCGAGTGGAGAATAAAATTTTAAGTAGACGTTGTAACATGGGTTATTCTTTCATACCCCCTGCTATCCATTGTTGAAATAAGACAATACTACAGGTGTCAATTTTTTCATTTTTACGATAGGGCATAGGGATATAGCCTTTGGTATGCGTTATAGACCCCATAAGTTGCCCGCTTTCAGTTGCTTTTTTGAGACTCGCATAGTCATACATTTTCATTCTAGATGCTTTTGTCTTGTACACATCTGGGGCATGACACATAAAACATTTTGTTTCCACTAGGTTTGCTATAGTGTTGGTGTACGTAATATCTTCGGGTATTGGACATTCAGGTCCTTTTTCCTTGCAACTGTATAAGCTTATTACTAATAACGTGATGAGGAGTTTGTAACATATAGGTGCGGTGGTTTTCATAGCATGGTGGTCATTAGTTTTGTTTGGTATATTTTTCTTTGAGCTTACGCCATTCCTCTTCGCTTAGCGGAAGGTGCTTCTTTTTGTCCGAAAACGGATCATCTCCTCCTGCGAGATAAGCGTTAACTTTCTGCAGAGGAATAGTATCTTTCATTTTTTCTGCCACTTTGTAGACATGATTTCCGTGAAAGTCATGGCATTGTAGACAGGTACTCCACTGTTTATTGGCAATTAATTCGGCATGGGGCGTGTCAATGGGATCGTTCTTTACTTCTAGGTCATAGTGACAATTCACACAAAAGGTGGCTTCTTTTAATACCACACGAGTGTCATTATGTTCTAGGTGACAGGTTTCACATTGTGTGGCATTAATTTTAGCAACGGCATCTTTGAATTTAGGCTCTAAAAAACGATGCGTAGGATGCCGATCATTAGGGCGATCATGACAGTCCAAACATTTTTTGTTGTCCACATTTTGGGTGCCAAAATCTGCAGCTGTTTTACGTTGTCCGAAAGTATAAGCGATATTCGATTGCAATTGTTGTAACATAGTGCCCTTGGCATCAGTATGGCATGCATTACAAGAAAGTCCTTCGTGTCCTGTGTTCATTGCGCCGAGACTTAAAAAATCCTCAGCTCCTTTTTGGGGTAAAATGATAAAAATCACAATGCCAATACCGATACCAATCAACGATCCGATATATTGTCTTCTTCGTAATGGATTGTTATTAAACATATACTATTGTTGTAGGTATTAGTAATTTTATATTAAACCCGCTTTATGCATTGGAACTTCGTAATGAAGCTTTGAGCTGTTGTAAA
>CAZYRG010000189.1:0-6525 GCA_964650425.1 uncultured Flavobacteriaceae bacterium
AATGAAGGGTTGCAGGCAAATAAATTGGAGAGTACAGATATCAACATGTTGATACCACATCAAGCTAACCTGAGAATTTCGCAATTTGTGCAAAAGCAGTTTAGGCTCTCAGATGATCAGGTGTTTAATAACATTCAAAAATATGGTAATACAACAGCTGCGTCAATACCTATTGCACTTACCGAAGCTTGGGAAAGTGGAAAAATTAAAGAAGGCGATTTGGTAGTGTTAGCAGCTTTTGGTAGTGGCTTTACATGGGCTAGTGCAGTTATTAAATGGTAGCTATAACGTTTATTGATTTCTGATTCTACTTTTCTCTTTTAGGCAGTTCGGAAAATTTCTGGAGGTATTATAAAAAGTAAACCCCAATTCACTATGATGAATTAGGGTTTTTTGATAATTTATAATTTATTAAGGGCTAACTCAAATAAATTTTAGTACCAATTTTAGAAATGGTTTATTACCATTTGCTATTAGTATAGACGTCAAAAATTGTGAAATGTTACAATATTTACACAAAAAAAATGAAATACATAAAAAAAACCTCCATATATCTAATATATGGAGGTTTTGTATTAATGGCATTCTAAACTAACTAACACATTTTAACCATTTTTATGAAAAAAGCCATTAATACAAATTAACTAAACTAACTAACCAAATCTTATGTAAACTTCTATTATAATAGACGTGCTGTTTTTTGAAACGTTACAACTTTTAGGAATAATTAACAGGATTTTTATTTTTTAGTATAAAAATGTAAGATTTGGAGGTTAATAAGGACTTATACTTTAAAAGAATTGATATACCTATTCTATATATCGATAAATTGAATTGTAATGATAAAAGATAAAACATTGGTTTTGGGCGCTTCCTTAAAAACGGAACGCTATTCTAACAAAGCTATTCGAAAATTAGTAGCTCATGAGGAAAAAGTTTATGCTATTGGTCTTCGGCCTGGAGAGGTAGAAGGGATTATCATAGAAACTGAAAAAAAAGCGTTTAAAGATGTTGGTACAGTAACATTGTATCTCAATCCAATGCGCCAACAGGAATATTATGAATATATTCTGAACCTAAAACCGGAACGAGTTATTTTTAATCCAGGTACAGAGAATCCCCAATTTATTTCTTTGTTGGAAGCAGCAGGTATATATGTAGAAATTGCTTGTACACTTGTATTACTTACGACGAATCAATATAAGACCTATAAAAGTGAGCAATCCGTTAAGCGGTAATAGCTCGTAACCAAACTGATATCCGCCAAGAATATCCGCAGGGATTTCAGATAAGATGTATATGATTCCAACTGAAATTCCGGCTATTAACCATACATAAGAATCCTGTACTTTGTATTTGGTGAATATTCCGAAACAAAATAAACCTAATAAAGGACCATAGGTAAAAGTGGCTACCATAAGTAAATTACTAATGACATTGTCATTGAGAAGATGTTTGAATATAATAATTACTATTACAAGCAATACACTCATCCCTATATGTACTTTTTTTCTGAGTTTGCTTTGTTCGACTTCTGGTTTTTTCTCTATTCCTAAAAAATCTACACAAAATGAAGTTGTTAGTGAAGTAAGTGCACTATCAGCACTACTATATGCGGCTGCAATGAGCCCCAAGAAGAATACAATAGAAAGCGGGATGCCAAGTCCACCATTCATAGCAATTTCAGGAAATAAAAGATCGGTTTTGACTTTGCCATCCATAATAGGGGTGTCTATGCCGAATTTTTTTGCATAGATAAATAGTAAGCCTCCCAATAAAAGAAAAACAAAGTTAACAGCAATTAGTACAATACTAAAGGAAACCATATTTTTCTGTGCATCATTTAGACTTTTACAGGTGAGGTTTTTTTGCATCATATCTTGATCTAGACCAGTCATACAAATGGCGATGAACATTCCGCCAAAAAACGATTTAACAAAATGATTTTTAGCAAAAATGTCATCAAAAAAGAACATCTTGTTGTACTGCTGAAGTTCACTAGAACTAAGTAATTCAACAAAAGTCCAATCAAGCTTTTCATTAATAAGATATATAGCAAGGAATACCGCAATAAGCATAAACAAAGTTTGTAAAGTATCGGTCCATACAATGGTTTTTATTCCTCCTTTAAAGGTATAGATCCAAATCAACAGAATCGATAAAATTACAGTGATTTCAAACGGAATTCCCATGCTGTCAAAAACAAAATACTGCAACACTATGGCTACTAAAAATAATCTAAAAGAAGCTCCCAATACTCTAGAGATAAAAAAGAAAAAAGCACCAGTCTTATAGCTAACTACACCAAAGCGTTGCTCTAGATATTGATAAATAGAGGTTACATTAAGTTTATAATAGATAGGCATCAGTACATAAGCAATGACAAAATACCCAACCAAATACCCAAAAACCACCTGCATATAACTAAACTGTGATGCTTCAACCCAACCAGGAACAGAAATAAAAGTAACACCACTTAATGAAGCTCCAATCATGCCAAAGGCAACTACATACCAAGGGGATTGTTTATTGGCTTTAAAAAAAGTGTCATTATCAGCTCCCTTACTGGTCAAATAAGAAATGCCTACTAATACAGCAAAATATACCGCGATAAGAATAAGAATTTGATAGGGTTGCATGTGTTTTGTTTAAAAAAGTATTTAATCAAAGATAATCGAATATACCAATTCAGAACCTAGGAATGCAGAATTCTGATCTAAAAAAGTTTTCTGTTTTATGATCTAAAAACTAATACTTCGTAAAGTTGAGTTTTTTACAGAACTCATTATTCATACTTTTAACTATAAACTGTATTTCCTAGTTCTTTCGTTTTTCTACTTTCGTTTTTCTACTTTTGTATCAATGGAATTTTCTTCAAAACTATTAGAAAAAGCAGTGTATGAAATGTCACAATTACCAGGTATTGGTAAACGTACGGCATTGCGATTAGTCTTACATTTATTACGTCAACCAAAAGAACAGACGGAACAATTAGCTAGCGCTTTGGATACACTACGTAAGGAGATCAAGTTTTGTAAAAATTGTTATAATATTAGTGATGTAGATTTGTGCGAAATTTGTGCAAACCCTAATCGTAATCAAGAGATGGTGTGTGTAGTTGAAGATATCCGAGATGTCATGGCTATAGAAAATACCAGTCAATATAAAGGTTTGTATCATGTCTTAGGTGGAAAAATAAGCCCTTTGGATGGTATTGGTCCTCAAGAATTAAACATAAAGCCGTTGGTAGAAAAAATAAAAGAAGGTACTGTAAAAGAATTAATTTTTGCACTGAGTGCTACCATGGAAGGGGATACTACAAACTTCTACATATACAAACAATTAGAAGGAGCTGAGATTGTAACTACAACGATTTCAAGAGGTATAGGTGTTAATGATGAGTTAGAGTATGCAGATGAGGTAACCTTAGGGCGCAGCATAGCCAATCGAATTCCGTTTGAAAAGGCTTTAGGAGAATCTTAATTTTTCTTAATAAACACTTCCAAACTGCTATGCTAGTTAATAGGAGTTTCTTATATTCGCAATCAGACCAAAACTTAAAAAATTTACGACCTGAGACTCTCCGTTGTCATTCTTAATTATAATGTACGTTATTTTTTAGAACAATGCATTATTAGTGTAAAAGCAGCTACAAAAACGATTGAAGCAGAAATTATTGTTATTGATAATGATTCTTCTGATGATAGTTGTGAGATGGTTCGGGATAAATTTCCTGAAGTACATTTTATTGCCAACACAGAAAATGTTGGGTTTTCAAAAGCCAATAATCAAGGAGTAAAAGTTGCAAAAGGAGAATATATCTGTATTCTAAATCCAGATACTGTTGTTACAGAAAATACGTTTATAGACGTATTAGAAAAAGCCGATAATTCTGATGGTATAGGTATCATGGGGGTACGTCTTTTGGATGGGACAGGTCATTTTTTGGCAGAAAGTAAACGTAATATTCCCACTCCAAAGAATTCTTTTTCCAAAATGTTTCGGATCAAAATTTCCAAAACAGAGGATTATTATGCAAGTGATTTAGGAGAAAAGGAAGATGCATATGTGTCTATTCTTGTAGGAGCATTTATGTTTATGCAACGTAGTGTGTATAATGAAGTGTCAGGCTTTGATGAAGAGTATTTTATGTATGGAGAAGATATAGATTTGTCCTATAAAATGCTCAAAAAGGGACTGAAGAATTATTATGTAGGAAGTCTAACAATACTCCATTACAAAGGGGAAAGTACCGTTAGAGATCGTGTATATTTAGAACGCTTCTATGGTGCGATGCAGTTATTTTATCGAAAGCATTTCAGAAGCAATATTTTCTATGATACGTTTATAAATTTGGGAATTAAACTTTCATCTTTGACGCGCTCATTTCAAACTACTTCGCATTATATGCATGCAGTTCAGGAGTATTATTTGGTGTCCACTAATGAAACATTGAAAGAGAAAATTCAACAAAAAATATCAAAAGACGTCAAAACAATTTCTCTAGATAAACTTAAAAAAGACACTACCTGTAATAGAGAAATTATCTTTGATAATGAACAATTAAGTTTTTCGGATATATTGGGTACTATGGAGCGGATACGCTGTTCTAGAACGACCTTTAAAATTAGACCTAGAGGCTGTGATTTTGCAGTTGGTAGTAATAGTAGCGATTGTAGAGGTGATGTTATTACCTTTTGAAAATTTTAGAAGCCTAGTACGAGCTTTAAGATAACTTTATTACCATAAATTTAATAAAAAACACATACTTTGAGTAAATTCGCATGAAATATGACGAATAATACGATTCACTAAGAATATGGCAAAATTCGAATTAAAACTTCCTAAAATGGGTGAAAGTGTTGCAGAAGCAACCATCACCACGTGGCTTAAAGATATTGGAGATCAAATCGATGCAGATGATCCATTATTAGAAATAGCAACAGATAAGGTAGACAGTGAGGTGCCAAGTGAAGTAGATGGAGTCTTGGTAGAAAAACTATTCGAAGTAGATGATGTGGTACAAGTAGGACAAGTTTTGGCAATTATAGAGACAGAAGGAGGTGAAAGTGCTTTGATAGAAGATGCTAAAAATGGAAGTGAAGTAGCGCAGCAAGAGATAGAATCGGTACCTGAGGTAGCGGTTGCAGCTGCTAATATCGAACAACAAATTCAACAAATACAAACACCAGTTGCTGGAACACTGACAAGTACCGAAGAACGTTTTTATTCACCTCTAGTGCGTAATATTGCTGCTAAAGAAGGTGTTTCTCAAACAGAATTAGCTACGGTTACTGGTACAGGAAAAGAAAATCGCGTAACCAAAAAAGATATTCTGGCTTATATCGCAAATAGAAGTCAGCAAAAAGGAGCAGTTTCCAAAGCAGCTACAACTGCTAGTGCTACTCCATTACAAAAACCTAGTCCAGAAAAAACGTCACAACGATCTACGCCAATCGTGGCTTCTGGTGAAGATGAAATCATAGAGATGACTCGTATGGGTAAGATGATTGCATCACATATGACGCAATCGCTTCAAACTTCTGCACATGTGCAATCATTTATCGAAGTAGATGTAACCAATATTTGGAATTGGCGCAAACGTATCAAGAAGATCTTCCAAGAACGAGAAGGAGAGCCTATTACCTTTACACCGATTTTTATGGAATCCGTTGCCAAGGCTATTAAAGACTTTCCATTGATGAATAGCTCGGTATCGGGAAATACAATTATCAAGAAGAAAAATATCAATTTAGGAATGGCAGCTGCTTTGCCAGATGGTAATCTTATTGTTCCAGTAATCAAAAATGCCGATCAGTATAGTTTACTCGGTATGACCAAAGTGGTAAATGATTTAGCTAATCGAGCAAGAAATAATCAACTTAAACCAGACGATATCCAAGATGGCACCTATACGGTTACCAACGTTGGAACTTTTGGTAGCATCATGGGAACGCCGATTATCAATCAACCACAAGTTGGAATATTGGCTTTAGGAGCTATTCGCAAAGTGCCAGCCGTTATCGAGACACCAGATGGAGATTTTATAGGAATACGTTATCGTATGTTCTTATCGCATTCGTATGATCACAGAGTGATCAATGGTGCCTTGGGAGGTAAATTTGTACAACGTGTCAAAGAATACCTTGAAGCTTGGGATGTGGATCGAGAGATTTAAACAAGATATACTACCTTACCCTTATTTTTAAAACGTTGATAGAACGTATTCCATTAATAATTGATTGAAAAGGAGCTGTATTCAACTATTGGAGTTGTGTCATTACCTTCTGTATAAACACCTGCTTTTAGATAATAAGAAGTACTTTTGGTACTCCAAGAGCTATTTGGTGACAATAGTTGCGACCAATTTTCTTCCACGGTTTCAATACCTACGATAGCTTCTTCCTTTCCATCTACACCCGTTGTGATCGTAATAGATATATCTTGACCCGAGGTATATTTTGGTCCAGTATATGTCGTATATTCCGAACTGCTTTCTGTAGGGGTAGTTTCTGTTTCTTTAAC
>CAZYRG010000190.1:0-2354 GCA_964650425.1 uncultured Flavobacteriaceae bacterium
TAGAGCATCTCCCTTTTAAGGAGAGGGTCCTGGGTTCGAGCCCCAGCCCGGTCACAATAAATGAATACTGTTTAATAAATATTTAATAGTATTTATAAGTTGAAAAGTGATATTGGCGAGAAGTTTATCTTGAGTGAACGACCGATAGGAAGTGAATCGAAAGGAGCCCCAGCCCGGTCACTAAAAAGTATCGTAATTTTGCGATACTTTTTTGGGTTTTACACTATATTACAAGCTGTATTGCACCTACCCGGGTGCTGGAATTGGTAGACAGGCATGGTTGAGGGCCATGTGTTCATTAGAGCGTGTGGGTTCGACTCCCATCCCGGGTACTAAAAACCACTTTTTTTAAGACTACTGCCATCTAAGATTCTTCACTCCCCAATGGTTTTCCTATTATTTTCATCTAAATAAAAAGAGCTTATCAAAACATTTTATTCAAAAACAGTAGTAAATAATTTGGAAATACTTGAATCTCTTAAAAGAACAGTAAATACGTATTAAAGATTTGATTTTATCATCAATCCAAAGGCTTTTTTAACAGAAAGTGCTGTTTTTTAACAAAACCATTTAAGATAATCACATAGTTTTTAGTAGTTTTGTTTAACATTATACCTAAAAGGATGAACAACGTTAAACAAAACTTTAGTATCAAAGACCTCGAAAATCTTTGCGGAGTTAAAGCACACACCATAAGAATATGGGAAAAGCGCTACAACTTGTTAAATCCTGATAGAACCGACACGAATATACGCACCTATGATCTAAATAACTTACAAAAGTTACTCAATGTCACATATCTAGTGAACAGCGGGTATAAAATATCCCGTATTTCAAAACTAGATCAGGAAGAAATTAATGCTTATGTACGTAGGATTGTATCTGCTAATAGCACTAAAAATCAAGCGATAAATTCATTTAAGATTGCCATGCTCAATTATGACCAAGAACTCTTTCTTGGCACCTATGAACAATTAGAACAAAAATCAAGCTTTAGGCATATCTTCTATGAAATATTTATACCCTTTTTGAATGAGATCGGTTTACTATGGCAAACAGATACCATTAGTCCGTCGCATGAACATTTTATTACTAATTTGATCAAACAGAAATTACTAATTAATATTGAGAATTTACAAGTACAAAAGTCGTCGAAAACAGATAAACTTTTTGTCCTATTTCTTCCGGAAAATGAGGTACATGACCTGGGATTAATGTTTGTAAATTATGAAATTTTGTTTCATGGGTACAGAGCCATTTCATTAGGTCCAAGTGTACCACTGAGCAGCTTACCTGATCCCGAAAATTTTAACGAAGAGGTCGTTTACCTATCGTATTTTACTATCAAGCCAGAACATGACAAGGTAAAAGAATACTTGGAGCAATTTGATAAATTAGTAGGAAAAGGTGCTAATAATCAACTTTGGATGCTTGGAAAACAAACCCAACATCTACCAGAAAAATTAGCAGCAAATCATAAGCGTTTTAATTCTATAGAAGAATTAGCATTATCTTTATAAGAGCGTTGATTTACAAACAAAAACACACTAACATTTCTTATGAGCAAAAAAATTGCTGTCATTGGATCCGGATTTTCATCATTATCAGCAGCTTGTTATCTTGCCAAACAAGGACATAGTGTTACTGTATTTGAAAAAAACAGTGCTATCGGTGGTCGTGCAAGACAGTTTAAAGCTGAAGGGTTTACTTTTGACATGGGTCCCTCATGGTATTGGATGCCAGATGTTTTTGAACGTTTTTTTAACGATTTTGGGGTGAGTGCTTCCGATTATTACACCTTGGATAAACTTAACCCTGCGTATCGCGTATTTTTTAAAAATGACGAAAGTATTGCGATCGAAGATTCCTTAGATAAAATCTATGCAGCCTTTGAAGCTGAGGAAAAAGGCAGCTCCAAAAAACTACAGAAATTCATAGATACGGCTAGAACCAATTACGATATTGCCATCAAAAACTTGGTCTATCGCCCTGGGGTATCGCCATTAGAGCTTGTAACCAAAGAAACAATGATGCGTGTTGGACAATTTTTTAGCACTATTGCCAAAGAAGTCCGTAGAGAATTCACGAATGAGAAATTGATTCAAATTCTGGAATTTCCCGTACTATTTCTTGGGGCTAAGCCAAGCGACACACCGGCTTTTTATAGCTTTATGAATTATGCCGATTTTGGGCTGGGTACATGGCACCCTCGAGGCGGCATGTTTCAGGCTATAAAAGGAATGCAAACCTTAGCAACTTCTTTGGGAGTAACTTTCAAAACAGATGCCACTGTATCTAGAATTAATGTAAATAATGGGGTTTGTGATAGTATTATTGTCAATGAAGAAACATTG
>CAZYRG010000190.1:2454-6521 GCA_964650425.1 uncultured Flavobacteriaceae bacterium
GGAATTGAAGATACCGAAGCATTGCGAGAAACATTTTTTAACAAAATAATAACGCGTTTTGAAACCATTACCAAACAGGAGGTAAAAAATAACATTATCTTTAAAAAATCCTTTTGTGTAAAAGAATTTGTATCAGAATATAATTCCTATAAGGGTAATGCCTATGGAATGGCAAACACCTTATTACAAACGGCATTTTTAAGGCCTAAACTCAAAAGTAAAAAAGTACAGAAGCTCTTTTTTACCGGTCAATTGACAGTCCCTGGACCTGGAGTTCCTCCCTCTTTAATTTCTGGAAAATTAGTTGCAGGGCTTATGGAAAAGGAGTTTTTAAAAAATTAATCATCGATAATTCTAGCAATAGAACTAGATCATCATATAAATCGCAAGGTACTAGCAGTAATAGTACTTAACTAAAAAAGAGAAAACGAATGAAAACCATTTTTGACACTGTATCAAATACCTGTAGTAAAAAAGTTACACATGCGTATAGCACCTCTTTTTCTACTGCGACCAAGATGCTATCGCCCTCTATACGACAAGACATTTATAATATTTATGGCTTTGTTCGTTTTGCTGACGAAATCGTAGATTCCTTTCATGAATATGACAAACAAACATTGTTTGATGATTTTGAACGACAAATGTATGAGGCTATTACCAACAAAATTAGCTTGAACCCCATCCTAAATGCTTTTCAGCATACGGTACATAAATATGAAATACCAGTCGCATTATATGAGGCTTTTATGAAAAGTATGCGTATGGATTTACATAAAAAAAAATACCTCACAGATGCAGAATATAAAGAATACATTTACGGCTCGGCTGATGTCGTAGGGCTGATGTGCCTCAAAGTATTTGTAAAAGGAAACAACACATCCTATGATGAATTAAAGGATAGCGCCATGAGTCTTGGATCTGCTTTTCAGAAAGTTAATTTTTTACGTGATCTCAAAGCGGATTTTGAAGGATTAGACCGCACCTACTTCCCAGATACGGATCTAAATATGCTCGACGAAAATTCCAAAATGAAAATCATTAAAGAAATTGAAAAAGATTTTGCAGCTGGGCTAGAAGGAATTAACCGATTACCTGTAGAAGCGCGTTTTGGTGTTTATACAGCTTATCGCTATTACAAAAGGCTATTAACCAAGTTAAAGCAAACCCCTTCTGAAGCTATAAAGTCCACAAGAATCCGTGTGCCTGACTATGAAAAATTTGGATTACTCGCCAAATGTTATGTCAATTATCGATTGAATTTGATATAGCATTTAACCCTTAAATTCTTAACTTTGTAGTGCTATGACAACACTCTTTTGGATACTTATTTTTTTGGCTACCTTCTTAGGTATGGAGTTTATGGCCTGGTTTACACATAAGTATGTAATGCATGGTTTTTTGTGGAGTTTGCACAAAGACCATCACCATAAACATCATGATAGTTGGTGGGAGCGTAATGACTTCTTTTTTATCTTCTATGCCCTAGTGAGTATAGGATGTTTTATGTTATGGAGTTTTAAAGACGTATGGTTTACATTACCTATTGGCTTGGGAATATTAGCCTACGGTATTGCCTATTTTATGGTTCATGATATTTTTATCCATCAACGCTTTAAGCTTTTTCGTAATGCCAACAACTGGTATGCAAAAGGGATCCGTCGCGCTCACAAAATGCATCATAAACATCTTGGAAAAGCCGATGGCGAGTGTTTTGGGATGTTATTTGTCCCTTTTAAGTATTTCAAGAAATCATAACTAAGAGTCCTAATGCCTAATCAGGGTTCAGTTGTTATTAAAAACCAATAAAAAACGTCCAAAAAACAATGTCTTTCGGACGTTTCTCCTATACAATTTGGCTAATTCAAACTGTAGAATACTATTTTTGAGCAACCTGCACTTTTGTTGTCAATATCCTATCATTTACATCCAACTGAAAAATGTACATTCCACTAGTTAATGTACTCATGTCGATACGCGCTGCAGTTCCAGAAGATAAAGTAGTATTCAATACCTGACGTCCCGAAATATCATAAGCCGTTGCTGTTGCTGTACTAAAAGCAAAAGGAATTGAAACATTTAATTGTGACACTGTAGGATTTGGATATACTGCCACACCGCTTTGATTGAAATCACTTATGCTAAGCGTATTAGTTGGTAGCGCAAGAAAATCTCCACCTGCTGCTGTAACAGCAAACAAACCAAAAGGTTCTCCATCACTGTTCATAGAAGGGTCTAAGAAACCACTAGCCAAAACGGTAATAGCTGTTCCTCCAAGATTTAACGTTTCTAAGGGCGCAATATAAGACGCAACTGCATCTGATGAACCTGCTGCTCTAACTTCAATACTATAATCATCTACTGGCAAGGATGCATAGCCAACAAATTCTGAATATGCAATACCTGGAACTAAAACCGTATTAGCGCCATCAGTAACATTTACAATATCTACTGCTGGTGCATCTGTCACACCATGATGAATAAGAAGATCTGTTTCTCCCGCTCCATTAGCAGCGACCTCTCTCCCATCAGGAAAAGAATATAAAGCTATGGCAGAGGCCCCTGTATTTCCAGGAGTATAGCCCGTAGGGCTGGCAATTCCTTCTGCAATCACAATATTATTTTGATTGTTTGTCAATGTTACCGTTTGACTAAACGAATTCATATCTGGCGTTGTTCCTGTTGGCACTACAGTAACGTCTATATCTCCACCAATACCAAATGGTGTAGGAGACAAATCAATAAAAGGCGATGCAGTTTTATAAGACACATTGGTTAATACATCTAATAAAATACCACTAACATATACATCAACATTGGCCAGAGCGGCATCTGCGGAATTATGAATAACTTGTACCTTGGTGTTTTGTGCACTTAATTCTAGGACGCCAAATAGTAGAAGGAGCGCGGAAAATAGTTTTGCAAATGTTTTCATTTTTAGTTTGTTTTAAGATTTATTACAAACATTAAACAATCTATTTGACAAAATTCCTCCTCTTTATTAAGGTTTTAACAATTAATTACAAAAACCTCTTATTTACATCGATGAAATCCATATTATTCTCCCATTATAGCCTGCAAAATCATCTCAGCATGTACTCGCGTATTTTCTATAAAAAGTTTACTGGTATGCAACCCTGCATTAATCACACCAGCAATATATACGTTCGGAAGGTTGGTTTCTAAAGTTTCTGGATCATGAACCAATGTTTGTGCAACATCATCAATTACAGCTATGCCTAATTTTTTAAATAACGTATAATTGGGTTTATAGCCAGTCATTGCCAACACAAAGTCATTTGCTATTTCTAATTCTCCTTCTGGAGTTTGCAGTACGACAGTATGTTCTTTTATTTCTGATACTTGTGTGTCAAAATACGCTTTGATTGATCCCTCTTTAATGCGATTTTCGATATTAGGGCGTATCCAATATTTTACCCCTTTATAAATACGATCCGCTCGAATAGCCATGGTCACCTCTGCCCCTTTGTAATAGGTTTCTAATGCAACATCACAGGCAGAATTTGCCGCTCCTATAACCAATACTTTCTGCCCTACATAGGGATGCGGGTCCTCATAAAAATGCTTGACTTTAGGAAGGTTTTCTCCTGGAATATTTAGCAATCTTGGTGTATCATAAAAACCAGTGCACACAATAATATTTTTGGCTTCAAAACTCCCTTTATTCGTTATCACTGTATACCCTCCTGAAGCAATATCCATATTTTGCACCTCGGTATAAGTACGCACATCCAATTCCCAGCTATCCACAACTCTTCTAAAATACTCTAAGGCTTCCGTTCTCGTAGGTTTATCATCGTGCGATACAAAAGGGACTCCACCGATCTCTAATAATTGTGAGGTAGAAAAAAAAGTCATATTTGTCGGGAAATTATAGATAGAATTCACCAAAACACCCTTTTCTAAAATAATCGCTTCTAGACCATGCTTTTTGGCTTCAATAGCACAATTAAGTCCAATGGGACCCGCTCCTATGATAATGATGTCCATTTTATGAGTTATGAGTTATGAGTTATGAGTTATGAGTTATGAGTTATGAGTTATGA
>CAZYRG010000191.1:0-1123 GCA_964650425.1 uncultured Flavobacteriaceae bacterium
GTTTCTAACTTGTCACTTGCCCTATCATATTCCTGAAACTTTTCTTTGTAAATGACCCCTAGTTGGTAATACGCAAAATTGCGATCTTTGGATAAACTATCCAAGACTTTGGGATCTGTTGGAATCTCCGTGATGTACACTTCTGGATCAAATGTAGGATCCGTTTCTATGCTGTATTCTTCTTCTTCAGTTCCATCTTCAGATGCTTCGTCTCCATCGTCTTTGGCTCCAGCGATACCTGACGCACTAGCAACACGCCAATTATCTTCTAATTCGCGATCTCCATACTTTCGGCGAAAGCTCAATTTCCCTTTAGAAACGGCTGTTGGATTATAAAAATAAAATTTGCCTGCATTTTCATTAGGGCCCGCCGATTTAATAATATTATTATTAAAACGTTGCTCTACTGGTAATGCGTCTCTAGCAGCCAAAATCTCTTCTTTTTCTGCAAGAGCAATGGCTTCTGCTTTCAATGAATCTGTATACTTTTTGTAATACGCAAGCTGCTCCTCTTTTGGCATAGCAGCAATGGTCAAAATACTATCGTTGACTGTTGCTATTCCTTCATATAAAATTACGTCATCAAGATTGTCTCTTTTCTTCTTTAAGGTTCTGTATCGTTTGGAATTTTCATCCAGACGCTCCAAAGTACTGTCTAGGTAGGCTCCAGCAATGGCATATTCGGAATCATCAAAGTTCATGGTTGCCAATGTCTCATAATTGAGTGACTGCAAATAAGTGTCTGTAGTATTGGTTCGTAATGATTTTTTATAAAACGTATCCGCCAACGGCAATGAATCCAATTCTCGGTAATACACCGCTTTGTGATAATAGATTTTATCTAAAAAAGTTTTGTTTTCATAATTTTCTTCCAACTTGTCTAACAGCTCCAATAGTGCTACTCGATCTCCTGCCTCATAATCAAAGTTACGTGCTTTTGCCAGGTGCGCATTGATCATGTATTTTCTGGGAATACGTCGGTTAAGGTCAATCACCTCATCAAATGCTAGATTTGCACTGTCTTTTTGGTCTAGACTATTAAATAATTGCCCCTTGATATAATTATATCGACCACGTTCTTCGTTTACTCTTGTGTTTTCTGCAGCACTTTTGATATACGCTA
>CAZYRG010000191.1:1223-3117 GCA_964650425.1 uncultured Flavobacteriaceae bacterium
CGCTGATCAAAATATCTGGATTTTCCTAAAAGTAAAAAAGACTTTGCAATTTTAGGGTTTCGTTCTCTACCTTGGATATTCATAGAGTGTTTCTGGATCGATTTACCCGCTTTTTCCTCAGAACGTTTAAAGTTTTCGTTCTGCGCCTCATTTCCGTAAATAATTTGATCAACAACTTCTAGGCGCTCCACAGGAAGCAACTCCCAAAAATTATCGTTGTAGGTATCCACAATCTCCTGTTTACCATCTTCAAAAGCATTACGCCCATTATAAAGCGTATTGTTTTTTGTGGTCATAGAATGCCAGTTACGATTGATGAATTTATCTTTTTTGCGTGAGCAACTAATCACCGAAATCGTGATAATAATACCTGCAATAATGCGTAAAGTGTATGTGTTCAAAGTTCTTTGATTTTATTACCGAAGCATTTTTGACGTTCTTACAAGCTTGATAAACAAGCAGCTTGTTTCTAAAAAAAGGACAAAAAACCACCTCAATTAGATAACTAAAAAAGTTCTTTTTTAGTGTACCTCAACTACCGAAAAATCTTACTTAAGTACCTCTCAGTGTCGTAAAAATACATTTCTTTCTGAAAAAACAAGTTATGAACAAGCAAAATCCTGCGCTATTCGCATTTTTATTACTCATTTCCTAGTTATTAACACGAAAAAAATGTCGTTTTAAATTGTTGGTTGCTGGTTTTTGATAATAAACAAAATTCTGAATTCATAATTATTATTCTATTTTTACGAAAAAAAGTCACAATGCCAGATTTTCATCCGCTAACGATTAAAGCTATTACTCGCGAAACTGCCAAAGCAGTTGTTTTGGAATTTGATGTCCCAGATGCGTTAAAACCCACGTATCAATTTATTCCCGGACAATATATCACCATCAAAACGGCAGTGGAAGGTAAGGAGTTGCGTCGCGCTTATTCATTGTGCAGTAGTCCTACTAGTGGTGAGCTTAGTGTGGCAGTAAAGGAAGTAGAAGGCGGCACCTTCTCTGTTATTGCCAATAACAAGTTAGAGGCTGGTACCTCCTTAGAAATCCATCCGCCAGAGGGGAAATTTGTCTTAGCGGCTAATCCGAATAATGCAAATACCTATTGTGCCTTTGCGGCTGGTAGTGGGATTACTCCTATTATGAGTATGATCAAATCTGTTTTGGAACAAGAGCCTGAAAGTAATTTTGTCTTGGTCTATGGAAATCGATCTCCAAAAGAAACCATCTTTTTTAAAGAATTACTAAAACTACAGCTCGACTATGAAGATCGCTTATTTGTTGAGTTTGTCTATAGCCGCACACAAGAAGAAAATTCGCATTTTGGACGTATCGAAAAATCTACAATTAATTACGTAATCAAAAACAAATTTAAAGACGCCAATTTTGAAGCATTTTACTTATGTGGGCCATCTACTATGATCGATACGGTTACAGAAGTGCTGACAGAAAATGGTGTCACCAAAGAGCGTATTCATTTTGAACTCTTTACCAATAGCAGTGACGGTGGTGTAATCAAAGCTGCTTTGGATGGAAAAACACATATTACGGTCTTGGTAGACGACGAAGAGACTACTTTTGAAATGGATCAAAAGAAAACACTACTTGATGCGGCGCTAGAAAAAGACTTGGATGCTCCATACTCTTGTCAAGGTGGTGTTTGTAGCTCTTGTATTTGTCGTATTACTGAAGGTAAGGCAATTATGCAAAATAATAGCATTCTCACGGATAGTGAACTTGCAGAAGGATTAGTACTTGCCTGCCAAGCATATCCAGTAACTCCTAAAATTCATGTAGATTTTGATGACGTGTGACTTCGGCTTCGCTCAGTCACCGGGCTTCGCTCAGTCACCGGGCTTCGCTCAGTCACCGGGCTTCGCTCAGTCACCGG
>CAZYRG010000191.1:3217-6503 GCA_964650425.1 uncultured Flavobacteriaceae bacterium
CGCTCAGTCACCAGGATACGCTCAGTTTCTTAAGGGTTTGAGTAGGAAAAAGCAATATGAGAGGAAACATGATACGGTCATTGAGCGAAGCCGAAATGACGTTGAATCAGCCTAAAACTTCCAAAACCTTATCGACTACTTGTTGTGGTCGGATACTATACATCACTTTTTCATATCCAGACGGAACTTTGTTTCCATAGATCGAAGTAGGTACTTGATCATACTTCACTAAATCCGGTAATACTGCATAATGTTCTGGTTGGCCAAAGGGCATAAATCCTGCAAAAGGATGTGTTACTCCCCATAGTGTGACTGTTGGGATTGCATACATAGCAGCCAAATGTGCATTCCCACTGTCCATAGAAAGCATCGTGTCTAGGTTAGCGATAAGGGTAAGTTCTTCTTCAAACAAAAGTCTACCAGCCACATTGATCACATTGTTGTATTTACTCGCAACATTATTGAGGATATCAATCTCACCTTTACCTCCACCGAAAAGGAAAATTTTTAACCCCTCCTGTTGTCGTAACTGCTCAATAACTTGAAGCATAAGCTCTAGTGGGTAGGTTTTGCCTTCATATTGCGCAAAGGGTGCTATTCCTAGCCATTTTTGCATTCCTTCACCCGTTAAGGTAATAATTTTTGGAGTCAGTTTTGGACGAGGTGTTTTAACCGTCTTTTGGTCCAAATTGATGGGCAAGTTCAATGCTTTAAAAACATCGGCATAACGTTCGTGGGTCTTTTTAAGTGGCTCAAATACCTTGTTCGATGTTCTGGTCAATGCTTTTTTGGCAGCCCTGCCTTTATCCAATTGTACAACCCTGATGCCTTTTAATCCAAAAAAAAGTTTCAAAACTTTAGAGCGAATTACATTATGCAAATCTGCTACGGCATCAATTTCTAATGCTTTGAGTTCTTTAGCCAATCTTGCTAAACCAAAAAGCCCTTTATGCCGCGTATCTACCGCCGCGTGATATACTTCTAGATTATCAATTCCTGCAAAAAGTGGTTCAAAAAAGCGACGCGTAAGTACGGTAATCTTTACTTCTGGATATGATGCTCTAAACAATTGTAGTACGGGTACCGTCATAGCCACATCACCCATAGCAGAAAGTCGGATCACCAAAAGATGTTTTATTGGTTTTTTGCGTTTAATCACGATACACTAAAATGCTTATTTCTCTCCTCTAAGCACAGGGTTAAGCTCATCATCATTGTACATTTTCATCTGTTTGTAGACTTTCATATACTTATTCCCTGCTTCGATATCCTGTAATAATTGCGTAATTGCTGTAGAAAGATCTACCCGTTGTTCTAATAATACCTCCAACTTTTTTTGACACGCTTCACGATGTGTTTCGGTAGCATTGGCCCTGGTGGCTTCTTCTTCCATGTGATAGATCTTGAGTGCCAAGATAGACAAGCGATCTATAGCCCATGCAGGGCTTTCTGAATTAATCGTTGCACTTGAACTCGTAGTAACATTCTTATACCTATCCAAAAAATAACTATCAATGTACTCTACCATATCCGTACGATCTTGATTAGATGCATCGATCATACGCTTTAACTTAAGTGCTCCTACAGGATCAATTTCTGGATCACGGATGATATCCTCATAATGCCACTGCACTGTGTCTATCCAACATTTTCGATATAATAAATGTGCTATGAGATCCTCTTCTTTGCTATATGGGTTATTGAAATCCTGATCCACATTATCAATAATGTGGTATTTTTTTATGACTTCTTGAAAAATTGAATTGGCTTTATCTGTAAACATTTGTGTTTGTTTTAACGCGCTTATAGTATTTATTCTACAAAGGTATCATATTTATAATCTCTCTATTCAAATATTATGTTAGAAAATGAGCTTCACAACAGGTAACAGCACCAAAAACCATAAAAGACCTTCTTTGATTATAGGTTTTATGCCTGACTCCAAATAAGAAGTCCCCATTATTGCTACAGGTACTGTCATAAAAAATAGTTCTGCCGTGTTTTTTTGAGGTGCTACTAATACAATGAGCGTTGCTGTCAACAACGATGCAATGATTAAAATTAATGCTGGCTTCGTCTTTGCTTGCCAGTTTTTATACTTTAACAAATAAAAGATTAAAAAAAATACGGTTGCAAATAGTAATAAACCAAAAGCCAACCATTGACCTGTAGTTGTATATCTAACAAAAAAAACAGAAAACCCTGAAATGTAAGAAGTAAAAGAAAAATGGCTGTCCCAAAGCAACAAACTCATACAAGTGACAAGTATATAACTCGCTAAAACACCAATGATAGGAATTAACCAGTTTCTATAATTATGCCTTGCATACAGTCCTATTCCTAGAAATAATACGATGAAAAATAAAATGCTCCAAAAATAACAAGCTGATGCTACCATAATCCACAAAGAAGCATCCAATATTTTTTGTTGGATAGCTCGCTCTGATCGCAAACTAATTGTCCTTCGCATAGCAAGAATAATAGCACAGTTTGCTAAAATAATTTTGGGCACCAACAATGCCACAGGTAACATTGTTGTTACTATTGCAAATAAGAGAATACAATAACTCGTGCTTTTGGAAAGCTCGTTGCGTTTGGCCACAAAGTCAATCCCCAACATGGTAAAAATATAGGCTGCCAGGCCAGACACCAATAATACTACATCAAAAAGTGCTAAAGAAAAACCCGCTCTGTAATGGACAATTCCATAAAAAATGGCCATATAAGTCCCCACGATAATAAAATTAATCGGTTTAGATTTATTAAAAAAAGTGGATAAAATCACTGGTTTTTTATATTTTTGTGCCTCAAATCTGTTTTATGACATTAAACAGATTTTCAAATATAAGCAAATAGTATTATGAAATAAGCCATTACGATTCAGTTGATACCAACGGATGAAATGATTATTTGGCGATTCCATATGACAACTAAAAAACAATAAATAGAAACAGATGAAAGATTTTTTAGAAGGTTTTCAATATTTTATGGAAAATGTGGCATTTGCACCACTACACAGTTTGAGAGCACTAGAACTTGAAAGCTGGGCGGCGGCTAATGTGATGAACTGGTTATTTATGATCATTGGGTCTGTTGCTTTTGTCTATTGGATGCTAGAACTCAAAAAATATAATGACAACAATGAAGAGGATCGCGACCCTAAAGCACATTCGTTTTTGGGATAAACCTTGTCCCATCCCTTTTAATAAAGAGAAGTATATAAAACAAAATGACCTGTTCCACAAAAGAGCAGGTCATTTTTGTTTTATTGAAGTGTTTTAACCCG
>CAZYRG010000192.1:0-1481 GCA_964650425.1 uncultured Flavobacteriaceae bacterium
TTTGCAATAGATCACAGATGTAATAGATTTTCCAATGCATAAAGCGGGTTAAAATTTTGTAGCACTACGGTCTTGTTTTTCTATGATCACAATTATTCGATAACTAATTCTACTGTTTCACTTCTTGGGAAACTCACGCAAGTGAGTACATAACCATTTTCTACCTCGTCTTCGGCAAGCAAATGTCCGTCAACCATTTTGATGTCTCCAGAAATACAACTGGCCTTGCAACTACTGCACATTCCTGATCTACAGGAATAGGGGAGCATAATGTTTTTTGCCATAGCAGCCTGAAGAATCGTTTTATCACCTCGTACATCAATGGTGTGTTTTTCTCCATTGTAAATAATAGAGACATTGCTTTGAATATCTTTTGCGTTACTGGAAGTAATAAAATTGGCATTAAAAGCCTCGAGCTTAATTTTATCCCTTGTGATGCCTTTGAGACTGAGAATTTCCTTGGCTTTATCCATAAATCCTTGTGGTCCGCACATGTAATATTTTGCATCTCCAAACGAAACCTTATATTCACGCATGATTTCCATTACTAATTCTTCATTTAATAAATCTTGATGGTAATCTGCTTGTGGAGTTACTACTTTTTCAAGTATGTGGGCTATTTGTAAACGCATTGGATAGGCCCTTTTCAAGGATTCTAATTCTTCTTTGAAAATGATGCTTTCGACAGTGCGATTCGCATAGATGAGGAGTATAGTGGATTGTGGTTCTTTATCCAAAATAGACATGATGATCGAATAGATTGGTGTGACACCACTCCCCGCAGCAAAAAACACATACTTGAAATTATTCTTTTTATTAGGCGTAACAAAAAAACTGCCAGAAGGTTTTTTAACTTCTATTTTTTGTCCTTCTTGTAGATCATTACAGATGTAATTAGATACAAGACCCTTTTCCACTTTTTTTACAGTAATGCGTAAAAATTTATGAATATGGGGGGAACTGCTCAACGAATACGCCCTATTTTCTACCCGATCTTTTATAGGGATTTTTACTGTTAAGAATTGCCCAGGATTATAGTGTACTTTATTGAAAAAACCAGTCTTTTTGAATATGACACTGACGGCATCCTCCGTTTCTTTGATAATTTTATCGACAGTTAGTACCATGAAAATTTATTTATAATAAAACACCACACCTATATGAAAAACCATAAGGAATGTGATAATTATGGAAAACGCTACATGGGTTATCATCCATGATTGGAAAATCCAGTTTTTTTGACTTTTGATCGTGTCTAGATTTACAACACCCAAGAGCATATTTGCAAAAAACAAATAGGATAACAATGCCAAATAACCATAGCCAAACTCCATCGCATGGGCATAAAACAGGATTGGCGAAAAAGCGCCAATCCATTTATGCCATTTGGTGAATTTTACCGAATGTGTTCGGAAACGCTTCCAAACACGAGTCACTGTTAACAGCCATTGAAATGTTATAAATAGCGCTACCACAAATCC
>CAZYRG010000192.1:1581-3811 GCA_964650425.1 uncultured Flavobacteriaceae bacterium
GGAGCGTCAGCATTGCTCATTAAAACCTCCATACTTTTATAAGAGGCTAATTTTCTTACGCTGTCAATAAACACTTCTGCAGTTGGGAGTTGGAATCCTCCAGAAGGCCATTTGTTCCCTATTGCTGGTTTTGGGCTATCTTTAAACGCGCTGATTTCTTCTAGATAGGCATTATAAATAGCTTTCGTACCATTTCTATATGCATTGAGTACTGCTATTGCTTCAGAGTAGGATAATTTATCAGAAGGATATTGCCAAGTAGTTGCTCCCATCACATCTCCAAGTTTCCAATCTGTTTTTGTAGTGTTCTTATGGTCATTATGGCAATTTACACATGGTGCAGCTACAGCAAGATCCGCAAACATTGCGGTATGCATTTTTTGATCTTCGTCAAAGAAAAATTGTGGTTTCTCATCTGCTTTGATTTTTTCAAACAATTCCGCTTGTTTTCCAGTGAATTTATTTGAAGCATTAATAGGGAAATCAGAACCAAGGTATAATCCCAAAGGCACATCGCTCTTTCGGATGTCCGAAGAAATACCTCTTAAAAATAATGCCGGTAATGGCCCTGCTTCTACATCGTCATCTTGCCAGTCCTCATCAAATTTTAGTCCTTGTTTTTTTCCTGCACCTACAATAGCCTTAGTATAGAGCATTCTGGTGATGTCGTTTTCTTCGGAGACCATCGCTAAGACATCAGAAACGGAGAGTTTTTTATCATCAGTGTCAGAGGTTGTTATAGTTGTACTTTCTTCTGGTACACCACCTCCGCATGCGATAAAGGTGAGAAGCAACCCAAATGTTGCAAATGCTGCGACAATAGTCTCAGTCTTTTTTCTTTTTGATAGATACATAATTTCTTTCTTATTTAGTTACTTCATTAGACGACTACTTTAGGGAAGTTGTTGAGTAACTGTAGAAAGCTCTATGCTCCATATGCCGCGCCTTTCATAACCCCGGCCATAACACCATATGTGTCTGTCCAAGCTGTTTTTACTTCGGGAGTAAAGTCATCTCCTAATCCTGCTTCTAAGGTCGCTAATAAAGCAGCTCCTACAGTATCATAATGAGAAGGCTCTACTTTATATCCAACATGTCGTTTGCCCAAATCTTCGAGTACTGGTACTAATCGCTCTAGATTTGTTAGTCCAGCAACTGCAGAAGAGAGCATGGTCATGAGTTTGTTGCCCTGACTTTTCATGGCTTCCGAGTTATCTGCTGGGAAAATAGCTTTGAGTTTCGGGTCTAATTCAAATAATTTGGCATAAAAAATTTCTGCAGCAGTACTCGCAATAGGAGCTACCTTAGAAAAGGAGGATTGTACGAGATCAATTGTTTTTTGTTCCATAAGACATTTTTCTAAGTATTAATATGTAGTTTGTGTTGTAAAACTACCATTACATTCTTGTTTATGCAAATTTGTTATTAAATATAAAATGTAATTATTGCCTTTTAGATAAAAATAATTTATTAAAAAAATGTTAAAATAAAATTATTATGCATTTTTTTACCTTTTTAATGAGAATAATTCATTTTTCAAATTTGTAAGTATTTTGAAATTCATAACTAAGTAATTTTTGTTTTTTTATGTTAAATGTGAAAAATGAAGGTGTATTCGATAGGTGTATTGCACAAAATGTCTATTGTTATTATGTATTGGTTTTTTTGGATAATTCTTATTTTGAAAGCTGTTTTTTGATTAAATGATAATTCTCTTCTGTAACTACGTAATAAGTGCTAATATTTTACCTTTTTTACGTATAAATACGTAGTTTTGTGGTTCTCAAAAAGAAAAACCAATGGCGCTTACAAAATCGTTTAAATCTACTTGTTCCTATTGTGGAGTTGGATGTGGTATTATTGTAGACAAAGATCCAAAAGGAGTGGTTACTGTCAAAGGTGATCCAGAACACCCTGTAAATCGAGGTATGTTATGCTCCAAAGGGATGAACTTACATCATGTGGTAATGGACAAAAGTGATCGTCTGATGTATCCAGAAATGCGATGGAGTAAGAGTCATGAGTTACAGAGAGTTTCATGGGATGCGGCGCTAGATCGTGCGGCTGCCGTTTTTGGTACGATTATTAAAAAATATGGTCCAGATAGTGTAGGGTTTTATGTGTCTGGTCAATGTCTTACTGAGGAGTATTATTTGGTTAATAAATTAACTAAAGGTTTTATTGGAACCAATAATATTGACACCAATTCTAGGCTCTGTATGAGTTCTGC
>CAZYRG010000192.1:3911-6385 GCA_964650425.1 uncultured Flavobacteriaceae bacterium
GCACAATATATAGGAGATGCCAAAGGGTTTATGACACTTTGGGCTATGGGGCTTAATCAGTCTTCTATTGGGGTGAATAAAAACAATGCATTACTCAACCTGTCATTACTAACAGGTCAGATAGGTAAACCTGGATCAGGACCATTTTCACTTACAGGACAGCCCAACGCTATGGGAGGTCGCGAAGTGGGGGGTATTGCCAATTTATTAGCTGTACATAAAGATTTGGGTAACGAACAACATCGAAGAGAGGTAGCCAATTTTTGGGGAGTCAAAGAGATTTCTGCAAAACCGGGATATACCGCTACAGAGATGTTTGATGCGCTAGAGAATGGTAAACTCAAAGCGGTATGGGTCATTTGTACCAATCCGCTTGTGAGTCTGCCTAATTCTAATAAAATAGAACGTGCACTAAAAAAAGCAAAGTTTGTTGTTGTACAAGATATTTCGAGACGTTCAGAAACCTTAGAATATGCAGATTTGGTGCTCCCTGCTGCTGGTTGGGTAGAAAAGGAAGGGACAATGACGAATAGCGAACGTAGAATTTCACACTTGAACAAAGTAATAGATGCTCCGGGTGAAGCACTTCCAGATGCAGAAATTCTATGGCGTTTTGCGCAAAAAATGGGGTATTTTGGTTTTAATTACAATACGGTAGAAGAAGTATATCAAGAGTATTGTAAAATGACCAAAGGAACTTCTATTGATATAACGGGACTTAGTTATGATCGCTTAAAAACTGAGGGGACTTTTCAATGGCCAGTGCCAGAAGCAGGACATCCGGGAACTCCACGTTTGTTCCAGGATAAACGATTTTATACCGATACAGGGAATGCCAAATTTATGGTGCCAAAATTCACTAAACCATTATCAGAACAGCTTACAGAAGATTATCCATTGATTCTTACGACAGGTAGAATTAGAGATCAGTGGCATACGCGAACCAAAACGGGTAAAGTAAACAGGTTGTCAACGCATATTCCTGATCCCTATTTGGAAATGAATCAGGTAGATGCCTTCTTGCGGAAGTTAAAAGATGGCGATATTGCGGTAATAGAAAGTAAGCGGGGTAAAGTACAAGTTAAGATTAAAGTCGGCGATACTATTGGTAAAGGAGTGGTTTTTATGCCGATGCATTGGGGTAAAGTTTTGGGGAATGATTACGGAAGGGCAAATAACCTTACTACAAGTATTGTAGATCCTATTTCTAAAGAACCGGATTTTAAATTTTCTGCTGTGCAGGTTTCGACTTATGTGAAACCAAAACAGAAAATTTGTATCATTGGTGCAGGTACCGCAGCGCATCGTTTTATTCAGTCATATAGGGATCATAATCAAGAAGACGAGATTGTAGTGTTTTCTAAAGAGCCGTATCCTTTTTATAATCGCGTATTGTTACCAGAATACGTGTCTGAAGAATTGACTTGGGAGCAATTACAAAAAGTTCGAGCAGGAGAGTTGGAGAAATTAGGGATAACCCTTTCTACTAGTAATCCAATAGCGGAGATCAAGAGAGAAGAAAAATATTTAATCGATAGTAAAGGAGAAAAGCATTCCTATGATATCTTATTAATGGCAACAGGAAGTCGTGCTTTTGTACCAAAAGAAGTGCCATTACACCTCCCGGGACGATTTACGATGCGTGATCGAGGAGATGCAGATAAATTAAAAACATATTTAGAAACTACTGGCTTACCAGAAAACGAGCAACATGTAGTGATCGTTGGAGGTGGTTTGTTGGGGCTAGAACTTGCAGCTGCATTGCGAAAAAGAGCGATAAAAATTACGATTGTACAACGCGGGAATAGATTGATGGAACGTCAATTGGATGTCGTTGCAAGTCGTTTGTTGGCGGAAGATGTTAGGGAAAAAGGTATTCAGATTCACTTTGATAATGAGGTAGATACTGTTTTTAATGAAAGCGAATATTCTTTAATGCTCACCTTGAAATCGGGTAAGGCATTCCAATGTAATGCCGTTGTGTATTCTATTGGAACAGTACCTAATATTGATTTGGCTAAAGCATCCGGTATTGTGTGTAAACGTGGAATGGTAGTGAATCAATACCTCCAGTCTAGTGATCCTAATATATATGCAGTAGGAGAGATCGCAGAGTTTGAAGGGATGCTGTATGGTACAACTGCTGCGGCAGAACAACAATCAGATATCTTAGCAAGATACCTTTTAGGGGATTTTAGTTCCTTATACAAAGGTTCTGTGTTTATGAATATCTTAAAGTTTGAAGATTTAGATCTTTGTAGTGTTGGGCAGATTGATATGCCTTTGAATGACCCGGCTTATGAAGAAGTGATCTTTATGGATGTAGGGAAGCGATACTACAAAAAATGTATCATATACAATGATTGGTTAGTAGGAGTGGTATTGATGGGGGATAAGAGTGATTTTGCAGACTTTAAGCATCTAATCGAAGAAAAAATCGAATTATCCGAAAAGCGAAATGAATTATTACGTTC
>CAZYRG010000193.1:0-6287 GCA_964650425.1 uncultured Flavobacteriaceae bacterium
TAGATTATCAATAATTTCAAAGAACATTTAATTATTTATAGTGGACACTAGTGGTAAATTTTATGATTTTTAAATATATATATATCGTTTTTTTGTTCCTTGTATGTGTTTCTTGTATAGATAAAACTTCGGAACAGGAAAATACTACTGCAACGGAAAAACTCTTCAAAAAACTAGATGCTTCAGAAACGGGAATCTCCTTTTCAAATAATCTTAAAGAAAACGATACTCTCAATTACTTTACCTATTCCTATCTATATATGGGCGGTGGTGTTGCAGCTGGTGATATCAATAATGATGGATTGATTGATCTTTACTTTACAGGTAATCAAGTTTCTAATAAACTGTATCTCAATAAAGGAGGTCTAAAATTTGAGGATATTACCGAAAATGCTGGAGTGGGAGGAGATGACAGATGGTTTACAGGAGTTACCATGGCAGATGTAGATGGAGATGGTTTTTTGGATATCTATTGTAGTGTGGGAGGTTTATTTGCTCCAAAAGAAAATCTCTTTTTTCATAATAATGGAGATGGAACTTTTACCGAAAAAGCAAAAGAATTTGGAATTGCTGATAAAGGGAATAGTGTTAATGGAACCTTCTTTGATTATGATCTGGATGGCGATTTGGATTTGTATGTGGCTAATTATCCTCCTACTCCTTTTTCTACACCTCCGGAGATTTATAAATACAAAATGAGAAATACCCAAGATGTCGAAACGGATAAACTGTTTAGGAATGAAAATGGTACTAAGTTTACTGATGTAACTGACGAAGCTGGACTCCGATCTTTTGGGTTGTCATTGAGTGCTACTGTGAGTGACCTTAATGATGATGGGTGGCCTGATATCTATGTGTCCAACGATTTCTCTACACCAGATTATTTGTTTCTTAATCAAAAGGACGGCACGTTCAAAGAGCATGTCAAGGAGGCGACAAAAAACACTTCTTTTTATGGAATGGGGGTTGATATTGCAGATTTTAATAATGATACTTTATTGGACTTTTTTCAGGTTGATATGTCTCCAAACGACAACAGAAGGTCTAAAGCTAATATGGCAAGTATGAATCCTGAGCTATTTTATTCCATAGTGGATGCAGGGTTTCATCATCAGTATATGCAGAATAGCTTGCAGTTAAATACAGGAGCGCTTCATAATGAAGTTCCAGATTATAGTAATATAGCACGGCTAGCTGGCGTGGCGTCTACGGATTGGAGCTGGGCTCCTTTATTTTCTGATTTAGATAATGATGGATGGAAAGATCTTTTTATAGCCAATGGAACACGAAAAGAGATCAATAACAGAGATTATTTTGCAAAACTTGGTAAATCTAAGAATGGTCAGGATAGCTTATTATACAAAAGTGATCGAATCCCTTCGGAAAGAGTGGACAACTTCGTGTTTAGAAATCAGAAAGACCTTACTTTTAAGCAAACCAATGAAGATTGGGGTTTACAGTTCGAAGGTTTTTCAAATGGGAGTATTTATGCTGACTTGGATAATGATGGGGATTTGGAATTAGTGGTCAATAATATTGATGATCAAGTGGCTGTTTTTGAAAATATGAATTCATTTAGTCATCATTATTTGCAAGTAAAATTGGAGGGTAGTGATAAAAATACTTTTGGCTTAGGGGGTAAAGTGTTATTGAAAACAAAAGAAGGGTCACAATATCAAGAGCTCACATTGAGTAGAGGTTTTCAGTCTTCTGTAGCTCCAATATTGCATTTTGGAGTAGGAAATCAGACCGCGATACATACATTAGAAGTTACATGGCCAAATGGAGCTAAACAAACGCTAAATGATGTTGGTACAGATCAATTACTCACTTTAAGGCAAAAAGATGCAGCGTATAGGGAAACTCCTAAGGCAGCAAGTTTGATTACAGATGCAAAACTATTTGAGACGGTTTCTGATTCAGTATTGTCAAATTACCGTCATAAGGAAAATCTTTATGACGATTACAAAAAAGAAATATTACTACCGCATAGTACTTCTCGATTAGGACCAGGGCTTGCTGTTGGAGACCTTAATGGTGATGGGAGAGATGATTTTTTTGTTGGTGGTGCGGCTAACTTTACAGCTGGACTTTTTTATCAAAAAGAAAACGGTTTTGAGGCACAACAAGTAAAAGCATTACAAGAAGATAGTCGTCATGAAGATATGGGAGCGCTTATTTTTGATGCGGATAATGATGGCGATCAAGATTTGTATGTAGTCAGTGGTGGTAATGAGTTTGAATATAATTCAAAATATCTGCAAGATCGTTTGTATGTAAATGATGGCAAAGGGAATTTGACTAAAGCCATTGGAGCACTCCCAAAAATGATTACAAGTGGTTCTAGGGTCTATCAAGTAGATTATGATAAAGATGGAGATCAGGATTTGCTAGTATGTGGTCGTTTGATTCCTCAGAATTATCCTATTCCTGCAGATAGTTATTTATTAGAAAATGTTGGTAGTAAAGGGCGTCCTAAGTTTATAGATGTTACTGAAAAATCTGCCCCAGATCTCAAAAAATTGGGATTGGCTACCAGTGCAGTATGGGTTGATTACGATCTTGACGGGTGGCAAGATTTAGTTGTAGTAGGAGAATGGATGCCGATCACCGTTTTTCATAATGACGAAGGGGAGCTAGAGGATGTGACCGAAGATTTGGGGTTAGAAGATACAAGAGGTTGGTGGTTTAGTATAGCAAAAGGTGACTTTGACAAAGATGGAGACGAAGATCTAATTATTGGTAATTTGGGTCTTAATTATAAATATCAAGCAACTTCAAAGGAGACTTTCGATGTGTATTTAAATGATTTTGATAAGAACCGTCGTAATGATATCGTACTGAGTTATTATAATGGAGGTAAGAAGTATCCGGTTAGAGGGCGAGAATGTTCTTCACAACAGGTGCCGGAGATCAAGAAAAAGTTTTTGGATTATAATTCCTTTTCTACCGCGACCCTTGAAGATGTCTATGGAGAAAAAAAGTTGGAAAATTCTTTACACTATCAGGTTAAGTCTTTTGCTAGTATTTACTTGGAAAATACCAATGGTAACTTTACGATGAAAGAGCTCCCGATGGAGGCTCAATTTTCTAGTGTTAATCAAATATTGGTGCAAGATTTTAATGAAGATGGGAAATTAGATGCTATTATAGCAGGAAACCTTTATGAAGCCGAAGTAGAAACGCCAAGAAATGATGCTAGTATAGGTTTACTATTGGAGAATACTGCAGAAAACGGTTTTACATCGGTGAATACTGCAACGAGTGGTTTTTATACTAAAGGAGATGTTAAAGATATGGCATTCATTACGATAAAGGGGCGACAACATGTTATTGTCGCAAAAAATAACGACACACTTCAGTTAATACGCGTTAATAAATAATAAATATTATAGATTTTCCTTGGTTTTTATCTTTAAAAAGTAGTAGTTTTGAAAAAAACCGCTAACCGTATCCCCATTCACGGTTCCTTCCTACCTAAAATTATAAAGAAAAATTAATACTAGTATAAATTGTTGAAATACAATTTAATGCGCTGTTATGTTATGGAAAAAAAACTTTTTTTTTATTGGGACATACTATTTGTAGTTAAGAATACGTTAACGAAATACCTAACCTACGCTTGTAATACTAAACTAACGTTCAACCAGATCAGTTTTTCTGATCAAAAATTGCCCCAAAAATGAAAAGCAATACCCAGTTGTTTAAGCTATTAATATGCTTATTCATGTCCCTATCAGTCCTATCACAATCTTCAAATGTGTCAGGAGAATTAAAAAAATGGCATAAAATTGCTGTTACAACTACTATACCAGGAGCTGCACTCAATGAATCTAGCACAACATTCAGAGACCATCGTCTAGATATTGTTTTTACTGATCCACAAGGTGATAAGATAAGAGTGCCAGGTTTTTTTGCAGCCGATGCAAATGCTGCTAATACTGGAGCAACTAGTGGAAATAAGTTTCTAGCGTATCTACGACCTAATATTACAGGTAATTGGACTTATCAGGTTTTATATTACAGGGGTTCAGGAGTTGCTACAAAATTTGTAGACGAACTGCCTGCACCTACTTACACACTAAATGGTACAGTTGGAAATATTGCAGCGACTGATAAATCAAAACCGGATTTTAGAGCCCAAGGCCGATTACAGTATCAAGTCAATGGAAATACTAATCAACAACGTTATCTTCGGTTTGAAGGTTCTAGAGAATATTTCTTGAAACTGGGGCCTGATTCACCAGAAAACTTGTTGAACTACGAAGATTTTGATTTTGATGGAACTCGTAATACCTGTACTAGATGTAAAGCACATGTTTATGCACCTCATAGCAGTAGTTATGCATCCGGAGACCCTACATGGAAAAATGGTAAAGGGAAAAATATAATGGGCGTGCTCAATTATTTGAGAGATCAGAAAATGAATGCTATATCTATGTCCCTATTTGGGGGTGATGATCCTAATGTATTTCCTTGGACTGTAAGCGGTAATAAAACGAATTACGATGTTTCGAAACTGGCCCAATGGGAGTCAGTCTTTGATCACGCAGAAGAAAATGGTTTGTTATTGCATTTTAAGCTTGCAGAAAATGAAAACTGGGATGCTTTGGAGTCTAATCAACTAAGAGTGTATTATCGGGAGATGGTTGCTCGATTCGGACATCATTTGGCTGTCGAATGGAATATTTCTGAAGAATATAGAGGTACTGCTGAGTCAGCTATCGCAAGAATTGATTGGTTAGCTGCTTTAGATCCATGGCAAAATCATCGTGTGATTCATACCTATCCTGGGGAACATAAAAAATATCAAGATTGGCTTGATCTAGATGCAAAATTGACAGGCGCATCGATTCAAACATCGGATGCTAATAATTATAGTGGCGCTTTTTCCGGGAATGATGGAATTTTAACATGGATCAACAAATCTAAAGCTGCAAATAACGCTTGGGTAGTAACTAGTGATGAACAAAATACTGGAGTGCAAGGCGTATTTACCTCTACTTCATTAACAAATAAAAACGTAGTCAAAGAAGCAAGAACACGAATTTTGTGGAAGACCTTGGTGGCCGGCGGAGCTGGTATAATGTGGTATGGCGGTAGTGTTGGTGATTTTTCTACCGAAGATTTTAGTCGTTTCGATACGTTATTCGAATGGAGCCGATATGCGATTTTAGATTTTTTTGTAAAAAACGAGATAGCCTTCTGGGATATGGAAAATAATGATGCGCTTGTTTCTGCAAGTGCCGCGCATTGTTTGGCTAATAGTGGAAGCGACTATATTATTTATTTAGAAAATGGAGGAACCACTAATCTGAATCTATCCGGGACAACTAAGGAATTTAATATTCGATGGTTTGATCCTAGAAATGGTGGAGGGTTGCAATCCGGTAGTAAGACTACAGTTACAGGAGGTAGTACTTCTAGCATAGGAAATCCACCAAATACCTCCACATCTGATTGGGTTGTTTTTGTAACAGAAAAAGAAGTCACATCTGGAGGAGCGCCAAGTACCCCTGGGACGTGTGCAGGAAATTTTAAAGAGAAAGATAAGAGAGTCATAATTGAAGCAGAAAGTTTAGATATTTCTGGTACTTCATGGGTTTTGAAAACGGATAGGTCTGGGAATACTGGATCGGGATATATTTCATGGGATGGTGCTAATAATTATGGGACTCCAGGAAATGAAAAGTTGACGGCTACTATCGAAATTAAGAACCCAGGTAAATATCGTTTTCAATGGCGTAATACCTATGGAAAAGGTTCTAATACTACGGAACACAATGATTCTTGGTTACGTTTTCCTGATGCATCAGATTTTTATGCCGAAAAAGGTAGTAGTAAGGTGTATCCTATAGGATCTGGAAAAACACCGAACCCTGCAAAAGGAGGCGGTTCTAAAGGATGGTTCAAAGTATGGATGTCTGGAAGTGGCGACTGGTCATGGTATTCTAGAACATGGGATTCTAATGCGCATTTTATCTATGTAGAATTTGATCAACCAGGAAGTTACACTATGGAAATATCGGGTAGATCACAATATCATTTATTGGATAGAATTATCTTATATCAGGATGGTGTAGATGCACAAGATCTTGCTCTTGAGGAAACAGTATGTGGTGGGGGCTCAACAGCTCCAAAGGTATCATTTACATCGCCTGCAAATGGGAAAGAATTTAAACGAAATGATAAAATGACCTTTAATGTTACAGCGACTGATGGTGATGGGATATCTAATGTATTGTTTTTTGGAAATGGTACGTATTTAGGAGCTGACAATAGTGCCC
>CAZYRG010000194.1:0-6231 GCA_964650425.1 uncultured Flavobacteriaceae bacterium
TGTTGTTCATTGGAAATGGTTTGTACTCGCAGTTTTTATTGCACTAGTAGGTGCTTTTTTGAAATTGCGATATAGTATTCCAGTTTATTCTACACAAGCAACAATTCATGTGCAAGATGATCAAAAAGGAGGTGCGTTATCGGAGTCTTCTGCCTTAGAGGGAATGGGGATTTATTCCGGTTTTGCGGTTAATAATATTGATAATGAACTAGAAGTGTTAAAGTCTAGACGATTAATGTCTAGGGTAGTAAAAGAGCTAGGGCTCAACATGGAATATTATAGTGTTGGGAAGGTTATTACTACAGAAAAATATGAGGATGCTCCTCTTAGAGTACGTTTTTTAGGAGAAAAAGGGATTCCGGATTTCAACAGGTATTATACATTTAGCATGTTGCCTTTGTCACCAACAAGCTATAAATTATTTTATGGCGAAGATGAGCAAGGAAAAAAAATGGATTATGGACAGGCTGTAAATATTGGCTTTGGGGAATTCATGGTGGTGCCTGTATCAGAAACGGCGGCAAAAAATATTATTGCTGTTGATGAACCAGAAATGATTGTAGTTAGTATGTACCCTCAGGCTTCTATAGTGAACCGATATCAGCGTAGTGTATCTATTGATCAAAAAAGTAAAAGTAGTAGTGTTGTACAATTGACGTTACACCATCCGTTAAAGAAAAAAGCACGAGACATTATCAATAATCTAATTGGTCAGTATAACAAAGATGCCATTGGTGATCGCAATCTAATTGCAGAACATACAGCTAATTTTATTGCTGATCGACTCAATATCATTTCCCAAGAATTAGATTCGGTAGAAACGACAAAAGAGAGTTTTAAAATAGAAAATAATCTTACTGATATTAACTCAGAAGCGCAATTATTTATTGAAAGTGAAAGCCAAGTACAAAAGCAATTAGCCGAAGTATCTACGCAATTGGCATTGACTAATAATATGTTGTCAGTTTTAAAGAAAGATCCGGGTGCAGAAAAACCATTACCATATAATATTGGTATAGCCGATGCGGGATTAGAAACGCTAATTACCAAATATAACCAGTCGATATTAGAACGAAATAGAATTCTAAAAGGTGCTACAGGTAAGAATCCAATTGTCGTAACAATAAATGATCAATTGTTACAGCTCAAAAGTAATATACAATCAAGTTTAGAAAACACAAGAACGTCGCTACAAATACAAAAAAACAGTTTGTATGGGCAGCAAAGTAGAGTGAATTCTGATATTGCTTCGGTACCACAAAAAGAAAAAGAATTTCTAGATATAGAACGTCAACGAGCAATCAAAGAGGCTCTGTATGTGTTTTTATTACAAAAGCGAGAGGAAACCTCTATATCTTTAACGGTAACGGCTCCAGTTGCAAAAATTATTGATGCAGCCTATACGTCACCCGGAATTGTTTCTCCTAATAGGAAAATGATTTTTATGCTTGCATTACTATTGGGGTTAATGATTCCTTTTGGTATTATATATTTACGAATATTATTAGATACCAAAATTCATAATAGTCTAGACGTAGAACGTGTGATTAAGGATATTCCAATCCTTGGAGAATTACCGAAGTTTAACCTTAAAGAAAAGGAATGGGTCAATCGTAACGATCGCTCAATACTAGCTGAGTCTTTCAGAATTTTACGTACCAACCTTAATTATTTAATTAAAACTAAAGGAAGAGCTAGCGAGTCCAATGTAATTTATACAACCTCTGGTGTTATTGGAGAAGGAAAGACGTTTGTAGCATTTAATTTAGCAGGTATTCTAGCAACAAATGATAAAAAAGTACTATTAGTAGGTGCAGATATCCGTAACCCACAATTACAACGCTATACAAATTTTTCTAAATCAGATATAGGTTTATGTGAGTATCTGTATGATCACACAACTCCTATAACTAACATTATTCGCAAAGTCAAAGATGAAAACACTAATTTTGATTTGATTCTTTCCGGGAGAATACCACCAAATCCAGCCGAACTGTTTATGTCAGATCGCTTTCCGAAATTATTAGAAGAACTAAAATCGGATTATGATTATGTAATTGTAGATACTGCTCCAACAATGTTGGTGACAGATACTTTGTTGATTAGTCAATATGCTGATTTGACCTTATATGTGGTTAGAGCAGATTATACAGAGAAAAAAGCGGTGCAATATCCTAAAGAATTAGTAAAAGATGGGAAATTGAAAAATATGGCTTTTGTGGTAAATAATGTAGAACAATCCAAGTTTGGATACAATGCACGTTATGAGTATTCTTATGGAGAAGCCAAAAAAGGTCTCTTTGCTAGGTTAAAACGTTTTCTAAGTCTAAAGAAATAACTTCTTCGTTCTTAGGCTACATTTTCTCAATTCAAAATATATACTATGAGAAGTGGTGCAATCTTCCAATGTTTTTAGCTGATTTTTATTATGAATATCTGATGCTACAAGATCGATATAATTGTTCTTTAATAGCAATTGAGCTGTTTTCATGATTTCTGAACCGTAATACGGAGTAAGAGAGAGGAGATTCAATTGAAAAAGACAGCCTAATTCTTTTAGTTTTTTATAAGATTCATGATCGTGATGAAAAAAAGTATAGCGCTCAGGATGTGCTAGTACTGGAGTGTATCCTTTGACGGTCAGTTGATAGATTACGTCGTACAAGTTAATTGGTGGGCTATAATAAGAAAGTTCTACAAGAACATAGCGATCTTTCAAAGTTAGCAATGTTCCCGTTTCTAATAATTGTTCAAAAGTTTCGTCGATCATATATTCTGCAGCTGCAGTAATTTTTATATGATTCAAGTCATTTTCGGCAAGTAGTTTGTGTGTCTTTTTGAGTGCATTATTAATGCTTTCAGGTGTGTTGGGGTAATGTCCGGACATGATATGCGGCGTAGCAATAATATGCTTAATGTTATTTCTATCATAGGAACTAATAAGTGCCAATGTATCGGCTAGGGTATCAGCTCCATCATCAATACCTGCTAATAAATGATTGTGAATGTCAATACTGTCTTGTAATACAGAGAATAGGTTTTTTTTAGGTTTTAAAAATGAAAACATTTAATATGAGTTGTAAGGATATACAATGTAACTATTCTAAAATAAATATGCGATTTTTCCGATATTTTTCGTTTATAATCTTAGATTTTAAATACCTGTTAGTACGAAAGATACCTGAAATTTCATGTTAAACTTGAAAATGTCGCAGGATTTACTTCATAAGCCAACGATTTGGCTTATGACGTAGATACCAGATGATGCGATGGCAGGGTTTGTAGTAGCTTCAAGCTGTAATAGATTTTCTATCATATAAAGCGGGTTGAATGCCAATTGTAGTCTTTTGTGGTTTTTATAGTTGTAAACCGATTTCATTAAAATCAATTTACAAATACATATGATTATTCACTATAAAAAATATTGCTATCGCAATTGCGGAAATTGCTCGGGGTTCACCTCATGCATCATATCATAGACTTTTTCAAAAATATCTTCGATAGAAGGCTTACTAAAGTAATCACCATCCGTTCCAAAAGCTGGTCGATGCGGTTTAGCGCTCAGCGTCATTGGAGCACTATCTAGGTGCTGGAAGATATGTTGCTCATCCATTAATTTATGTAGCATATATCCGGTAGCGCCTCCAGGCATATCCTCATCAATTAGGAGTACGCGATTGGTTTTGGCTACACTTTTTACAATATCATGATTCCGATCAAAAGGAATCAAAGATTGTACATCAATTACTTCTGCATCAATACCGACAGCTAATAACTCTTTGGCAGCTTCTTCAACTAAACGAAGTGTGGCGCCATAAGAAACTAGTGTAATGTCTGTTCCTTCTTTTAGTGTTTCTACCACACCTAATGGTAAGCGGAATTCACCAAGGTTGGATGGCATTTTTTCTTTGAGACGATATCCATTAAGGCATTCTATTAGCATTGCAGGCTCATCACTTGCAAGTAAGGTATTATAAAAACCTGCAGCAACAGTCATATTACGAGGTACAAGAATGTGTATGCCACGTAAAATATGAATTAATCCACCCATCGGTGAACCCGAATGCCAGATACCCTCTAGTCGATGTCCTCTGGTTCGGATGATCAGAGGAGCCTTTTGTTTGGCAAAAGTCCGGTATCGTAGGCATGCTAAATCATCACTTAACGTTTGTAAGCAATAAAGCATGTAATCGATATATTGTATTTCGGCAATAGGGCGTAGTCCACGCAATGCCATTCCTACGCCTTGTCCAATTATGGTAGGTTCGCGGATACCAGTATCAGCAACACGTAGTTCCCCATATTTGTCTTGTAAGCCTTCTAATCCTTGATTCACATCACCAATGGTTCCGACATCTTCTCCAAAAATCAATACCTCAGGTTTGGACGACAGAATAGCGTCAAAATTATCACGTAAAACGATACGCCCATCAACTAATGGAGCATCTTCTGTATATTCTGGTGCTATAGGAGTCACTTTGGTGACACCACTGTCATAATCATTATATAGTTGCGCACTAAATTTATGTTGAATAGTAGCCATGTAGCTATTCACCCAAGTTTGAAATGCTACTTTTTCTGGACTATTTTCTTGCGTGAGATATCGCAGTGTTTTTCTACAAGCTTCGAGGATCTCTTTACGTAAGGGTTCTTGGTTTTTTTCTAAAGCAGAAGAGAGCTTTTGTATGAATACCTTATTCGGACTTACGGCTTCAGCGGCTTTTAAGTGTTTTAATGCTTCTTGTTTTTCCGCAATAACGCCCGTTATAAAAGTGGTCCACGCTTCATTTTTTCCTTCTCGGACTTCTTTTTTGATAGCGCGTTCTAGTGTTAGTAACTCTTCATGGTCGCAAATATTATTTTCGATAATCCACTCACGGAATAACTTATTACAGTCATGGTTTTTTTCCCATTGCAGGCGTTCTTCGGATTTGTAACGTTCGTGTGATCCAGAGGTAGAATGTCCCTGAGGTTGGGTCAATTCTTTGACGTGTATAATCGAAGGTACATGATGTTTACGAGCCAAACGCTCTGCTTTTTCATAAGCTTCTATCAGCGCAGGATAATCCCAGCCTTTTACAGTGATGATTTCATAACCAGGGTTGTTTTCATCTCGCTGAAAACCTTTCAAGAGCTCTGAGATATCTTCTTTGGTGGTTTGATTTTTGTTGTGTACCGAAATAGCATATTCGTCATCCCAAATACTAATGACCATAGGAACTTGCAATACTCCGCCAGCATTCAAGGTTTCCCAAAACAAACCTTCGCTAGTACTGCCATTCCCGATAGTTCCCCATGCGACTTCATTTCCTGAGATGGAAAAATTTTCGCTATTAGGAATGTCATTTTGCTCTCGATATACTTTTGATGCTTGTGCTAATCCTACTAATCGAGGCATTTGCGACGCAGTAGAGGACATATCTGCACTAGAATTCTTTTGTTGTGTAAGATTTTTCCAACTCCCGTCTTTGTTAAGACTATGCGTAGCAAAATGCGCACCCATTTGTCTTCCAGAAGAATGCGGTTCGTGATTTTCATCTGTATGAGCATAGAGTCCTGCAAAAAATTGTTTGATGGAGTATTCATCAATCGCCATCATAAAAGTCTGATCACGATAATAACCTGAGCGAAAATCTCCATTTTGGAATACTCTAGCCATCGCTAACTGTGGTAATTCTTTACCATCTCCAAAAATTCCGAATTTAGATTTTCCAGTAAGTACTTCTCTACGCCCCATCAAACTACATTCTCTACTAGTTACAGCAATTTTATAATCTGTAAGCACTTGATTTTTAAAATCTTCAAAAGAAATGGAAGGGGTGCTGACAGATTTTGATCGCATAGTATGAAAGGTTTGATATTCCGCGAATTTACTTAAAAAATCAGCTATTTGCAAGTAAAGAAATGCTTATTTTGTTGTTTTATTTTTATTAAAAAGGCTTTTTAGGTTATAAATCATTAATGAATATCTCTTTTATTAAGAGTTTATTAACGATTATGCATTTCAAATTGATTTTGGATATACCGTATTAATTACGCTCCATTTTTGCTAAAATTTCTATAGTAATAGGAGATATCTTCTCAACCCATTTTTGATATTGAAAGCTACTGGGATGTAACTGGTCTTTGGCCACAGCATTTTCCGAGGCGCCTAATGCTCTAGATATAGGCGTGATATCAATAAAAGGAACTCCTAGTTCTTGTGATTTTTGCTTCATATGGGCGTTGTAT
>CAZYRG010000195.1:0-6227 GCA_964650425.1 uncultured Flavobacteriaceae bacterium
GTTTTGGGTTTTGGGTTTTGGGTTTTGGGTTTTGGGTTTTGGGTTTTGGGTTTTTCGGCGTAGCCGAAAAAACAGTTAACTACATTTCGCTAACCAGAAACCAAAAACTAGAAACCTATTTTAATCTATGTAAGTACATTTGGATCACATTTTCTAATCCCAAATACAAGGATTCACAAATTAAAGCATGTCCTATAGACACTTCTAATAGCCCGGGAACTTCTTGTTTGAAAAATTGCATATTATCCAATGACAAATCATGCCCTGCATTAATTCCTAACTCCAAATCCAACGCAAGTTGCGCACACTTCACATAAGGCGCTACCGCAGCTGACTTATCAGTTACATATTTTTCTGCATAAGCCTCTGTATAAAGTTCTATGCGATCTGTACCAACTAAGGCCGCTCCTTCTATCATTTTTTCCTCAGGATCAACAAACACTGATGTACGTATGTCATTCCTTTTAAACTCCGATAAGACTTCTTTTAAAAACCCCTTGTGTTTCATCGTATCCCAACCCGCATTACTGGTAATGGCATCTACGGCATCTGGAACCAAAGTTACCTGTGTCGGTTTAACTGCCAATACCATATCTACAAATTTCGGAATTGGATTCCCTTCGATATTAAATTCTGTGGTAACTATCGGCTGTAAATCAAAAGCGTCTTGATACCGAATATGACGTTCATCTGGTCTTGGGTGCACGGTGATACCTTGTCCTCCAAATCGTTCTACATCTTTAGCCACTTTTAACACATCAGGGGTATTTCCTCCTCTGGAATTACGCAAGGTTGCTATTTTATTAATATTTACACTTAATTTTGTCATTCGTATTTCTTGGTAAAACTATTGCTTCAAACCACAAAAATACAAAGTTGAAAATGCAATACCTCTTAATTCTTAAAGAAAGATATAATTCAATTTTTTAACCTAAAAAAAACTCATAAATCATTAAAATTCCTTATTTTGCATAAAAAAACGCCCCCTATGAACACACAGCAATTTATTATCAACGACATAGCGCCGCTCGATATCAGAGAGCACGTAAAAGAAGCGCAATTATTTTTTAATGAACTTACATTTTCGCATATTCCGGTATCTTCAGACCAAACCTATATTGGATGTCTACCAGAAAATGATGTGCGTTGTTTTGACACCGAAAAAGAACTCGATTCGTATCGACATGCACTAGAAGGTTTTTTTGTAAGAGATGATGCTAATTGGTTAGATATTCTAGAAGCTTTCGCCCAAAATCACACCAATATTATGCCTGTCTTGGATCATCATAATAAATATCTAGGGTATTTTGAGCTCAATGACATCATGAATATCTTTAACGAAACCCCTTTTCTAAATGAAGCTGGAAATATTCTTGTAGTTGAAAAAGGTGTGTTAGATTATTCTTTTAGTGAAGTGGCTCAAATTGTAGAATCTAACAATGCCAAAATCTTTGGTATTTTTATCTCTAAAATAGAAAATGATGTGGCGCAAATCACCATCAAAATTGGCGATTCGGATGTAAGTGCTATCACACAAACTTTTCGCAGGTATAGTTACAATATTGTATCCGAACATTCTGATGATCTGTTTATTAACAATTTAAAAGAACGATCTGACTATTTGGAGAAGTATTTGAATATGTAATTTGAAAATTAGAAGTACGATTTACGAAGTTTAGGAAGCACATGATAGATTTTTATTTTTCGCATTTCCTGATCACAATAATAGTATAGCTTGAACTTATTATGGTGTAGCCTTTCTTCATAGAATACTTTTACAAAACTTCGTACTTTTAACTTCTTAAATCTAACTTCGAATCCCTAACTTTACCTTAATTTTTGAAAATACCATTATGAAAGTAGGGATCTACGGACAATTTTACCATCAAAATTCAGGCATCTATATCCAACAATTATTGGAAGCATTACACCAACGTAATGTAGAAGTAGTTATTGAAAAAAACTTTCTGGAGCTCATCAATTTACACGATGATATTGACAAAAACTACTCCCATTTTAGCACTTTTGAGGAGCTAGATACCTCTTATGATTTATTTTTTAGTATCGGAGGTGATGGTACGATTCTCAAAACCATTACCTATGTACGGGACCTAGAAATCCCTATTGCCGGAATTAATACTGGGAGATTAGGTTTTCTGGCTACGATTAAAAAAGAAGAGCTGCTCAAAAGTATTGATCTCATTTTCGAAAAGCGATATTACCTGTCGCCCCGAAGTATTATTATGGTAGAAAACACTAGTGGTGATTCGGATTTGAAAGAATTGAACTTTGCGATGAATGAAATTGCCGTAAGCCGTCGTAATACAACTTCTATGATCACTGTACACACCAGTATCGACAATGAGTTTTTGACCTCCTATTGGGCCGATGGACTTATTGTAGCGACGCCCACAGGCTCTACTGGGTATTCTTTGAGTTGTGGCGGACCTGTAATGATCCCTAGCACCAACAGCCTTGTGCTGACACCCATAGCACCTCACAATTTGAATGCGAGACCGCTAGTCATTCCTGATGATAAGGAAATAAAATTACAAATATCAAGCAGGGAAGAAGATTTCTTGGTCTCTCTTGACTCTCGCATACATACACAAGCAGATGAGTCTACCATTACGATCAAAAAGGCCCCGTTCAAAATCAATATGGTTGTATTAGAAGGCAATAGTTTTTTGGAAACCTTGAGAAAAAAAATGCTCTGGGGAGAAGACAAACGAAATAAAAAGAACTCCTAAATTATAATCTATTCTTTATTTACTTCGCAGAAAAGACGGCTTTAAAAACTAAAAATTTCCCAAATATTCCTATATTGTGATGCCCAATTAAGCAATATTTTTGATTAAATCGTGTTTAAATCTCAACAAATCTATCCAAATTATTGTGTAGCAAACTTAATTGCTATATTTGCAAACTTGAATTAACCTATGAAATATTCGTTTTTTATTGTGATTTTGTGTCTGTTTACGCAGCTTGCTTCTGCTCAACGTTATGAATTAGGAATAACGGTTGGTGGATCTAATTACATAGGAGATGTTGGAAAAGTATCCTATCTATCACCTACTAATGTAGGTTTTGGTGTAATTGGTAAAATTAACAAGTCAGAACGTCACAGTTTCAGGGCTTCTTTTTTGTATTTACCCGTACAAGGAGATGACACTAAATCTAGTGAGACCTTTCGACAGTTACGAGGATTTTCTTTTAATAACTCTATCAAGGAACTCTCTGTAGGAATCGAATTTAATTTTTGGGAATGGGATTACTATTCAGAACGTAATCAAAGTGTCCCATATTTATATACAGGATTGACAGGATTTAATTCAGGTACACTGGTACGAGGCACCAATAATGATGGATCTCCAGCAATAAGAGCTTTTGGTGATGCATGGAGTGTTGCGATACCTATGGTAGTTGGATACAAAATGCAATTAGCACGTTCGCTTCGACTTGGTTTTGAGATTGGAGCGCGCTATACGTTTACAGATAATATTGACGGGAGTGATCCCAATAGAGAATTAAAAGATCGTGAAGATCTAAAATTTGGAAATTTAAACACTAATGACTGGTATGTATATAGCGGTTTTATTCTTACCTATACTTTTGGCCGAAAACCGTGTTTCTGTGCCTACTAATAAACTATGACTACCAAAGAACAGCTTAATGACAACATCCCGACTCACACCGCAATTATTATGGACGGTAATGGGAGATGGGCAAAAAAAAAGGGATTATTTCGCGCAGCTGGACATGAAAGTGGTACCAAAAGCGTTCGAGAAGTTGTAGAAGGTTGTGCAGAAATAGGCGTAAAATACCTAACACTTTATGCTTTTTCTACAGAAAACTGGAATCGCCCAAAATTGGAAGTCCAAACATTAATGAAATTACTAGTTTCTTCATTAAAGAGAGAATTGCCCACACTAGAAAAGAATAATATCAAGCTAGAAACTATAGGAAACACCGAAGCCTTACCACAGAAAGCCCAAAAAGAATTGCTCGAAGTTATTGACAAAACAAAAGACAATACCCATATGACATTGACCTTAGCATTGAGCTACGGAAGTCGCGAAGAACTCATAAAAACCATCCAAAATATAAGTATTAAAGTAAAAAATGACTTACTTTCGCCACATCTTATAAATGAAGCAGTCATTAATGAGCATTTGTACACCAAAAATCTACCAGATGTAGACCTTTTGATACGTACAAGCGGAGAAGAGCGCATTAGCAATTTCCTATTGTGGCAAATTGCATATGCAGAGTTATATTTTACAGAAATATTATGGCCAGATTTTAGAAAATCAGATCTATTTGAAGCCATTTTGAATTATCAAAAAAGAGAAAGAAGATTTGGAAAAACCAGTGAGCAACTTAGCTAACACTTTACTAAACAAAGTCTTTGCTACGTGTTTTATAGTATTTGCTTTGATAGGTCCTTTAACAGTTACTGCACAAGACCGACCTATTCTAGAGGGAAAGAAATATAAGATTGGCGGAATAGAAGTTACAGGATCTACAACCTACAACGAAAGTACTATCATCACTTATACAGGCCTACGAGTAGGCGAAGAAATCTATCTTCCAGGAGATAAAATAAGTGCTGTTGTCAAAAAACTTTGGAAACTGAACCTTTTCAGTGATATTAATTTTTACATTACCAAAATAGAAGGTGACACTGCTTTTCTTGAACTAAATATCGCCCAAGTACCCGAACTAGAAGCAGTAAAAGTTGAAGGTGTCAAAAAAGCCAAGCAAAAAGAATTTATTAAAGACAATGACCTCAAAAAAGGGGCAAAGGTTACCGAAAACCTCATCACCACTACAAAAAATTATATTGCTAATAGTTTTAGAAAAAATGGGTTTCTGAATGCTAAGGTCAATATTAACACGATTCCTGTCAAAGATACAATCGAAGACAAAGACACGAACCGAGTAAAAATGGTGGTTCTGGTGGATAAAGGTGACAGGGTTAAAGTGGATCACATCAATATCACTGGTAACGAACAATTGTCCAATGGTAAGATCAAAAAAGCGATGAAAAACACGAAGCAGAAAATGCCGCTTCGTTTTTGGAAACGCTCCAAGTATATCGCTGCAGATTATGAAGAAGATAAAGACAAAATTATTGCCAAGTATAAAGAAAAAGGTTATCGTGATGCTCGAATCACAAGCGACTCACTTGCCGTAGAAGACGACAATAGTGTAACCTTACATCTCAATGTCGAAGAAGGGAACAAATATTATTTTGGTAATATCAATTTCTTAGGTAATAGTATTTTTAGTGATCGTGATCTTGCAAGAAAATTAATCATCAAAAAAGGAGACGTATATAATGGTATTCTGTTAGAAAAAAGAATTGCTGATAACACCAGGCCAGATGCGGATGATCTGACGAATCTCTACCAAAATAGTGGGTATTTATTTTCTAGCATCAACCCTGTTGAAGTCAATGTACAAAATGACACCATTGATTTTGAAATTAGAGTTCGTGAAGGAAAATTAGCGCATTTTAATCACATCACCGTTACTGGAAATACAAAAACTAACGACCATGTTATCTTTCGTGAGATTAGAACAAAACCTGGACAACAATACAGCAAAGAACTTGTAGTACGTACAGTACGTGAACTAGGACAACTTGGATTTTTTGACCCAGAACAACTCAATCCACAATTCAAAAATGTTGACCCTAACAGCGGAACACTGGATATTGAGTATGAGGTAGTAGAAAAGGGCGCTAGCCAAATCGAACTGCAAGGTGGTTTTGGCGGAACTGGTTTTGTAGGAACGTTAGGATTATCGTTCAATAACTTTTCGATACGTAATATCTTTAAAAAAGAAGCATATAAGCCTCTACCAATGGGAGACGGACAATCTATGAGTTTACGTGCTCAGGCAAGTACGTTTTTTAGAACCTATAGTTTATCCTTTGTAGAACCATGGTTGGGAGGCAAAAAACCATTTCAACTGTCTACTTCCTTTTCGCATAGTACACAGTTTTCTTTTCAAAATCAAAATCTTATTGGTTCTGGAAGAGCTACGGGTGTTGATAGAAGCAGAAGATTTGATATTACAGGAGCAACGGTTGGCATTGCAAAACGTCTCAAATGGCCTGACAACTATTTTACCTTTTCGCAAGCAATCAGTTATCAGCACTATAAGTTTACAAACTATAACATTGGACTCTTTACCTTTGGTAATGGAAACTCAAACAACTT
>CAZYRG010000196.1:0-3916 GCA_964650425.1 uncultured Flavobacteriaceae bacterium
TTACAGATTCAATAGTTTTATTCAATTTTTTTATCACTATAGCACCATAATCCGAAACTAAATCAATTTTGGAAGAAACAATACCGATTTTGGTATCCAGATAATCACCATTTCCTTCAATAAGTCTGGCCTCATCTACTCGTAAACTGCCATAATCACAGTTAAACTCTAATGTATCTACCTTTTTAATCTTGGATCCAGTATAATCGGCATTAAGAATTAATGTCTCAGCATCGTTTAATACAAAATCAGAATAATCGGCGTTGATTTTACCTTTTTTCATATAGGTTATAGAGCTATTATGCGAATAATCAAAGTACAAGGCATTCTCATTTCCTAATAATTCTCCCAGAATTACTTGTCCATAATCACAATGAATGGTAGCATTGCCATTAATTCGATCTAGACTAATACTGCCGTAATCATTATTAAAATCAACATGATTGTTTACAGGTACTTTTACCGTATAATTCACTTCCATGTTCACTTTGTTGCCAGTCCAGCTGCATTTTACTTTTGTCCACCAAGATTGATTATCTTCTCCGAATTGTGTTTTTGCAGTTACTTGACTTGGACTATTCTCAAAATTAATTTGAATGCCCTCAAGACGTTCTGTGACAATATCTTCATCATCACCGTTGACCGTGATGCTGACTTCCATAACAATGGTGTTTTGATCCCATGAGGTTACATTAAGGTTTCCATAACGATTTTTAATTTTTAATAACGCATTTTCATTTACCGAAAATTCTTTATTAATCGTTTTTTCCTTGGTGTATTTACCACGAAATTTTTCTGGATCTGCCAGTAATGCTGTCGGAATCAGCAGTAATAACAGTAGGGTTTTATATACTTTGTTTTTCATCGTATTGTACTTTTAAATCGTTTATTTCTTGTGCGTTTTTTAAGACATTTTCTAGCAAGGTAATTCGTTTTTGGAAATTAAGAATCATGGCGCTGATTACCCGTTTATCATTTCCACTAGTAACTAGGTCTTCTTTGAGTTTGTTATAGTTTGTTTCCAGTTCTTCTAGTGCTTTTAATGCATCTGCTACTAGTACTTTGTTGTCAGATGTAGTTGAGTTTTCTAATATTTGTAATTGTTTGGTGATGGCATTGGTGAAAAATTCTTGTGTTTTCCCCAGCTCGGGAGATACACTTGCCAAATCAGCTTGTGTTGGCGATGTATAAGAGATCGTATATGAAAACACGCCTATTATGAATACAATAGATGCAGCAATGGATACCCATTTGATCCAAGGCTTTTCTGTACCTCTAGAGATAGGGATAACGGTATTGTTTTCTTGTTGTTGCTGTAATTTTTTTAGAAATAGTGATTCATGGTCTTTAGAAGGTATAGCAGTATCCAGCTCGCCTTCTAAGCGTTTGAACAGGGTTTCTATGGCATCATTCTTTTCCATTATGATAGCTGTATTAATTTTTTTCTTAAACTTTCTTTTGCTCTGGATATTAATGTTCTACAGTTTGCATAGGTAATATCCATGATTTCACAAATTTCCTCATAATCATATCCTTCTATGAGGTATAGTGATAGCGACGTACTATAACTATCTTTTAGCGTTTTCATTGTTGCGATCAATTGTTGTGCCTTGACGGCATGCAATTTATGATCAGTTTCTTCACACATAGCAGGAATTTTGTGTGCTACCGTAGCAAGGTCAATTTCTTGCAATTCTTTCTTTTTCTTTAAGGCCGTAAGACTATTGTTAATGACGATACGTTTTAACCAACTACCAAAATGTGCATTATTCTGTAATGATGATAGTTTGGTGAACGCGGTCAAAAAAGCTTCTTGCATCAAATCTTCCGCCTCAGCACTGTCTTTTACTATTCGCAATGACGCATTATACATCGCTTTATAGTAACGTTGGTATACTTCCATTTGCGCCATTTGGTCGTTGTCACGACATTTGGCCACCAAATCCCCAATATGTTGTTGTGTTAGTTTCAATCAAATATTATCGCTATTCAATAGTAAAGATAGTTGTTGCCGCTAATTGTTACAGTTTTTAGTATAAAAAGATGCAATTGTTTATTTACATGGACTTAACAAACTATAAATCACTAGGGGTTTCTTATAAAATCTTTGTAACTTTAATAAAGTAGTGGTTAACTCATTTTTTAACAACTCCTAATAACATGCTGTTATGATGGCATGGGAATTGAGTTATACCTTATAGAAATCACCCGAATAGTTGTTAGAATACAGGAATTAAGGGTTTTTACAATAAAATCAATTTAGTATAAACAGATATACCGCTTTGTAATAATGACAAAGTGGCTCAAATATAGCTATGAGTAAAGCAAAATTTACCAACCTTGACAGTTTGTCATTTCAAGAATTCGATGAAGATGCCGAATTAATTCCTTTGATGACACCAGAGGACGAAGAAGAGATTAATAGGGAAGAGTTACCGGAAGAATTATCGATACTTCCATTACGCAACACCGTATTATTTCCTGGCGTCGTAATACCTATTACAGCAGGGCGAGACAAATCCATAAAATTGATCAATGATGTTACCCATGGTGATAAAGTCATTGGTGTAGTAGCGCAAAAAGATGAAACTATAGAAAACCCTACGGCAGAGGATATCAATAAGATTGGCGTTGTTGCACGAATTATCCGTGTGCTCAAAATGCCTGATGGAAATGTTACGATTATCATACAGGGAAAAAAGCGTTTCGAGATCGAAGAAGTGTTCTCCGAAGAGCCTTATATGAATGCAAAAATACGCAAAGTTCCAGAGGAGCGTCCAGCAGAAGAAAATGAAGAGTTTTTGGCGATTATAGATTCTATAAAAGAATTGGCACTACAGATTATCAAGGAGAGCCCAAATATCCCAAGTGAAGCTTCTTTTGCCATTAAAAATATTGAGAGTAAATCATTCCTGATCAGTTTTATTTCTTCTAATATGAATCTTAGTGTGTCAGACAAACAAGGATTATTAGAAATCAATGACCTCAAAGAGCGCGCATTAGCCACGCTCCGCTATATGAATACCGAGTTTCAGCGTTTGGAACTCAAAAATGATATTCAGAGCAAGGTGCAAAATGATATGAATCAGCAGCAGCGGGAGTATTTTTTGCAGCAGCAGATGAAAACCATTCAGGAAGAATTGGGTGGTGTTTCTCATGATGATGAGTTAGAGGAAATGCGCTTACGCGGAAAGAAGAAAAAATGGAGCAAAAAGGTAAAGGAGCATTTTGACAAAGAATTGGCCAAGATGCAACGTATGAATCCACAGGTGGCGGAGTATTCTATACAGCGCAATTACTTGGATTTGATTTTGGACTTGCCTTGGAATTCTTATAGCAAAGATTTATTTGATCTAAAGCGTGCTAAGAAGATTTTGGATCGTGATCATTATGGGTTGGATGAGGTAAAGCGACGTATCATAGAATATCTAGCTGTACTTAAGTTGCGCAATGATATGAAATCTCCGATACTGTGTTTGTATGGACCACCGGGAGTCGGTAAGACTTCTTTAGGAAAATCCATTGCAGAAGCCTTGGGGAGAGAATATGTACGAGTATCCTTGGGCGGATTACGTGATGAAGCAGAAATCAGAGGTCATCGTAAAACATATATAGGAGCGATGCCGGGACGTATTATTCAGAGTCTCAAAAAAGCAGGAACCAGCAATCCAGTATTTGTATTGGATGAAATCGATAAGCTATCTAATAGTCATCAGGGAGATCCTTCTTCTGCCTTGTTAGAAGTCTTGGATCCAGAACAAAACTCAGAATTTCATGATAATTTCTTGGAGATTGGTTTTGACTTGTCCAAAGTGATGTTTGTGGCGACTTCGAATAGTCTAAGTACCATACAACCTGCATTACGAGATCGTATGGAGATTATTAATGTTACTGGGTATACGATTGAAGAAAAAGT
>CAZYRG010000196.1:4016-6195 GCA_964650425.1 uncultured Flavobacteriaceae bacterium
GGAGAAATCACTTTGAGAGGAAAAGTCTTGCCAGTAGGAGGAATCAAGGAAAAAATCTTAGCCGCAAAGCGTGCGCATATTAAAGAGATTGTATTATGTGCTGATAATAAGCGCGATATTGAAGAAATTAAAGCAGATTATCTCAAAGGGTTGACCTTTCATTATATCAAAAATATGGATGAGGTGTTAGAATTGGCATTGACCAAACAAAAGGTGAAAAATGCTAAGAAACTCTGAACTTTCAGTAATAGATCACTACAATAATTAAAAATATTTGTAGTGATCTACCGTTTTAACTACAGTTTCTATTATTTTTGTTCCTATATGCATTTAAAGAAGTATTTCTTTTATAGTTTATTCTTAGTCTTCTCGAGTACTATAATGGCTCAGATAGGTGGGCGATCGACTTACCAATTTCTTAATTTGGTGTCTTCTCCGCGTCAAGCGGCAATGGGAGGCAAACAGGTTACAGGCTATGGCCAAAACCCTACAGAAGGAATTTACAATCCGGCATCTATAAATATAGGTATGCGCAATCAGTTGGCGGTAAACTATGTGAATTACATAGGAGATATCAATTACGGTTCTGCCGCTTACGCTTTTTCTTGGAAAGAATCCCAAAATGTGTTACATGCAGGTGTAACCTATGTCAATTATGGACAATTTGATGGTTTTGATGAGTTTGGAAATGCAACAGGAGAATTTAGCGGGGGCGAAGTAGCATTATCATTAGGTTATGCTATGCAAATACCCAACAGTGACTTTTACGCGGGAACAAACCTGAAGCTTATTTCATCCAAATTAGAACAATATACATCACTAGGAGGCGCATTAGATTTTGGATTGATGTATTATAAAGAAGATACGGGTTTTAATGCTGCATTAGCTATCCGTAATGTTGGGACACAGTTTACTACCTACGCAGGAGTGCAAGAAGATTTACCTCTAGAGATTGCATTAGGGGTGTCCAAATTATTGCAAAACGTTCCAATTCGATGGTCTTTTACCTTGGAAAATTTACAGGTATGGAATATTGCCTTTGGTAACCCTGTTAGAGATCAGGAAGGATTGGATGGAGAAATAGCGCAGAAAGATGATCCTGGTTTCTTTAATAATTTCTTACGGCACATGGTATTTGGAGCAGAGTTTTTTCCAGAACGTAATTTTAATATTCGATTGGGATATAATTTCCGTCGTGGAGAGGAATTGCGTATTGTAGACCAACGTACTTTTGCCGGTATTAGTGGGGGGATCGCTTTAAAGATTAAAAAGCTTCGTTTTAGTTATACCTATGCGCGTTACAATGCAGCGGCAAGCTCTAGTTTTTTTGGATTAAATATAGATCTACAATAGTGATAAAAAACAAAATTATCATTGCTATCGATGGACATTCCTCTACAGGGAAAAGTACTGTTGCACGAAGATTAGCCAAACACTTGGGTTATGTATATGTAGATACTGGTGCGATGTATCGAGCAGTTACTTTGTATGGCATGCGATTAGGTTTGATTGACAAAAATCATTTTGATAAAGAAGGCTTGATAGCAGTGCTTAAAGATATCAATATTCGTTTTGAGGTGAGTTCAAAAACCAATTTGGCAGAAGTCCTACTCAATGGCGAAAATGTTGAAAAGGAAATCAGAACCCTAGCAGTCTCGTCCTTTGTGAGCCCTATAGCAACAGTGCATGAAGTACGTGTTAAGCTCGTAGAGCAACAGCAGGTGATGGGTAAAGATAAGGGGATTGTGATGGATGGTCGAGATATTGGGACTGTGGTCTTTCCTACGGCCACACTCAAGCTTTTTATGACCGCCACCGCAAAGGATCGGGCAGAACGTAGGTATAAAGAACTGCTAGAACGTGGCGATCAAGTGACCTATGAAGATGTACTCAAAAATGTGGTAGACCGTGATCATATCGATAGTACGCGCAAGGATTCTCCACTCCGACAAGCATCAGATGCCATAAAGATTGACAATTCTAATATGACGCTCGATGAGCAATTTGAACATATTTTAGGATTGGCAGAAAAAGCGATTTCTAGAAATTAGGAAATAGAAAAGTTGAAAGTAGAAAAACAAAATCTGAAACTAAAAGTACGATGTACAAAGTTAGAAGTACGAGTTTTGTATAGTTGAAATTCTCAGTATTCGATTCTCACGAAATCTATATTTTGATC
>CAZYRG010000197.1:0-1206 GCA_964650425.1 uncultured Flavobacteriaceae bacterium
CACATGAAAAGGCTGTTGTAGCGAAAAAATTTTCTTGATGATCCTCGTAATATTCTCCAACTCATTATAAGTTGGAATGATGACGAGCGCATTTGCCATATATACCTGCTTTTTGGGCACAAATATAACCAAATATTATGCTCAGATGCGTAAAAGTACTATTAGGGTCGTTTTAAAAATTATCAAAACTCAACTATGCTCACTATCTTTACCCATAGATAGCACGACACACTAACATGGAATTTATTCTTAGAGTTACTAATACCACTAATTGGGCAACAATCATATTGTTAGTCTCTTTAGTCCTTTTGGCCACTGCTCGGGCATTAAAAGAACAAAGTTTTCAGCGTTTTATCACACTTTTTGTTTCCAATAAGTACCTTATCATTGAGCAAAAACAACAGCCATTATCTTCCGTTTTCAATGTATTACTGACCTTGTTTCAAATACTCTCTTTAAGCGTTTTTATTCGCTTAATGATCCAACAGTTTTATCCAGATACTGGAACTAACAATAGTTTTGTCCTATTACAAATCATTGGTATTTGCTTTTTATTTACCCTCGGAAAATTGTTGGTCGAAAAAATTATTGGAGTGATTTTTTCGTCAGAAGCGCTCATGGATCAGTACTTGTTTTCAAAACTAAGTTATCGCAACTATTTGGGAATCTTACTCTTTCCTATTAATGTTTTACTAATTTACACCTTCCCTACTTCGCAGTTATTATTCATCATAATTGGTATCGTATTGATTGTAGGCAATTTATTAACATTGCTATTAGTTTTTAAAATGTACAGCAAGTTGATTTTTGGGCAACTATTCTATTTTATTTTGTATCTTTGCACACTTGAAATTGCACCTTATTATATTTTATATAAGCTTTTTGAAGTATAGTAAACCATTTAATTATTAAAGGAATTTATATGAAAGTGAAAACCATTTTAGTGTCTCAACCCGAACCTAAAGTCGAAAATTCACCATATTTTGAGCTTTCAGAGCGACAAAAAGTAAAAATTGATTTTATTCCTTTTATCCATGTAGAAGGCGTTGAGGCGAAGGAGGTTCGTCACCAAAAGATTGATATTGCAGACTTTACTGCTATTATTTTGACCAGTAGGAATGCGGTTGATCATTTTTTCAGAATTGCGGAAGAGATGCGTTACAAAGTACCAGACACCTTGAAATATTTTTGTCAAAGTGAAGCTGT
>CAZYRG010000197.1:1306-6187 GCA_964650425.1 uncultured Flavobacteriaceae bacterium
ATGACCATGGCATTGAAGAAATATATAAAATCAGTGAATAAATAGTCTTATTCATTAGTAATGATACCTAAAAAGGATGTGTGTTATGCGCATCCTTTTTGTGTTATTTTTTGGATTGATATTTCAAAAAACCCACTAACAACAGCGCCCAACCAACAATCAACAACAACCCGCCAAGAGGCGTTATCGGAGCAATGAAAGACAAATCTATTCCTAGTACTTCATCCAGCACCAAGCCATAAATCGATCCCGAAAACAAGAGTACGCCTATCAAAAAACAGTAATAAGCCCGTTTTTTGATTTTTTCAGAAAGCAGTTGCGTCGTTCCAAGAAATAATAGTACTAAAGCATGATACATCTGATAGCGCACTCCAGTGTTAAAAGAAGTAACTCCCGCCTGATCTACAACTTTTTGCAATCCATGTGCGCCAAAAGCACCCAAAAGCACTGCTATCAGTCCAAAACTAGCTCCTGTGATTAAAATTTTCCTGTTCATGCGTATTATTTGTTTGAAAAATGTAATTTAGACTATATACAAAGGTATCAAAACATGCGTAAGATTATTGTTATTGGAGCGGGTAAATCCACCGCTGTACTCATCAAATATTTTCAGGATAAAGCTAAAGCCGAAAAACTACACATTACCATTGCGGATCAGCAATTGGAACGTGCACAGTTACTTCAAAAAGAGCATCCCGCAACAGTCGCAATTCAATTAGATATTGCAAACACTAAGCAACGACAACAATTCATACAACAAAGTGACATTGTAGTCTCCATGCTCCCCGCGAGTCTGCATATCGAAGTGGCACATGATTGTATTAAATTTGAAAAGTCACTAGTTACTGCGTCTTATGTAAGTCCAGAAATGCAAGCACTAGACACAGAAGCAAAAGCCAAAGGACTTGTGTTTATGAATGAAATAGGCCTTGATCCAGGGATTGACCATATGAGTGCCATGCAAGTTATTGATCGCATCCGAGAACAAGGTGGGCAAATGCTCCTTTTTGAATCGTTTACAGGAGGTCTTGTCGCACCAGAAAGCGATACGAATTTGTGGAACTACAAATTCACCTGGAACCCACGAAATGTTGTGGTTGCAGGACAAGGTGGTACGGCCAAATTTATTCAAGAAGGGAGTTATAAATACATTCCCTATCAGAAACTCTTTCGCAGAACGGAATTCTTACACATCGATGAGTATGGTGTTTTTGAAGCTTATGCCAATCGAGATTCGCTCAAATACCGAAGCGTATATAGCTTAGACGATGCAGATACGCTATACCGAGGTACGATTCGTAGAGTTGGGTTTTCCAAAGCGTGGAATATGTTTGTGCAATTGGGCATGACTGCCGATGATTACGTGTTAGAAAATTCTGAAACGATGAGTTATCGCGATTTTGTGAATGCTTTTTTACCGTACTCTCCGACGGATTCTGTAGAGCTAAAACTGCGCTATTATCTCAAAATTGACCAGGATGATATTATGTGGGAAAAACTGGTAGAACTGGATCTCTTTAACAAAGACAAAAAAGTAGGGCTCAAAAATGCCACGCCTGCACAAGTGCTTCAAAAAATTCTGGAGGGCCATTGGACCCTAGAGGAAAATGACAAAGATATGATCATTATGTATCACAAATTTGGGTATGATCAGTACGATAAACGCCAGCAGATTGATTCCACGATGGTTATTTTGGGAGAAGATCAAACCTACACGGCCATGGCAAAAACGGTTGGGCTTCCAGTAGCGATCGCTACACTAGCAATTTTAAACAAAAAGATCACCACACCTGGGGTACAAATCCCCATCACAAAAGAAGTCTATCAACCCATTTTGGAAGAACTAGAAGCGCATGGTATCATTTTCAAAGAAAAATTTACCGAGTATGCAGGCTATAACCCTGATGGAGTAAGAGGATAAAACAGTTGGCAGTGTCGGTTGGCAGTTTTAAATTTTTAGAACTACTTCCTGAGCTATTTTCATTACAATCCATAAGTCAAAGAGCTTCAAAAAAAGTATATTTGTAAGCACTAAAAACACTTTTAGCTTATAAAATATCACGAAATGACAGGAAAACCTACAAATTCTAATGTGAAGATTGACGGTATTGACAAAGAAATCCTTCGGAGTTTGATGTCGGATGCCCGTAAGCCTATTTTAGAAATTGCCCGTAAAGTTGGGATTTCTGGAGCTGCTATTCACCAACGGTTACGGAAACTAGAGGCATCTGGACTGATCGCAGGTTCTAAATTCATACTCGACCCAAAAGTTTTGGGGTACAAAACCATGGCTTTTGTCGGCGTGTATCTAGACAAAGCCGTAAGTAATCCCAAGGCGGTGAATCAACTCAAACAAATTCCCGAAGTGATCGAATGTCATTACACTACTGGGAATTGGTCTATTTTTATCAAAATTCTTTGTAAAGACAATGAGCACTTGATGCAGGTTCTCAATAAAGAGATCCAAGCGATCGAAGGTGTTTCTAGAACTGAAACATTTATTTCGCTAGATCAACAAATCGATCGACAGATTAAGATTTAATTCAGAATTCCTGCAAGGTTTCCAAAAACCTTGTAGGTATTAATCTATTCCTCCGTAAAACCTACAAGGTCAGAAAAAGACCTTACAGGGTACATATCAAGGTTACAACTAATTTCTTCTTCCTAAATATTGTAGTACAAAATACATAAGTGTAGCCAGTGATCCGATCGCTGCCACCACATAGGTTCTTGCAGCCCATTTAAGTGCATCTTTGGCACCTTCTTGTTCATCACGTGTCAGCATATTTTTGTTTTCTAACCATGCTAATGCACGATTACTGGCATCATATTCTACTGGAAGTGTTACAAAACTAAATAAGGTCCCCATTCCAAACATGGCGATTCCAATAAGCAAGACCGTACTACCAAAACTAGATGCTGCAGCCAAAGCAAAACCAGCCATAATAACCCATTGCGAAAACTTAGACGCAATACTAACCATAGGTACCAATTTAGAACGCATTGTTAACCAGCTATAGGCTTGCGCGTGTTGCACAGCATGACCTACCTCGTGTGCGGCCACAGCTGCTGCTGCTGCATTTCGTTGGTTATAAACACCTTCACTCAGATTTACCGTTTTGTTTCTTGGATTGTAGTGATCTGTCAACATTCCCGGTGTGGAAATTACTTGTACATCTCTGATCCCATTATCACTCAACATTTTAGTCGCGATTTCGGCACCACTCATTCCATTTTGTAAGTGTAATTGCGAATAGTGTTTAAATTTCTTTTTTAGCTTATTACTAACATAACTACTGATCAAAAACATCAGTCCACCTATAATATAATATCCCATCATAATTTCTACTTTTTTATTGGTTGTGTCCACAATAGCAGACTATATAAATATACGGAAATATACAAAACAAAAACCTCGCCAGTTTAGCGAGGTTCTATAAAAAGTGTAATTCATCACTACGATTATGACAAAATTACATCGAGTTAGTCTAAATAAATTTCTGCTTCCTGAAAATCCAAATCAAACGCATTTGAAATAGCCTCATACACCACTTCGCCATGAACGATATTCAGTCCTTTTTGAAGTCCTTTATTTTCTGCACAGGCTTTTTTCCAGCCTTTGTTTGCCAATTGTAGTGCATAGGGCAAGGTAACATTTGTCAATGCCAATGTAGAAGTATAAGGCACAGCTCCTGGCATATTTGCCACAGAATAATGTACCACATCATCAATAATATACGTAGGATCTTCATGCGTCGTTGGTCTGGTCGTCTCAAAACAACCTCCTTGATCTACAGCCACATCTACTAATACGGTACCTGGTTTCATATCCTTTAGCATATCGCGAGTGATCAGTTTTGGTGCTTTTGCTCCAGGGATCAATACACCTCCAATAATCAAATGGGCATCTTTTATATGTCGTCGTATCGTTAACTCATCAGAAAACTGTGTGAACACATTCTTAGGCATCGTATCATCCAAATACCGCATTCGTTTCATATTAATATCCAGAATAACGACTAGTGCTCCAAGACCTGCAGCCATTTTTGCTGCTTGTGTACCTACTACGCCTCCTCCTAAAATCAAAACTTTGGCTGCAGGAACACCAGGAACACCTCCTAACAGTATTCCGCGTCCTTTTTGCGGTTTCTCTAAGTATTTAGCCCCCTGTTGTATAGACATACGACCAGCAACTTCACTCATAGGAATTAATAACGGTAGTGAGCCATCTGGATCTTCTACCGTTTCATAAGAGATACAAATTGCTTTGGACGCCAACATCGCTTTGGTCAAAGGTTCACTAGAAGCAAAATGAAAATAGGTAAATACTACTTGTCCTTCTTTGATCAATCCGTATTCAGGTGCTATCGGCTCTTTTACCTTAATGATCATTTCGGCAATAGCATATACCTCAGCTATAATTGGTAATATGGTTGCTCCAACTTGAACATATTCTTCATCCAAAAAACCACTTTGCAATCCAGCGTCCTTTTGTACATAAACGACATGACCATGTTTTATCAACTCCACCACTCCAGAAGGAGTGACACCAACACGATTTTCATTGTTTTTAATTTCCTGGGGTACACCTATTATCATAGTAGAAATTTTGGTCGAAAATTACTTTTTTTTACTACGTGCATACGCCAAAGGATTGTTAAACCAAGGTTAAACAAAACTATAAAATAAAAAAGTTAATCAATTTAAATACAGCCGATTAACACAAGTAAACGTTAAAGAAACCTAAAAATAAACTTCATTTGACCTTTTCGGTCAGCGCAAACTAGTTATTTTCGGTATTTGAGTTTGAAATAAATGAGGAAAGTTCCTGATAATGCTGTGACGGCATTAGCCAAAATTATGGATAAACTATTAATTAAA
>CAZYRG010000198.1:0-6166 GCA_964650425.1 uncultured Flavobacteriaceae bacterium
ATATATGAATATCCCGAAGATAACTGGTATAGCAATACTCATTTTGCTAGCCACCGCAACCACAGACAAGCCATTTTTTTGCGTGGTAATCGCCATGAGATTAAATACAATAATAAAAAGTACACCTAACAGAAAGGTGCCAAGAAACCAATTTTGACTGCTGATATGCCCAAGATCAATTGGTTTTTGATAGCTAATTAATCCTGCACCGCATGCAATGACATAATTGACTACAATTGCTTGCAGCGTGTCAATTTTATAGGTGTCAAATAGTTTGAAAATGACAAAAATTAAACTTGATGCCAGTATACTGAGCAGTAGTGCTATCAAAATAGGTGTTTTTTTATGGTGAATAAGTTACTGATGTCTTCGGTTTGTGGATTGTTGTTCCATACCTGAATTCCTAGCGTAGCGGCTGCATCTGTATTTTCTTTGGTATCGTCAATAAAAAGAGTTTCTGCTGCGATGAGTTGATTTTTATTCAAGACAAACTCAAAGATGTTGGTGTTGGGTTTGCGCATGTGGATTTCATGCGAAAGGTAAAATTGCTCAAAACACTTTTGAAAATCGTCATAAAAATCAATGTGATCGATAATCCATTGGATATGTAGCGCATTCGTGTTACTCAAAAGGAATAAGCGGTATTGATCTTGTTGTTGTAATTCTTGTAAAAAATGCAGTCGTTGTTTTGGAAAATCTAGCAAAATGCTATTCCATGCCTTGATCAAGTCTGTCTTAGATATATTTGGAAATACAGTTTGATAATTTTTTATGAAGTTATCAGTACTAAGCTTCCCTTTTTCATAAGCTTCATTCCATCCAATCATTTCTTTGGTGAAGCTATGGATACCTAGTTGATTTAGTGCTTTTGCAGTCGCGGATTTATCTAAATTTATAAAGACATCTCCGAAATCAAAAATAATATTTTTAATCATTCATATAGACGGTTAACGTATCGCTGTCAATACGAGTTTCTGAAATAATTTTTCCTTGTAATTTGGTAGGGGCTTCGATACCGCTTTCAAAATTAGATACACCAGTAAAGACACGTGCTTCATCCCAGAGATTGCTGTCTATGAATTGTTGTAAGGTATACGCTCCTCCTTCTATAATAACAGATTGTAACCCCTTTTGATGGAGTGTTTCTAGTATTTGTAGTATGATAGCTGCTTCAAAATCCAAAGGGTGGTATTTAGTAGTGCCTGTACTTGAAGGTTGTGGTGTGTTTTTGGAGATAAAAACCAGTGTTTTGACTTCATTATTCAAGAGACGAGCATTTTTAGAAACTTTTAGATCACGATCGATAAGAATACGAACGGGGTCAGCTCCTTTCCAATCACGAGTCGTAAGGCTAGGATTGTCATCTAATACTGTTTTGGTACCAATAAGGATTGCCTGTTCTTGGGCGCGCCATTTGTGTACTAATTGCCTTGATAACGTAGACGTGATCCATACAGGACTTTTGTTAGTTCTGCTTGCAGGGTTAGGACTTATGTATCCATCTGTTGTTTGCGCCCATTTTAGAATAATATACGGGCGTTTTTTTGTGTGAAAAGTAAAAAAGCGTTTGTTCAATTCCTGACAGTCCGCTTCCAAAACACCAACGGTAACTTCACAGCCCGCATTTTGTAATTTTTTGATGCCATTTCCAGCTACTTTGGCAAAAGGGTCTATAGTGCCGATGACTACTTTTTTGAAACCCGATGCAATAATAAGATCACTACACGGAGGGGTCTTTCCAAAATGACTACAAGGTTCAAGGCTTACATAGATGGTAGCCTCAGAAAATACTGTTTTGTCTTGTACAGAATTGATGGCATTGACCTCTGCATGTGCTTCGCCAGCCTTGCGATGCCAACCTTCTCCTATAATTTGATTGTTATAAACAATCACACTACCCACCATAGGGTTAGGGTATGTTGTTCCAAATCCATTACTTGCTAGTTGGATACAACGATTTATGTACTGTTCGTCCGTCGTCAAGATTATTAGTTTAGGTCGATTTTCTCGGTTTTATCAATAGGATAGGAGTAGGAAAAGCTTCCCAGATGGTAAGTGATTTTGCCCACATATTTCACATCCAGACTTTCGGTTTGTATGGTGTTTAATAGATTTCCCAGAAATCCTTTTTTGTTATCTTTTAGAAGTTTAGAAAGCGCGAATGTTCCTCGTATCGGAATGTTAAATTCACTTTTAGCAGGTACTTCAAAGGTTTCTGAGGATACGGTACCCATATCAATTTCATTCACAAATACATGAATATCGTCAATAGATAATCGTCCTCCAATATGATTCGGGTTTTCAAAAACAGCATCGGCTTCTAATGTTACGTTTTGTAAACTCATTTGAGTCACATTAATCGCATCGACACGTTTAAACTCTGGTTTTTTGGTAACCGAACAGCTAGTGAGCAATGTAACCAAGAATCCGAACAGATAATAGTGTTTTTTGAACATCATATATAAGCTATTTACAAATTGTTGTTTTGTGTATAACAATGGAGCAAAAGTACGGAACTCCTTATTGACTTTTTTTATTTAGATTAAAATTATAAATCTTCGAAGCGATTATGTTTTTCAAAAATGTATTTTTACACCAAACTATTCGTAAAATGAATAAAACGATTATTAGACCACTTACTCCAAGTGATGATGAAGCTTTAGCAGTTGTAGTTAGAGATGTGTTGATTGAGATGGGCGTTCCAAAAGTGGGTACTGCTTATGAGGATAAAGCGTTGGATTGTATGTATGAAACCTATAATCAGAATAGGATGCAATATTTTGTGGTGGTAGAAGATGACCAGATTATTGGAGGAGCTGGGATAGCACCTTTGGCTGAAGCCAATAGAACGATATGTGAGTTACAGAAGATGTATTTTTCACCAAAAGCACGAGGAAGAGGACTGGGTAGTGAAATGATGAAAGTTTGTTTGGATTTTGCTAAGGAACAAGATTATACGCATTGTTATTTGGAAACCTTGCCCTATATGGAAGCTGCTAGAAAATTATATAAACGAACGGGTTTTGAGCCTTTAAAAGCCGCTATGGGAAATACAGGACATTATAGTTGTAGTATGTGGATGTTGAAAGAATTATGATGTTTGTGTAAAATAGAGAAAAGAAAATAGACTAAAGAAAATAGCGAAAAGCACACTTCTTTTCAAGTCTTTTTGAATACTTTGTGTACCTTTTTCATATTGTACATTTGTTAGAAATTCAAAAATAAAAAACGCCTAAAACTATTTTGATCCTTTCACAATTTAGAAGCATTTTTTCAGAGAAATTAATTCCACTGTATGGAGTAGATGAGGTGCAGTCATTCTTCAGAATAATCGTAGATCACTATTTAGGACTACAGCCAGTAGATTTGGTCTTGCAAAAGGATAAAAAACTCACAGAATCAGAACTCTATCAATTAAATAACGCTCAGGAACGATTGCAAAAAGAAGAGCCCATACAATATATATTGGGTGAGACCGAATTTTATGGATTGTCATTTAAAGTGACACCAGATGTACTCATTCCAAGGCCTGAAACAGAGGAATTGGTAGCATGGGTGTTAGAAAGTTTGAAGAATAGAAAACTCAAAACTCATAACTCGGAATCCGTAACGATACTAGATATTGGAACGGGGAGTGGTTGTATAGCAATTAGTTTGGCAAAACAATTGCCTAATGCAAAAGTGTATGCGATAGATGTGTCCACAAAGGCATTAGCAGTTGCCAAAGAAAATGCAGCGATCAATAAGGTGTCGATTGAATTCATAATACAAGATATCCTCAAAACTGCAGAACTGCCTAGAATATTTGATATTGTGGTTTCTAATCCGCCTTACGTCCGTATGTTGGAGCAAGAGGAGATGCAAAAGAATGTATTAGATAATGAGCCTGCTTTGGCATTGTATGTATCTGATACAGACCCTTTGGTTTTTTATAAAAAAATTGCGGCATTGGCTGCAGAAAAATTATCCAAAAACGGTCTGTTGTTTTTTGAAATCAATCAGTATCTTGGTCAGGAAATGCATCAGCTTTTAGAAACGGAAAATTTTGAAGCGATTGAGTTGAAAAAAGATCTATTCGGAGCAGATAGAATGATCAAAGGAAAAAAAGGTAACAGCCATCATACTAAATGAAAGAAATCAGTTTGTCCAAAATGACTATAGAAGAACAAATCAATACGTTACGAGAGGAATTACGACAACATAATTATAACTATTATGTGTTGGACAATGCGACCATTAGTGATTATGAGTTTGATATGCAGCTCAAAACATTACAGGATTTAGAAGCAAAATATCCCGAGTTTTACGATTCAAATTCTCCAACTTTGCGAGTAGGCGGACAGATTACCAAAAACTTTGATACGATTGTGCACGAACATCGGATGTATTCGTTAGATAATTCCTATTCTCGAGAAGATTTGTTGGATTGGGAAACTCGAATCAAAAAACAGGTAGATGGAGAAGTACAGTATAGCTGTGAACTCAAATATGATGGCGCTTCGATCAGTTTGACGTATGAGAATGGTATTTTGGTGCGAGCGGTAACACGTGGCGATGGTGTTCAGGGAGATAATGTGACCAATAATATCAAAACCATAAAATCAGTTCCTTTAAAATTACGAGGGGCGTATCCGGATAAATTTGACATTCGCGGAGAGATTATATTACCGTTTACTGGCTTTCAAAAAATGAATGAGGAGCGAATAGCAGCTGGAGAAGAACCCTACGCAAATCCTAGAAACACAGCATCCGGGAGTCTGAAATTACAAGATAGCGCCGAAGTGGCTAAACGCCCATTAGAATGTTTGCTGTATAACTTAACCGGTAATAGACTAGGTGTCGTCACGCAGATGGAAAGTCTAGATAAGGCTAGGGCATGGGGGTTTAAAGTGCCAGAAGCAGCAAAGTTAGCCAATAGCATTGATGAAGTATTGGAATTTGTCACTTATTGGGACGAGGAGCGGCATAATTTGCCCTATGAGACGGATGGAGTAGTGATCAAAGTGAACAACCTACAACAACAAGAAGAATTAGGATATACGGCCAAAGCACCACGTTGGGCGATGGCATACAAATTCAAAACAGAGCAAGCAGAGAGCGTGCTCAAAGAAATAACGTATCAGGTAGGACGTACAGGTGCAATAACTCCAGTGGCGAATCTAGAGCCAGTACAATTAGCAGGAACGACTGTCAAGCGTGCATCCTTACACAATGCAGATCAGATTGCTAAGCTGGATATACGTGTTAATGATACAGTGTTTGTTGAAAAAGGCGGAGAGATTATTCCTAAAATTGTAGGTGTTAATTTAGCTGAAAGAGCCAAAGATTCTACTCCAACTGTATATATTACAGAATGCCCAGAATGTAACACGCCATTAGTACGAAGAGAAGGAGAAGCACAACATTATTGCCCTAATGTTGATGGTTGTCCGCCACAAATCACAGGTCGTATTCAGCATTATATTTCCCGGAAAGCTATGGATATTGAAGGACTAGGGGGAGAGACTGTGGCGTTATTGGTAAAAGAAGGATTAATTACGAACTATGCAGATTTGTACGATCTCACTGTGGAGCAGCTTTTGCCATTAGAGCGTATGGCACAAAAAAGTGCCGAGAATTTGGTTGCAGGAGTGGCAAAATCCAAAGAAATTCCTTTTGAACGCGTTTTATTTGCCTTAGGGATTCGCTATGTGGGAGAGACGGTGGCCAAAAAATTGGTACGACATTATAAAAATATCGAAGCGATTATGACAGCTTCCGAAGAAGATATGGTAAATGTTGATGAGATCGGAGTCAGAATTGCGCAAAGTGTTCGTGAATTCTTTTTACAAGATACATCCATTGCTACAGTAAATCGACTTGCATCGTATGGAGTGCAGCTAGAAATTTCGGCAGAGGAATTGGCCGGTCAGACTGCTATTCTCCAAGGAGAAACCTATGTGGTATCTGGTGTTTTTCATAAAGTATCTCGTACTGAGTTAAAAAAGCTCATAGAAAACAATGGAGGTAAGGTGTCTAGTTCTATCTCAGCAAAGACTTCTTTTGTAATAGCAGGAGACAAAATGGGGCCTAGTAAATTGGAAAAAGCTAATAAACTAGGAATTACGCTACTTAGCGAAGAGGAGTTTCTGAACAAAGTAGCTTTTGAAGATTGATAATGAAGCGG
>CAZYRG010000199.1:0-6121 GCA_964650425.1 uncultured Flavobacteriaceae bacterium
GTGTCAACATTGTAAAACAGGGAAGTTCCACTGGAACACAAACGGATTTTGATGGAAACTATAGTTTGGAAGCAGTATCTGGTGATGTTTTGACTTTTAGTTATGTTGGGTTTTCGGACCAAACCATTACAATCGGTAACCAAACCAACATTAAAATCAAGCTTTTACAGGATGCTTCTGAATTAGAGGAAGTAATTGTTACTGCTCAAGGTATCCGAAGAGAGAAAAAAGCTTTAGGTTACGCCGTTGCCGAAGTAAAAAACGAGCAACTGGAGCAAAGAGCAGAAGGAGACATTGGACGGGTGTTATTTGGAAAAGCATCTGGTGTTAACATTACTCAACAAAATGGGCTTTCTGGATCAGGAACGAACATTGTTATTCGTGGCTTAAGCTCTTTTTCTGGCAGTAATCAACCTCTTTTCATTGTGGATGGAGTACCTTTTAGTAGTGACACCAACTCACAAGGAGGAAATGATGGTGACTCACAAAATGATTTTATCGACGGAAATTCAGGCTCCAGCCGTTTTTTAGATCTTGATCCAAACAGTATTGAAAGCGTGAATGTCCTCAAGGGCCTTGCAGCAGCAACCCTTTATGGAACAGCAGGTCGAAATGGTGTAATTCTGATAACAACTAAGAATGGCGCATCGGGTTTAGCTAAAAAGAAAAGTGAAATTACCATAACATCATCTATATTCTTTAATAAAATCGCATCATTACCAGATTATCAAGACAAGTACGGAAATGGTTTTGATCAGGCTTTTGGTTGGTTTTTCAGTAACTGGGGGCCTAGCTTTGAAAGGGATGGAGTAGCAGGCTGGGGTAATGGAATAGATGATAGAGCAAATGTAGGTTTTGATGAACAAGGAACTTTGGCTCACCCATACAGTACAGCGAGTTCAGCCACTGGAATCCCTGAGGCTTTTCCACAATTTGAAGGAAACCGCTATGAATGGAGACCTTATGATAGTGTTGATAATTTTTTTAATACAGGTACTGCAGCCTCTACCGCTATAAACATCCGTGGCACCAATCCTGATGGCAAATTCAGCTACAATGGAAACTATAGTCACTTAGAAGACAAAGGTTTTACACCGGGAAACATCTTAAGACGAAACACCTTAGGTTTTGGAGGGAAAGCAACACTTACCAATAAATTCACGTTGTCGAGTACCATGAACTTTTCAAAAACAGACTTCAAATCACCGCCAGTTGCAGCAAGTCAAGGTAATGGTGCATTTGGGACAGGTTCATCTGTATTTGGAGAATTGTTTTTTACACCAAGGAGTGTTGATCTATTGGGATTACCTTTTGAAAACCCCGTTACTGGCGCCAGTACATACTACCGGCAAAACAATAGCATCCAACATCCTTTATGGACGGTTGCCAATGCACAAAACAGACAGTTAACAAATCGTGTATTCGGTAATGCCACCCTACAATACCAATTAAACGAAAATATTAATATTGTTTATAGGTTTGGATTAGATAATTATACAGAATTCAATACAAATCTTCAAAACAAAGGAGGTGTTAGTGACGATGCAACATTAAGGAGTGGTATCTATCAAACTTGGACAAATATAAATTCTATTTTTGACCATAATTTGATTATAAACGGAGATTATAAGCTAGGCAATGATTTTGGATTAACTTTTAACCTGGGAGCCACTTCCAGAAGAGAAGTTTTTGACAGAAATGGTGTTGCCAGTAGCGACCAACAGGTATTTGACGTATTTAGACATGTAAATTTTTCAAATCAAAATGAAATTCAATTTTCACAAGAACGAAATATTATTGGTCTCTATGGGCAAACGGATATCGATTACAAGAAATTTGTCTATTTAACACTTGCTGGTCGGAATGATCAGGTTTCTAATTTAAGTACTGAAAACCGATCAATTTTTTATCCAAGTGCCAGCGTCTCTTTCTTACCCACAACGGCCATTGAAGGGTTAAGAACAGAAAAAGGGCTTAATTATCTAAAAATACGAGCAGGTTATGGAACCTCTGCGAACTTCCCAACTGGATTCCCAATTGCATCCACTCTAGAAATAGATACACAATATTTCAGAGATGAAGGTACAGATGTCGTAACCAATTCCACTCCCGCATTGCTAGGTAATCCAAACCTTAAACCGGAAAGATTAAATGAATTAGAAATTGGAATAGAGTCAAATTTCTGGGACAATAGAATATCTTTAAATGCTTCTTATTTTAATCGTATTACGAAGGATCTAATTATCGACAGACCTTTGGATCCTTCAACTGGAGCCGCACAGATTAGCGAAAACATAGGAGAGATAGAAAGCGAGGGAATTGAATTAGATCTGGGTGTTGATGTTATTAAGTCTCCAAAAAATGGTTTTAACTGGAATATAAATCTAAATTTCACAGCGAACGAAACCACTGTTAAAGATTTGGGAGCTGATACTGATCAAATTGTATATTCAGGTTTTTCTAACTTAGGTAATGCTGCCATAGAAGGAGAGCCCCTCGGTGTTATTGTAGGAAGTAGAATTCAAAGAGATGATAATGGCAATTTCGAAGTTAATGACGCAGGAAATTACAGAGTAGAACAAGGAACATTTGTAATAGGTGATCCAAATCCAGATTATTTGTTAAACGTCAACAATTCTATTAAGTTCAAAAATTTTAATTTGGACTTTTTATTTACTTTTGTCAAGGGAGGCGATGTTTATTCCAGAACAGTTGCAACATTGCTAGGAAGAGGTCTTACCACTGATACCGAAGACAGGGAAAACACCTTTATTCTAGATGGTGTTCGTGATGACGGTAGTCAAAACAATATCCAAATCAATAATTCTACTTTTTATTTCTCTAATGTTTTATTTGGAGCTAATGAATTAAGTGTATTTGATGGCACCGTACTGCGTTTACAAGAATTATCCTTTGGCTACACGGTACCGGGTAAATTCCTTGAGAGAACGCCATTTGGATCAGTAAGCCTCAACCTTACAGGATACAACTTATGGTTTAATGCCTTCAATATCCCTGAAGGAACAAATTTTGACCCCAATGTGGCTGGACTTGGTGTAGGCAATGGACGAGGTTTTGACTTCCTTAACGGACCAAGTTCAAAGCGATATGGAATTAGTGTAAAAGCCACCTTTTAAATTAATAATTATGAAAAAAATACAATCAACATATATAGTCCTTTTAACAATATTTGCGGTAGCTTTAACCATAAATTCTTGCGAATCTCTCGAATTGGATTTGGCAAACGACCCTAATTTACTGAACCCTGAGCAATCAAATCCTGATCTGTTTTTAAATTCTATTCAGATTGACTTTGGAAAAGTCGTAGAACGATTTGGAGCAATTGGAGCACAAGTTACTAGAATTGATTACATGAATGGCAGAGACTATGAAAATGCTTTTTCTCCTGCGGACTTCAATGGTCTTTGGAGCGGTTCTTATCAGTCTACTGACGCGACTTTTACCGATCAATTTGGTCACAACCAAACATTTAATGGGATTTTGGCAGATGTGCGTGCACTCGCTCCTCTAGTACAAACAAGTGATTTATTCCACCACACTGCTATATCCAATGTAATAGAAGCCTACATTATAGTCACTTTAGTAGACTTTTTTGGCGAAGTGCCTTACAGTGAAGCACTTTTACTTGACGGAAATTTGAACCCAAATGTTGACAGTGGAGACGCTATATATGAAGCCGCTTTAAACCTGCTTGATCAGGCGATAATAAACTTTGAATTAGAGCCAGCAAGAGAACCGTCAAATGATTTTTTCTATGGTGGTAATTGGGAGAATTGGATAAAATTAGCTAACACGCTAAAAATGAAAATTTATTTACAAAAACATCTTGTAGATTCTGATGCAATAACAAAATTCAAAGAAATTGTAGCTACAGGAGATTTTATTCAGTCGACAGATGAAGATTTTCAATTTTCTTGGGGAAATAACTCTATCCAACCAGACAATAGACATCCGAGATATGCTAATAATTATGAAGCTGATGGCGGAGATGAATATATGTCGAATTGGCTAATGAATTTAATGTCAACTAGCGACGATCCTAGAATGCGTTATTATTTCTTTAGACAAGCAAACGCTGTACCAGGTGCAGAGATAGCTCCAAATGAAGAAACACTGAGTTGTTCTTTGGAAACTGCCCCACAACATTATATCGATGGAGGTTTCACATTTTGCAATTTGGATAATGGCTATTGGGGAAGAGATCACGGCGATGATGATGGCATTCCTCCCGATGGATTTTTGAGAACTACTTTTGGAGTATATCCAGCAGCAGGTCGTTTCGATGACAATAGTTTTGAAGGAACGCAACAAGGTCAAGGAGGCGGTGGCGCAGGTATCACACCAATAATGCTAGCATCTTGGTCGGATTTCATGAGAGCTGAAGTTGCACTTCTGGAAATGGATTTTGGAACAGCTAGTACACTATTAGCATCTGCTTTATCTAAATCTATTCTAAAGACACAAAGCTTTGCGTCTCTGGATCCATCATCTAATCTTACATTTGAACCGGATGGAACGACTGTTCAAAGTTTTATCTCTAATAGAGTTGCTGCTTTTGACAATGCAGCAAGTATTGATGACCGATGGAACATTGTCTCAGAACAGTATTGGGTAAGTCTTTTTGGAAATGGAATTGATGCTTACAATTATTATCGTAGAACAGGATACCCAACCTCGCTACAACCAAACGTAGAACCTTTTCCAGCAACAGGAAATTTCATTAGGTCTTTTGTTTATCCCGCTGATTTCATAACCAACAATTCATCGGCAACACAAAAACCAAATCAAAACGTTAAAGTATTTTGGGATAATAATCCAGACTCTCCAACTTTTCCAATAGCTAATTAGTGCACAAAAAATTAAAATTTAATCTCATGAAAAATGTAAAAAATATATCTCTTCTACTCTGCTCCTTGATAATACTATCATGTAGTACCGAAGATAAAACTATAGATGAAGTGCTTGCTTCTGTTTCTAGCGGTGGAGTATTAAGAACAATTGACATCGACAATAACATGACTTACAATGATATTGAACAAAATTTTGTTGATGGAGCGAATTATATCCTAACTCTTGAACAGCAAGACAATCAACAAGGTGGCCTGTTACAAGAAGTGGAAGTGTATGCTCGTTTTGTAGAAAACACTTTGGATGATACTAATAACGATGGAAATATTGATGACGATGACGAAGATATTTCTACGGAAGAAGAATTATTTGAAACTATTGACGCATCTGAGTTCTCAACTGGTGAAAGAGGAGTTCCAGTGACTACCATCACTTATACTGCTGAAGAATTACTAGCTTTTACTGGAGTTGATGAAAGTAAAATAGAAGGGACCGATGAATTTGCGCTTCGCCTTGTTCTCAAACTCTCAGATGGCAGATCATTTTCAATAGATGATGCTAACGGAAATGTATCAGGAGGGTCTTATTTCTCATCCCCTTTTCAGTACAGAACACCGATTTCTTGTGCAATCACTGAAGATCTTTCAGGAATTTATACTTACAACATAACTTCCTTAACATCCGCTCCAGGAGGAAGAAGTAACTGCCCGGCCGCACCCTTAACAGGTGAAGTGACTTGGGAATCAACCTCAACTGAAGGAGAATACACAACATCTGACATTAGTTTTGGTCAATTTGATGCATGCTACACGGACACTTTTTCGGATATAGAATTTGAAGGTATTCTGGTAGCCTGGGATTGCACAAACCTTGTAGCAGAAGGAACAATCGAAACTGTCGAAGAAAATACTGGCACAGAGATTGATTTTACCTACATATATGAAATTATTAGTGCTTCTGGATCTGATATTGAAATTCAATTCAGTAATTCAGCAGGAGATAGAGGCACCGTAGTTTTAACGCGCCCAGATAATAAAATATGGCCGAATTTATTATCAAGTAATTAAAACATGTATATTTCCAATTTTAAAAAATGTTAGGTTTTCAAATATTAAATGTTACCGAGGTTTTTTCTTATTTTTTTACATCGAAAGAAAGGATTTATAATGACATAATAACTGAATTGCAAGCTACCTCAGATGTGATTTATAAAGGAGATACTATGATCGGTGGAGACATCATGGCTCACACG
>CAZYRG010000200.1:0-6077 GCA_964650425.1 uncultured Flavobacteriaceae bacterium
AATATAGTTGTGGAATCTACATAATTATTTCTTAAATAAAATTTCCGACATATTATTAATATATTGATTGTTAGTATTTTATTATATTTTTCGTTTTGTTGGAATGATTTTTCTAATATAACTGTCAGAATTAGTTAGTAGTAAAGTTTAATATATAAATTAAAATAAAATGAAAAATTTAAGATTAGTTGTTGCAGCAGCAGCATTTGTATTTACAGCAGGAACAATTAGTGCACAAGAAGCACCAGCAATGGCGGAAGAAGCAGTTACAGAAGCGGTAGCAACAGTACAGGGGTACGAAGCTATTGAAATCAGTGCCTTACCGGAAGCAATTACCGCAGTAGTTGGAAAAGACTTTGAAGGTGCTACAATTTCTGAGGCATACAAAGATGCAAGTGATAACTACAAATTGGTTATTACTGCTGGTGAAGAATCAAAGACTGTATATGCTAATGCAGCTGGCGAGTGGATCGAGCCAAATGAATAAAAAATGAATTCATATATAAGAGTTATTTGGATTTAGCCCCAATATATGTAAAAAAAAGGCCGTTCATATCGAACGGCCTTTTCGTTTATCTTTAAATTTTAAAAATTTATCTGGATACCAGAATTCTAGAAATAATTGTGTTTCCTTGATTTTCCACTTTAACTAAATAAATGCCGTTTTTGTAGGAGCTCAAGTCAAGCAACAATTTGTTAGCAGTACCATTTTGCTTTTGTAATAATGCTCCTCTAATATCAAATACCTCTATGTTAGTCTCACTATTTGAAACTAGGCCGGCAATAGTTACATAGCCTTTAGATGGATTAGGATACATAACCAATGTTGTTGTAGGAACAACATCCTTAGTTGTTTTGTTCTCAGAAGTTATCTTATTTTCATGAACTGCACCTGCTCCTAGAACTTCAGTTTTTGCTGCAGGTGGCCTGCTAGTCGTTGTAAAAGTAATAGCACCATCACAAGTCATCTCTGTACTATAGCTACCACCACAACGACCATTTTGATAAACTCCTGTATTGCTAGGCTGATATTTGGAAAGGTATTTTTCTCCATTGATGGTTGCATAATATACATTAACACCAGTCCCGTTTGAAGCATTGGTATAGGCTACACTAACATTTCCAGAGTGTTTTGTGCTAACTGTAACGTTGATTACTTTTTTCGTCAGCGCAACAGAGGTAATCACTGTATTACCAACCTTGATGTCTGCGGTTTCTGCATTAGAATTTCCTTTAAGCCTAATAAGGATGGTTCTTGTAATTCCTGCAGGGTCTGGTTCTGGATCAGGCGTTGGATCTGGATCAGGCGTCGGATCAGGATCTGGAGTAGGATCGGGTTTAGCAATATCAAAAACGATTTGACCGCGACAATGCATTTTTTCACTATAAGAACCACCACAACTTCCGTTTTGATAAACACTAGTGTTTATTTCTTGGTCTTCTGCTTCATAGACAGTATTGTCAACTTGTATATAATCTAAAATTGCATCACGTCCCTTAGTATCATTGAAGTATTCTACGCTTATGGTTCCTTTTTCTGGTACTGTTGCTGTATATGAAGCTAAGGAAGTACCTAATGCTATCGTGTTTTGTATTACATTATCTACTCTTAGGTGTAATTGCTCAGTTCCAGATATTCCTCTGGCATGGACAATAACAGTACGATCTTTTTCTTCTGGTAAAGGGGGAATTATAACAGGAGTGCTTTTCGTTTCAAAAACAATTGTACCATTACAATTGATTTTCTCACTATAGGAACCTCCACAGGTGCCATTTTGGTAGACACCACTATTTTTTTCTTGATCTTCTGCTTGATATAGTTCGCCATTAATGGTAATGTAGTCAATGATAGCGTCTAATTTACCACTGTTATTGATAAAAGTAATACTAATCGTTCCGTTTGCTTCGACACTATATTCTTTATACGATGTTCCTAGTGTAACCGTTTTTAATATCTGGTTGTTGGCTTTTATTTGAATAACTTCGCCACCAATGTTTCCTCTGGCTTTCACAATCACTTTGGCTCCGTTAATATTAGTTGCTTGACCACAATCATTCAGTTCGATTTTATAGGATGTTGCTGCATTATTTAGCACTGCGTATGCGTCCATCAAGCCATGTCCGTAATATTTATCCCATCCTTTAGTATCTTCTTCAGGATTTCCTATTTGATCTTTAGAGGTGGTTTGTAAAAGTTCTCGAACTTTTTCTAGAGAGATATTCTTTTTCATGCTTTTGAGCAAAGAAACTACGCCAGTAACATAGGGGGCTGCCTGAGAGGTTCCGGACCACTGCGGAAAATAAGTTTCACTAGTGTGAGATAATCCGTTGATTTTATTGCCAGGAGCAACTACATCTATATGAGACCCATAACAACTGCCACTAGTAGTACTCCAGGTAAAGGGAGACGCTCGAGTGTAATCTGTATCTATAGCACCGACAGCGATGGTTTTATCAAAGCCTGCAGGATAATATGTTGTTTCATTATCTGTATTCATCATACAAGCAATAATGATAACGTCGTTTTGATACGCATAGTCAATTGCATCTCGCATTTGTTGCGAATACCCCGTACCTCCCAAAGACATGTTAATCACATCGGCACCATTATCTACAGCATAATAGATGGCGCTAATCCAATTACTATAAAAGCCATTGTTATTGTTGTCTAATACTTTAAGAGGCATAATTCGACAGTTCCAATCCACACCTGCGAAATCAGTTCCATTATCACCATTGGCACCCATAATTCCAGTAACATTAGTACCATGTCCATGATCATCAGTAGGGTTATTGTCATAGTTGACAAAGTCCCAACCATCAACATCATCTGTATACCCATTGCCATCATCATCTTTTCCGTTGTTAGGAATTTCTTGAGTGTTTTTCCATATCCTAGAGGCAAATTCGGGATGCTCCATATATAGTCCAGTATCCAATACGGCTACTACAATATCCTTATCTCCAGTGGCAATACCCCAGGCATTTTCCATATTAATATCTGCACCGGCAACACTAATAGCATCAAAAGAGCCAGTGTTTTTTAGTCCCCATTGCTCGGTATATTTTTTGTCATTTGGGGTTTTGGAGCAAGTTCCTCCAGCTTCTCCAACAAAATTAGGTTCTACGTATTTGTAATCTCCAGTATTGAGTAAAATTTGAATAACCTCGGAAGGATTAATTATCTTATCAAAGTGGAAAATTAGAGCAGGGTTTTTTGCTAATGGGATAGGTGCTATACGTTGTACGAAAGTAACTCCAATTGAATTTGTAATTGAGCTAATTTTTGGATCAGTAATAATGACATTTTGTGTGTTATCCAAAATGGCTTGTGGTGCATTTTTGAATTGCACAATTAAGCTGTGATTACAGCTGTTTTTTTCTTGACTATTTGCTCCAATAAAGCTAAAAAATAGACATAGAAACGTAATTTGGCGTAATGTTGTTTTCATAGGGAGTAATGTGTTTGTTTCGGCTGCAAAACTATACTATTTCTATCATAAAAAACTAATTTTAGGAATACTTTTGGAATTCTATATATCTGATTTTCAGTTTTTAAAAAACTGTTTTTGAGGGTGGTAAGAAAAAATCAAACGTTTTAGAAAAGAGGATAAAAAATTTTGTTTACTTTTTAAAAAGTAAGTTTTTTCCTTCGTACTTTTTGTTTTACAAACAATTTTTTTGTGATTTGTAACGGAGGAAAAAATGCATCAGTGTAATGCGAAAATGTTTGCGTTAAATGGCTTTTGGGGCTTATTAAATTTGAGGTTATAACCGTAAATAGTTATGGGAAGAGGTGTTTTTTTGAATTAAAGAATAGGCAAAATATGAGGTGTTAGTTTTTGATAAAGTTGGTATAGTCATCGAAATCAAATTCACGCTCATGAAGGTCAATTTCATGATCTGCAAAAACAATTTTGAAGAGATCAAAAATATGTTGTAACCATTTTTCGGATGTGACAACTTTTGGGATGGCTTATTGTTGAAGGTTTGACTGAATCATTGCGAATTCTTCTTCAGTGGTAACAGCTAATTTTTTAGCGAAATTCTGTAATAAAGTTTCTTCTCTGGGGGTTACGGGTTTATTAAAACTTGTTAGATGGGCAATGGCAGCAAGGTACGCAAAATCTATACAATGTTCCTTAGATTCATAAAGGTCTATTAAAGCTATAATGATTATGATTATTCCTCTTACAATATACAAAAAGTGGACAGAAGCTTAGAAGCTTTTATCCACTTTTGTTTTCAGTATATTATAAAAAAAGTGTTACTCTTTTTCTTGACAAGCTCCAGAAAAAAGAACATCTTCCTTGAGATCTAACCCAATTGCAGCTTTACCATTGTACATATTACCCCTAGCTAATCCTTTTACATTTTTCAAACGGAATGGCCAACATTCATTATCATGTGTGAGTGTATTATTGAAGATTTTTATGTCATCCATGTTTTGCACTACAATATGCCCAAAATCAAAGTCATTATCACGTATGATTGCACTTTCTTGACCTAACATGGCGATACCACATTTGATAAACGTATTTCCATAGATCGCGTTAATTCTGGTATTCGGACCTGAGATATCATAGGCATAAAAGATAAAACCATTTGAATTACTTACGCGAGTGTCATTTCTTATTGATAAGGTGTTATTTCTAAAAGTAACATTTGCTTTATTCCAGGACGTAACAGGGGGTCCTATGTGCTGCGCTATATCGTCCCCTTGTTCCATGAAATTATCTTCAATAATTGTATCAACTCCATCAAAATTCAAAATGTGCCCTTCGTTATTATGAAAATAATTTGAGCTTATGGCTATGTCATTACTCTTATATGGATGACTTTCTATGTCAATACCATGTTCTGGTGCTATTCCTTTAGTGTGATGAATTTCGTTGTCTTTTATGATTACATTTGCGGCTCCTACTACAGAAATACCTTGTCGTCTATTATAACCAATATTATTATGTTGTATGATTATGTTTTTGACCTGAGCAATATCCTTGTTTTTGATATCTTGTGCAATTAGAAATACACCATCTCCAGTAGCTTCTTTGAGTACCATATTCTCTACGGTAACATTTTCACTTAAGGTTTGTATACAAATGCAATGCCCCTCATCATGATTAGTTTTACCATCAGATGTTCTTGGAGTGTAGGTGTGTCCAGTTTTATCTCCAATTACTGTACCTCCAGATATTAATACGTTTTTTTGTTTGGTCACTGTAATAGCACAGTAGTTCCATTTGTCATTAGCTGCCATTTCTATCGTAGCATTTTTATCTAGCAAAAAAGCAGTATTACTTGGTAATTCAATACCAGCTTGATATACGGCATTTCCATATTTTCCTACCAAATAGTGTCCAGCAGGGAGTCGTATGATTCCGAAACCTTCACTAGCAGCCCAGTCTATAGCAGCTTGGATATTATCGGTAGTTTTTACAGCTTCTTTCCTATCATTAGGGATGTCCCAACGATCTAGTTCAATCACATATTCTTTATTAGTAATTTGAGAATAAGGGATACTACTTACAGGTTCCATTGGTCCAGGAACACTATTTGGGTTTGCTGGAGTAGTGGGGGTAATTGGTTGTGGTATAGGGTCTGGATCAGGAATTGGTGCTGTTTGTCCAGTAGAATTTGTTTCATCAATAAGTTCTTCTTCTAATTCTTGACAAGAGTAAAAAAATGGTGATAACATAAGGCATATGAGCATGGTAATGCTCAAAGCGGATGGTCTTGGGGCTTTCATAATGTTAGTTTTATAGTTATTGTTTGCCAATTTGCTGAATAGTTAGTAGGTGTGTGGCTATTCAACAATAATAACAAACTGAGTTTATTAATTAAGTATAACAGATTCTTTATTAATTTATTGTGCAAAATTGTTGGTAGGGGTTTAGATATGTGTTACTAATGAGGGTAAATGTTTTGTTTATAATGACAACTATCGATGAAATGCATAGTATAAATACACTGCATATCAAATAATTGAAGCGCAATATACAAATTTGCTATTATTTTTTCTAATATTTTTCATTTTTTAATGTTTTTTTATTATGTGTTTCATCATTTAGTCTATT
>CAZYRG010000201.1:0-6075 GCA_964650425.1 uncultured Flavobacteriaceae bacterium
CAATGAAGTGATTTAAAGATATAGATATGAGACCGCTACCATAAGATAAATACTATATTTGATGTATGAGATTTTGACTACACTGTTATGTTGATACATTTTTTTAATTAACAAATTAGGACATCATAAACATTGATACATCGCTACATTATAATTGATACATTGTTACATTGATAAAGCATCACCAGTCAAATTTATACGTAGCACCTCCCATAACTTGCAATCCTAACACGGGGTAATCCAACCATTTCTGGTAGCTATCCCCTGCCAAGTTATTTCCTTTTACAAAAAAGGATAAGCGATCTGTAAAACGATATCCTAACGTAAGGTTAGCATCTACATACGAGTCCAAGGTTACGATTTGTTGTTCTAGCGCTATTACAGTAGGAGTAAATAGTGCTTTTCGCTCCCCTATAAAATAGAGTTGCGCATCAAAATACCATTGTGGCGTAATTTGATAATTTGCCAATATACTCGCTTTAAATGAAGGTAAATTCCACGCTTCTGCTTGCTCGTCTGTAGCATAACTGTAGAACGTTCCTTCTACACCCAATTTAAAATTACTTTTAATATCAAAATTTAAACCTGCTGTAGCACTCACGGTATTTACATCATCATAGACATAACCAAAACTATTACCATAATTATAATTTTCTGTAACTTCTGGATCTGTCGCCAAAACAGTCATATTTTTCATAAACAATGGTTTCCCCTGTTCAGAAACGTAACCCGCTTTGAAATTATAGCCCACACTATTTGTAACTCGACCTTTTAGGCCCAAATAACCATTATATTGTTGATCTGTAGGTGCTATTAATAATGCCGGACTCACAAAAGGATTCTCTTGCACTGTTTTGTAATACGTATTTTGTACTAAATCACCTTCTAGTCCTGCATAAGCAATAACTACCTCATCGACCAAACGATAAGAAGCCGTAACTTTTGGGTAAATCAAAAAACGATTTTTGTTATTCTGCGAATCCAAACTTACAAAAGCTGCGGCACCTATATTCAAGGTCAAATCCTCTTTGAGCATGGTAAAGCTCGGATGAAAACCTGCATTAAAAATGGAGTATTTACTGCTATCCCCTACTGCAAGATTGAGTTCTTGTCTAAAACTTCCGCCAACATAATCCAAAATCACACGGCCAGTTACCTGCTCATCTCCCACAGGAAACTCAAAGGTAGGCCTGATCACCACATGGTTTTCTGAAGAATCATACGCATCTCTAAAATGCCGAAATTGAAGTATCGCTTCTTTAAACGCTGTATCTTCAAAAGTTACATTACCACCCAATGCAACACCCAAATAGGTTTGTTGTGGATCAATCGCATTTAGCTCTTCTTCGGTAGCTACCAAATCGGAAGGTAATCCATACCAATTATACAACTGATGCGTAACACCAAAATCTATCCCATAGCTCACATCGCGTTGTCTAGAGGAAAAATTCAAATTCAGATCCGTGTCATAATAATTATTCGCCAAAGGAATGCTATCAATCCCTCCTTGTGATGAATTATGCTTTAAGTAAACCCCAAAATTATCACTACGACTTAGTTCAAAATTGCTATAGAATTCTCCTAAAACATTGGTGTAGTTTCCAACTCCTAAAGTCGCATAATTGTTATACAATTTTTCTTTTTTGGGCTTTTCTACTTTGGCCGCCTTTCCTTTTGCTGGGGTAAACGTACTCGCTACGGGCACCGAATTAATTTGGTACTCAACTGGTTTTTTGGATAGCGCTATAGAATCCTTTTCTATCGGTTTTGCTTTTAGTTTATTCGCATCACTAATGGCGGGCGTGTACGCCTTGACCACAACGACGGTTTCTGTTTCTAAAGTCTCTTTGTCTTTTTCTTGAGCACTTATCCCAAGACTAGACAAAACTAGAAAACAACTTGCTATATATTTAAAAAAACAGTTTATAAAACCATTATTATCGTTACTCATAAAACTAATTACATTAAACAATTAATACATTGTTACATTAAATCTATAAACACATTAACATTACTACATCAACTCATTAATTCATTTCTACATTTACACATTACTACATCAACTCATTAATTCATTGCTACATTTACACATTAACTCATTACTCAGCAGAAATAGAGGAATTCGTTTTAGCCTCTTCGGCTTTAATTTTAGCCAGTGTTTCTTGGGCTTCTGACACCACATCTGGATAGGTTTCAAAATTTTTGATCACACTTTCTAAAATATACGTGGCTTGATACGCATCCTTGAGTCCATAAAAATTCTTTGCCATCAACAACAATCCTTTGGCTCCGTAATATTTAAAGCCCGAAAAATCTTTGGCCAATTGTTGTACCGCAGCATTAGAATCCTCATAACTCCCTGCTTTGTATTTGAAATAGGCATCAAAATACAGCGCTTCTGCTCCCAAGCCTCCCTTTCCAGAAATTTTCTGCACTGCTGCGTAGGCTTTTTTGGCACGTGCTTCATCTCCAGTTTTCATAGCAGAACGTGCGATAAAAACTTGTGCATCACTCTTGACATCATCCTGGGTTTTTGGATTTCCCAAGACTTTTTCCGCATAGACCACCGTTTCTACATAATTTTTCTGTTTATATTTTGCTTTCATCAAATTAGATTGTGCAAAAATGATGTTCTGCGGAAAATCGGCTGTTTTTTCCAGTTTCTCCAATAATGGCACTGCTTTCGCGAAAGCATTTTTTTCTAAATAGATTTGTGACAAACGCGATAACACCTGTTCTTGATAGGTACTCCCAGCTATAGTCAGCACATACTCATAATGCGGAATCGCAGCATCTGCTTGATCTTTTTTCTCATACAATTCTCCTAGATAATAATGACTTTGCAAGGCATGCAAACCATTAGGAAATTGACTTAGATATTTCTCTAACCCATTAATAGCGGCTCCAGTATTGTTCTCCAGATATTGTTTCTCCGCCGCTTCATAACTAGTATTATCCAAATCAGCATCGCTTACTTCGATAAAATCCAAACTCTTGACCCAGCTAGCATATTCATCCGTGCGGCCCAAATCCACATATACTTCACGAGCGGTTTGTACTGCCTGTCGCGCCTCTGGGGTTGCAGGATATTTGGCCACCACAACTTTGAACTTTGTCAAGGCTTTAGCATTTTGATCAGAATTGTAATAAATAAGACCTTCTTTGAGCAATGATTTTGAGACAAACGAACTGGATGGCATCTGTGTTTGCAAACGGTTATACGCACTGATTCCTTTTTCATTTTGTTTTTCTGCCACATAGACATTCCCTAATTCATACAAGGCATCATCTACATAAGGAGATTTGGTGTAGGTGGACAGAAAAGCATTAAGATCTTTGATTTTTTGATCGTTCTTACCCACAAAACCATAGCTAATTGCTTTCTGGAAATGCGCATAATCCGCTTCCTTTCCTCCAAGTTCGATCGCTTTATTATACGCCTCCATTGCTGGCCAATACTTACTGGAAATAAAATTGCTATCTCCCAAACGCATATAGGTATCAATTTTTTGCGGTAATGCTATAGTAGCTTTCGCTGAAAAATCTTGAAAATTCGTAACAGCTTTATCATATTGTTTTAATTTAAAATAGGTATACCCCAAATGATAAGACAAGGTCTCATACTCCAAAGTGGTAGTTGCAGAAGACGACATCCCTTTATACTGCAACAAACCTGTCAGGGCTTCGGCATAATTCCCCAACAAATAATCACTTTCCGCTTTCCAATAGGTCGTGCGCGCCGTAAAAACTTGATCTTCTTGAACTGATAACGATTTATCAAAATAGGTTTTGGCTACCAAATAGTCATTTGCTTCATACAATTCTAATCCTCTGTAAAATGTCACTTTTTGATAGATGGATTTATCTTCCAGAATGCGATTTTTTTCTAAAAGTTCTACCGCAGCCTTATAATTCTTAGAAGTAACAAAAGAATCCAACAATAAATCTTTAATCTCTGTCTCGTAATTGGAGTTTGGATACGCCTCCAAATAGGCTTGCAACACCTCTGGAACACTCGTATAAGAATTCCCAATCTCATAACTCAATTTTGCATAATTATAAAAAGCATCTTCTTTGATTTGTGGTTCAAAATCCATTTCTGAAGCATTTTTGAACGCATTCAGTGCTTGTTGCTTTTGTCCTAATTTAAGATACGATTCCGCCAAATGATAATAAGCATTCTGAGAAGTTCCATTATTGCCTCCAATGATTTTATTAAATTCTGAAATGGCACTAGCATAATCTCCTTGCTTATAATATGCATAACCCAAGAGATAGTAATCGGTATTACTCCACTTTCCATTTCGCCCTTTATACGCTTTGAGATACGGAATTGCTTTATCATATTGATTGAGGTTAAAATAACTCTCACCGATAATCTTATTGAGCTCCGATTTTTCTTTGGGATTGGATTTAGGCAATTGCTCCAAACCAGAAGCGATGGCTTCCTCAAATTTCCCTGATTTGAAACTCATATCACTTTGAAAATAGGACAAATTCTTATTATATTTATCCAAATCCTTGACCTCATCAAAAAGCTCATTTGCCTCCAGATAATTATCCCCTTCATAAGCAATAAAGCCTAAATAGTATTTTGCTTGTGCGCCATATTCTTCTGTATTTTCAACACTTTCAAAATACTTACTCGCCTCTTTGAAACGCTGTCCCGTAAAATAGGCATACCCATTATTGAACTCATAGCGTTGACGTTCCTTTCGATTCATACTTCCTGCATCCACCTTGTCATACCATTTGCGGGCATAAGAGTACTTACCATTATCAAAATAGTAATTAGCCACATCGAGATAAGCCGAATTTCGTTTGGTGCTGAGCGGATATTGTGCTACAAAATTTTCCATCATGCGATCCGCACCAGCTTGATTGAGCCAAACCGCACAACTGGCCTCATAATAGGCACTATCTGCTATAAGGTTTACATCTTTACCCGAGTTTTTGACCTTAGTAAATAAGGTTTGCGCTGCCAAAAAATGTTTATTATTATACAATTCTGTAGCCTGATTATACTGTACCAGATCATTGGTATAAATTGCGGATTGCTGTGAATAAAAGGGATATATTCCTATAATAAATCCCATAAAAAGAAAAACAAACTTCTTGTTCATGCAGTTCGTGTTTGTGTTTGTATTTGTTTTGCTAAAGATAATTACTTCTATCAAAAGCCATACCGATTACTATGTCAAAAATGATTTTACTTTATCCTCAAAACAACTTTAGAAAAATTGTTTGGCGGCTATCTTAATTGGAAAGTTAGTTCTATGTTAAAACGAAATAATTTATAGATAATTATGTTCTCCTTTAAAAGTATCTCACGAAGAGGCTTTAATTTTGATGGAAACTTTTTACATTTACACTAATTAAAACACGGAATCTTACTATGTCATCTGCGGTACTTCGATTAAAAAACGCTTCCATTTTTCAACGAGAGAATTTGATTTTATCCAAAGTAGATGTTGAAATCTTTAAAGGAGATTTTGTCTATTTGATTGGTAAAACCGGGTCCGGAAAGAGTAGTTTTATGAAAACACTCTACGGCGATTTGCCGCTTATGGAAGGAGAAGGGAGCATCGTTGATTTTGATCTTCGAGAGTTAAAAGAAAAACAAATTCCCTTTTTACGAAGAAAATTAGGAGTGATTTTTCAAGATTTTAAATTACTAAATGATCGCACTGTAAAAGATAATTTACTCTTTGTTCTCAAAGCCACTGGTTGGGAAGACAAATCAGCGATGGAAACGCGTATCGATGAAGTACTTGATAAAGTTGGGATGAAAAGCAAGAACCTTACATTCCCCTACCAACTCTCTGGAGGAGAACAACAACGTATCGCTATTGCGCGTGCCTTATTAAATGATCCTGAATTAATTATTGCTGATGAACCTACAGGAAATCTCGATCCGCAAACCTCTGTAGAAGTCATGGAAGTACTACAGGACATCAACAAAAACGGAAATACCATCTTGATGGCTACACATGATTATGCTTTATTATTAAAATACCCATCAAAAACCCTGAAATGTGATGGTAGTAAGGTATTTGAGGTGGTACAACGCAAGGG